>DATEHX010000345.1:0-32604 GCA_035279345.1 Pyrinomonadaceae bacterium | reverse complement strand
ACTGTTTTCGATATCTCGGATGGTGTGCGGGGCATCGCATCGACAAACCACTTCAGCCCGCAAGTCACGAAATCAATCGACGGCAAACTCTGGTTTTTGATCGGAACGGAAGACGTCAACCTCGTCGATCCGAATCATCTTCCTTTCAACAACCTTCCGCCACCCGTGCAGATCGAACAGTTCGTTGTGGATCGCAAAACTTACGACGCAACCACCGCTGGGGGCGGACCTTTGCGACTACCACCTTTGATCCGCGATCTGCAGATCGACTACACCGCTCTAAGCCTGGTCGCCCCTGAAAAGATCCTGTTTCGTTACATGCTGGAGGGCCGCGATACCGAGTGGCAGGAAGCCGGTAATCGCCGCCAGGTGTTTTATAACGATCTTGGTCCCGGCACTTATCGCTTTCGCGTGATGGCTTGCAACAACAGCGGCGTGTGGAACGAGACCGGCGCATTCGTCGATTTCACGATCGCTCCGGCTTACTATCAAACCTCATGGTTTCGCAGCCTGATAGTCATCCTGTTTCTGTTAGTGCTCGTTGTCATTTATCACTTGCGGCTGCAACAAGTGGCGCGTGTAGTGCGCGGACGCATGGAAGAACGGCTCGAAGAAAGAGAGCGCATCGCGAGAGACTTGCATGATACGCTTTTGCAGAGCGTGCAGGGTCTGATTCTGAAGTTTCACGCGCTTTTAAAACAGATACCTGCCGATTCGCCCGCTCACGACGCACTGGAGAAAACACTCGATCACGCCGATCAGGTGCTGGCGGAAGGAAGAGACAGCATTCGAAATTTAAGAGTAAATTCAGCGTCGCTGAGCGATCTGCCGGCGGCGTTTCGTACGGTTGCCGAAGAGACGTCGCAGGGTCGCGACGCGGTGTTCAAGACAGTGGTCGAGGGTCGTGTTCGTGATTTACACCCGCTGGTGCTGGAGGAGTGTTACTGCATTGGACGCGAAGCGATCATCAATGCGTTAAGCCATTCGGAAGGTCAAAACGTCGAAGCCGAGATCGCCTACGACGTGCGCCAGTTTCGTCTGCGTGTTCGTGACGACGGACGAGGCATCGAACCGCGTGTCCTCGAAGCAGGTGGACGTTCCGGTCATTGGGGACTTCAGGGAATGCGCGAGCGAGCGGAAAAGATTGGCGGTCAATTGAGATTCTGGAGCCGGCCGGAAACGGGCACTGAAGTGGAACTGACTGTTCCCGGAGTGACCGCGTACCGCAAAAAAGCACAAAACATCACGACCGAAGAGTAACCCGCCCGGCATAACCAATTCCTTTTTGTGCCTCTTTGTGGCTCAGATTTCGATGATGCCGCGTCTCACGGCGATCGTAACGGCATGAGTGCGATCGTTTGCGCCGAGCTTGGAAAGAATGCTCTTCATGTGGGCCTTGATGGTTTCTTCGGAAACGTGAAGCAGTTGGGCCACCATCTTGTTGGCGTTACCCGCCGCCACTTCGCGCAGCACCTGGATTTCACGTTCAGTCAACGCATCGTCGCTGTGATGCTGGGCCATCTCGACGGCGATCTCGGCGGGAATCTTCTTCTTGCCTCCATGGACCATCCGGATCGTGTCGATCAATTCCTTGCGCACCATGTTCTTTAGCAGGTACCCGGCCGCTCCCGCTTTGAAGGCGCGCGCTGCCTGAGCGTCGCCAGTGTAAGTTGTCAGCACGATGATCCGGGCGTCGGGAAACTCTTCGCGTATTTTCACAATCGCGTCGATGCCGTTGCCCTCCGGCATTTGCACGTCCATCAGAGTCACGTCAGGCCGGTGAGTGCGAAACTGTTCGACGGCTTCGCGCCCGTTGCTGGCTTCGGCGACGAGGACCATGTCGTCTTCGTTAGCGAGCACGGCGGCGATACCTTCGCGCAGCATCGGATGATCGTCCACCGAGAGAATTCGAATGGGACCGGGAGAGTTCATAATAAACCGTGGCGAGGAGTCTACTACGTTTTTGCCACGGATTACACGGAGCGAGCTGAGGTTATCCGTGTAATCCGTGGTTAACTTGTTTAGTCCTGTTCAAATTCAAAATCGATGCCAAACTGCTTGGGAAAGTCATCGCCACCGATGGTGGTGCCCATCACAACCTCGTTTGCTTCACCGACCAACGTAAGTTCGGGAGCTTCATAAGTGTTTTGCATTGGCTTATCTCCTTTCTTCAAAATTTCGATACCAATTTTTATGCGGCGCTGAGAACTTGTGTCCTCTCGGCGCGATTGCGCAGCCACAGTTCGAGCAGAATGATCTGCCGCAACTGAGATTCGTTGCAGTCCAACCCGCAGCCCAGACGCCCGAGACGTGCGCGAACGCTGTCGCGATCTACAAACCCTCGCTCCACTGTGTGCAGTCTCTTCGCGTTAAGCAGCCTGCGCGCTAAAGGCCGTGAAGCTTCCTGCCACGGAGCGTTGAATGAACCCTTCGATCGACGCTCGCGCAATCGGCGCGGCCATAGATCTGACAACGCAGAGCGCATCAACTTCCGCGGCTCACCCGGCCGGCAAAGGACATCCGCCGGTATGCTCATCAGAAACTCCACGAGCGGCCGATGACTGAACGGATGCGTGTACTCCAGGTGCTGTAGCGGTTCGGGTGGTTGCAGTGTGCGAAGTTGGAGCGCCATCGACAGAGAGTAGAAATGCTTCCGTCGCTCCGGTGCGGCCTGCAGCCAATCGTTTGAAAAGAAGTTTGACGGTTCGGAAATGCCAGTCCGCTTGCTGAATTGAGAGACAAACGATGTCTCGTTGCTCTTCGGCGCGTATGAACCGTCGGCGGTCGTGTAAATCGCGGTTGGCGTCAGCGACGGCGGGAGTGCCGCCTGAGCTGCATGCCACAGAATCTGGTAAACAGAGAGCCGGAGAATCTTGCTCCACGCTACGGCGTCCGCAAAGGCGCGGCCGATTTGAAAGCGGCGTAACGAGCCGGCCACTTGCAGGCGATCGTCAAACCAATTACCCATCAACAGGTCGCCGTTCTGTCCGGTCAGAATTGTTCTGGCGCCCGCTTGCCTCGCCAGGGACGCGACGGACCTGAGCACGGCTTGAAAAGGCTCGGGCATCGCGCCGTTTACCTGCGCTTCCGCAACGACCGGTATTTGATGCATCGAGATACGCGCTCCTTCAATACCGCAGTGCGACTCGACTTCGCGAATGAACGGTTCGTCGAGCGAGTTGCGCCAGGTGAAACTGGCAGTCTCGAGGTGTGGGGCGCTGACGGCGCCGCTGCGCATCAGTTGGTTGGCCATGCAAACCACTGAGGATGAATCAAGACCACCGCTCAGCTCTGCGAGAACTGGTGATTCGGTCTGTAACCGAACGGCCACGGCTTCGCGAAACAACGCGCGCAGTTCCTCTTCATATCGGTGCGGGTTTTGGTAAGAAATCGTGTCGCTTGTTGGCATGGACCAGAAGCGATCGATCTTTGTTTCGTTTGCCGAAACACATACTGCTTGACCCGGAGGAACAGAGTAGATGCCTTTGTACGGCGTGCGATTCGCGCAACCGCCAAACGTCAGGAATCCGGCGATGTATTGTTCGTCGAGATCTGTAATGCCGGTCTCATCCACGAGAGACTGCAAACGGTTGGACCAGCGGACGTGCCCGTCTTGCACGTAATAGTAAAGAGGACGCACGCCGGCGAAGTCGCTCGCGAGTACAGTCGTACCGTTAACACGATCGCGAATGACCAAACTCCAGTCGCCGATCAGATGAACGAAACCTTTAGTGCCCCAACGTTCATAAGCGGCGCGGGCAATCGCTGCGTTACTCGTGTCGCCCCTCAGCGATTCGGTTAGTCGCGGAAGTAGGTCGTCGCGATTATCGAGCCGGCCATCCCAGTGCAGCACTTCCATTTTCTTTCTCCTCTCCGTTTTTAGACCACGTGCAGCGGCAGCAATCGTTTCTGATAAGCAGCCGAGCCGTACACAACCCGGCCATCCACTTCCACCCACGCGTGTGAAAAGAACGGCGACGGCCGATAACCGATTACCAGGCGCGCGTGTATGCCATGTCTTCTCAGCAAGCGAACCGTACAAACCGCTCGTTGCAGGCACAGGACCGGCTTCCAGTAGAAGCACGTCGCGAGCAGAACGGCGTCGCAGATCGTTCTCTCGACTTCGGCGCTGACCGACTTAATCGAAGTGGATTGCGCTTTCAACTGCGACAGGATGCGCCCCGACCCCAGTAATGAAAGGACCACTTCGTAACGGGCGATCTCGTAAAGTGCCTTGAACACAAGCCCTGCTTTTTTCATCGCGCAACCTCTCTTTCGATCAGTGCCTGCTGCTCCAGCGCCGCCAGGAAGCTAAGCGTGTGTTCGCGTGCGGTGGTTCGCGCAATCTGATACGCATTACTGATTTCATTCGCGATGGTTTCCAACGGCAGTCGCTGCTCGATCCCGCGCCAGATGCGCGCGCCTGTCTCATTCGAAGTGAACAACCGCCCGTTGCCGGGGTGTAAGATCACCACTCCGTCATCATGAAAAGACCGCACTGCTTCCGGATTCACCGTGAAACTTATTTCTGTAATTTCGTTTGTCATGGGAAGAGAATAGGCCCGCGCGAAAATTCCAAACACACTTATATCGGGGAAATTTAGGCCGCGTGTTTCCGTGGCTGCTATATACCGCTAAAGGGTTACTCGGATGGGATGGTGCGAAAGGCGATGCGTCCGGGAACTTCCAGGGTGATAGTGGTGCCTGCATCAGGCGAGCTGGTTAGATTGAATTTACCGCCAATGCGTTGGGCGCGTTCTTTCATGCCGCGCAAGCCGAAATGACCTTCCTTGCCTTGCTCGACGATTTCGGAGTCGATGCCTTTGCCGTTGTCGCTGATACGCAACGTGAGATCGTGCAAATAGTCGAGGGTTACTTCCAACCGGTCAGCACCTGAATGTGCGCACGCATTGCGAATCGCTTCGTAACCAATCCGGTAGATTTCGTCACGTACAACCGGATGCATTTCTTTCGAATGTCCATTCACGGAAAACGATATCTCGGCTCGATTCCCGATGCCGCATTCGTCGATCGCCCGGCGAAAGGCTTCGGCCAGATCGTTCTTTTCCGTAGTTGACGACCGCAACGAGAGAAGCGCGGCACGTCCTTCCTGAGTAGCCTGGGCCAACCACGTCGCTAACTGTTCCATTGCTTTCACCATCCGCGAATGATCGGCGGGGTTCTTTAGCGCGTGATCGGCCACCATCTTGCTTCCCTGGACCGTTTGCAGCAGCGTGTCGTGTAGTTCGCGCGCTACGCGAGTGCGTTCGGCCAGACGTTCGTCAAAGCGCGCGGCCATTTGGCGTGAGAGTTGGGCCACGCGTAGACGATAGACGACAACTACCAGCACGATGCCGAGCGTGATCATCGCCGCAACGAACCAGCGTGTTTGATAGAAGTAGGGTTGTTGCGTGACCAGAAAAACCACACCCTGCCGGTCCCAGGTACCATTCCGGTCGCAAGCACGAATGTGTAACGCACGTGTACCGACCGGTATCCTGCTATAGATCGCAACCGGATTGGCCGGAGCATCGAGCCATTCCGAATCGACACCTTCCAACCGGTATTGCATACGAATTTTTTCCGGGGCCGAGGTTTCGATAGCCGCGAAGTGAATCTCGGTGTGACTGGTTCCCGGTGGCAGGACGATTTCACGTGCGGCACGTTTCTTGTCGCGGCCGATAGTCACGTCGGTCAGGTAGATCGGAGGCTTTGTGTTTGCGACCGGCAGGCGGCGAGGATCGATCATTGCCAATCCTTGCGGAGTAGCAGCCCAGAGTTTGCCGTCGCGAGACAAGGCGGTACTGCGACCGGGGTGAGTCGCTTCGGCGGTAGTCAAACCATCAAAGGTCGAAAACGTTTCATAATCGAGAGGTTCATCGTGCGGCCGCGGTCGTACAAAACTGTTCGCTGCTACTCTCAGCATCCCGCCGCCGCGGAACCATAATTCACCCTGCTCGGTTTCGACCATATCAATAGGCGTGAATAATTCCGTGAGGCTGTCGACACGAGCTTTGTCGATGCGCAGAATAGTTGAGCCATCTTTTAGAAATACGTAAAGGCCGCCGTCCCGATCGTCTCCGATAGGAATGGCGATTATTGATTTGGGTACGGAGGTGAAGTTCTCGAAACGATCACCCACCAGCCGATCGACGCCTTCTGCGCCTCCGACCCAGATGTTCCCGGTCCGATCTTCGAACACTCTCATCGTTAAATTAGCTGAGAGTCCGTCAGCGGTCGTGAAGGTGCGAAATTGTCCATTCCGCAGCCGAGTCAGACCGTCCTGCGTGCCGAACCAAATGGAACCGTCGCGTGCAGCGACGACGTTGGTGACTCGATCGTCTGCCATCCCGTCGCGCTTGGAAAACTGAGTGAAGATGCCGTTGTGAAAATGATAAGCGCCGCCGCCCCAGGTCCCGATCCACAGATCGTGGTTCGCGTCCTCGGCAATTGCCCAAACGCATGTGTTTCCGAGACCGTTCTTATCGTTGAAGGTTTGAAAATGAGTGCCGTCGAAACGCGAGAGGCCGCCGCAATTAGCGCCCGTCCAAATGGACCCATCGTGGGCCGCAAGCACAGTCATCAGCACATTGTTAGGTAGTCCATCCGCTGTCGTGAACATTCGGACCGTACGATCTTTGAAGCGATACAATCCGTCGCCGTTTGTGCCAACCCACAAGTTGCCATCGCGATCGCTGAAAAGATTTTTAACCTGCATTGGCGCAGCCACTGATTCGAGTCCTTCGGATGTGGCGCGAAAGAGACCATCCTGGTTTGCGATCCAGATGTTTCCCTGGGCATCTTCATACACGCGGAGTGCGCCGCGTCCGTTTGGAGGTTTCAGTTTTTCGATTCGACCGTTTGTTTCGCGGAATACGCCGCTCGCCGTGCCGTACCAGGTATTACCGCGGCGGTCTTTCAGAACCTGGTAGAGCTGGTTGTCTTTTCCCAATTGAGCGGCGAGTTGAGGGTGAGGAACTGTCTCGGTGCCTTTGAACTCGAAGAACCCGTCGCTGCAAATCACCAATAGATTTCCATCCGGAGCTTCTTCGATGTTGCGTATGAGCGCTCGTGGTCCAACAGGTACGAATTGATTCCCGTCGTAACGAAACAGCCCCGCGGAAGTTCCTACCCACAGCACGCCGTTTCTGGTGAAGCGAAGGGCAGTAGCGTCGCTCGCTTTACCGGGACCGGGATGATAGGTAGTTGATTCAGCAAACGTGAACTGGTTCAAGTTTGAAGCAGGTATGCGTGTTAGATGTTGAAGTCCGCCAACCCAAAGAGCGCCGTCGGGAGCTACGGCGAGTGACCACACCGGTGGTAAATCTTCGATCAGGTGGAAACTCTTTCCATCAAAGCGGGCGAGGTCGATGCCATTGATGTTCATCCACAGAAAGCCGTCCTGCGTTTGGACCACTGCACCGACAACCGAGCCGGGGAGACCTTCTCCGGTGTTGAAATTAGCGGATATGAAGCTGCTTGCTGGTTGGTTTGGGTCGAGCGCGTGCGCGGAAACGCTTAACATGAAAACCCAAAGCGTCGCGAGTATCAGACTCTTCGGGAGGCGCGCCATAAGTTTTGTGTAGTCGATTACAGTGGTAACAGCCCGCGACGAGTCGCAATCGTGACTGCGTGTGTCCGATCTTTTGCGCCCAGTTTGTCGATTATGTTTTTGACGTGAAAGTCGACGGTGTTGTCGGAAATTGAAAGTCGTTCGCCTATCTGTTTGTTCTTGTAGCCGTCGCGAATCAGTTGCAGCACTTCCAACTCGCGCGTTGTTAAGTCTTCTTCATCCAGATGTTCGGCAAGTAGAATCGCGACCTCAGCGGGAACCTCGCGTTTGCCTGCATGAACCGATCGGATCACGGCCAGCAGATCGTCCTGTGGCATGCTTTTGAGGACGTAACCTGCCGCTCCCGAACGAAGTGCGCGCTGAATCTCGCCGTCGCTGTCTGAAGACGACAGCATAATGACTCGTGCGTTGGGAAACTCTCCGCGAATGGCAATCAGTATGTCGGTGCCATTGGAGCCGGGAAGGCGCAGGTCCATCAGCGTGATGTCTGGTTTGTGGCGGCGAAACTCGGCTATTGCCTCGGCCGCGTTGGACGCCTGCGCGACGAGGACCATGTCTGGTTCAGTCTCGAGAATGGTAGCCAGCCCCGCGCGAAAGACCGGATGATCTTCGACACTCAAAATGCGGATCTGGTTGGGCTGCGCCACGGACGGTCCTCCGAGTGGCGCAGTCTAACTTATGTGTGTGTCGTTAGCCTAGAGTTTACGTCTTGAATTGAGCGCGGACTGTCTTGAACTCAGCGGATTGCATGTAGGATGTGCGAGCGCCCTTTTAGTATTTGAGCGCCGTTGCTTGCGCTGTCAGAAATTGCAGCTTGAATCGCCGCAACAGTCTTGAACTTCACCGGTACGTTCTTGTCCTCACGGAGTTCACGATTGAATCTAGTAAATCTCAAACAGTCGCGCGGCGATTCAAGAGGTTATTTCCGGAGCCGGTGAGGGGACCGGACTCCGAAATCAACGATCGAATTACTCCAAGTGTGGTGTTTTGATCTAGCCTTGGACCTCAAATCGCTACTCGTGATGGACCTGTCGAGAATACCTTGACATGCATGCACGCCAAGAGTAAATTGCGCCTCGTCTTCTCATTGGCCCAGAACTACTTTCTTCGCCTCGCTCCCTAATAGCGCGTTGTAAATAGTTCCACAACTAAGTCGCTTAAACGGCTCTCACTAACTCATGAGACTTGGGACAACTATGAGCTCAACTACAAAAAATCTATTTCTCCTTGCCGTACTCACGGTCGCAGTAGGTATTGCTGTGAGCTTTCTACTTACAAGCCGTACGAAGGCGGACAATCCTCCAGTAACAGCAAATGAGATCTACGCGGAATCGAAACATGTGAAGGAAGCTGCGGCGATCTCGGCGGACGATGAACCTCAGGTGGTCTCACTCGAAGTCACTCCAGCGGGTTTCCAACCTGGCGAGGTAAGTGCTCCACGCGGAAAGTTCCTGATCCTTTTACAAAACCGTACTGGACAGCGAAATCTGAGCTTCTATCTGATTCGTGAAAACCAGGAACGACTCGCTGAGTCACAACCGCAAAAGCGCGACTGGAAAGCTCATGTCCAGCTTAATCCCGGGACATACATTATTGGTGAAACAAATCATCCGGAATGGCAATTCACTCTGCGAGTGACGAACTAAACCCGGGCCACGTATTTCGCCCATAACACTTCAATTCTTCGACTTGAGGTCACTATGAATTTGCCTTTTTCTGTCTCTCACGCTATTCGCTCGCTGATTTTTACGTCAGCTTTTCTTCTGTTCGCGTTCGCCAGTGCTGTTGCACAACAACAGGCTACCGACGGTGCTACACCGCTGGGTCTCTCACCGGGCGCTCCGGCCGGCTCTTACCCGCTTAGCGATTTTGAGAATGTAAATCTCTTTAATGGCAGTCTTAATTTCGCGTTGCCGCTGGTCAAGATCGGAGGACGAGGTGAGGCGGGATATCCGCTCATGCTGCGGATAGATCATAAGTGGCTGGTCCAAAAAGAACCATACGATGGCCAACCCCCAATCAACATCTACACGCCGATGCCGAGTTGGTGGACTGACACGGGCTGGGCACCGATCTACAGCATGGGCCGGCTGGAAATGCGCCAGGGTGGCAGCCGCGACTTTGTACTTGGCTCAGGGGGGTGTAGTAGCTACATTCATCGCCAGACATTAACGAGACTGACATTCACGGCGCCTGACGGTACCGAATACGAGTTGCGCGATCAGGCGACTAACGGCCAACCAGTTAATGCGACCTGCACTGCATTCAACCGCGGCACTGTCTTCGTCACCGCCGATGGAAGCGCCGCTACTTTCATCTCAGATACCGATATTTTCGACTATCAATATGACAATCCCGGCAATGCTGCACCGTCGGGTTACATGATGCTGCGCGATGGCACCCGCTTCCGTGTGTATGGCGGCAACGTCCAATGGATGCGCGATCGCAACGGCAATAAGCTGAGTTTTACTTATGACATTTATCAGCGAATGACTTCGGTAACTGATTCGCTGAATCGGCAGGTGACGATCAATTATGACGCCGGCGGAGGCACCTATCAGGAGATTACATATAAGGGATTCGGCGGCGCCACGCGCAGCATCAAGGTGTATTTCAATTACCTAACCAGCGTGTTGCGCAGTGACTTCACCATGCTGACGAACGGCCAGATGTTTCCCGAACTAAACGGGTCCGGTACTGGTGGTTATCACAACCCGTTGGTCGTGAGTGCGGTTGAGTTGCCCAACGGCAAGCAATATCAGTTTCGTTACAACAGCTATGCGGAGTTAACGCGGGTGGTGCTGCCTACAGGCGGTGCAATCGAATACGACTACGCTGCCGGCTTAACCGACTCCGGTAACGTTATAAGCGGTCTGGCGGAAAAGCATATCTATCGTCGCTGCATTGAGCGTCGCGTCTACTCTGACGGCGGGAGTGGCAGTGGCTACGCCAGCAAGATGACTTACAGCCGGCCCGAAACAACTACGACCAATGCGGGCTATGTCACGACCGATCAGTACAACGCGAGTGGGACTTTACTAGCGCGAGCAATCCATTATTTCTACGGCAGCGCTCGCGCCTCTTTCTTCAAGCAACCAACGGAGTATCCAGCGTGGACTGATAGTCGTGAATACAAGACGGAAACATTTGCGGCCAACGGAACGACCCTGTTGCGCCGCGTGGAACACACCTTCGAGCAGCGTGCCAACGTGAGCTGGTGGGGCGGAACTACTGCCACCGCACCGCCAAACGACGTCCGGATTGCTGAAACGGTCACAACGTTTGCGGACACTAATCAAATGTCAAAGCAAACTTTTGATTACGACGATAGTGTTCCCTTCAACAACCAAAACAGTGTGAAGGAATACGACTACGGCAGCGGTGCAGTTGGGTCCCTGGTGCGCGAAACGCGCACCACTTACGTGACAAGTTCTACTTATACGGGGACGAGTGTGCACCTCCGCAGTTTGCCCACTCAGGTTTCGATCCACGACGCCGGCGGCACGGAGCGCGCCCGCACCACCTATGAATATGACAATTACCTTATAGACTCTAACCACGCGGCACTGACTAATCGGTCAAGCATCAGCGGCTTCGATTCGACTTTCAACACCAGCTACACGACGCGTGGAAATGTTACGCGTATCACCAGACACATACTTTCAGGTGGCTCAGTCTCCTCATATTTCCAGTACGACATCGCCGGGAACGTGACCAAGATCATCGATGGCCGCGGTAATGCAGCCGAGCTTTTTTACGCCGATTGCTTTGGCGGCCCGAATGGTAATGCGCGCCTTAACTCTGCGCCCCTCGAACTCTCCGGCGCCGGGCTCGCCAGCTATGCGTTTGTTACTTCTATTAAGAACAGTCTGAACCAATGGACTTTCAGCCAGTTTGATTTTAATTTGGGGACTCCGGTCGATGGTGAAGACGTAAATGGCGTGGTGGCGAGCGGTACCTACAGCGACAGCCTTGATAGGCCGACACAAGTGAGGCGCGCGGCCGGAACCGGTGACACGAACCAGACTACCTTCAGTTACGACGATACGAATCGGGTTATCACTACCTCCAGCGACCGCGACGGAGATAACGATAATCTGCTCGTTACCTCAGTCTTGTACGACCAAATGGGGCGCACAATTGAGACGCGGCAATATGAGGGCGGCGGAAGCTATATTGCCGTTCAGTCGCAGTACGATGCGCTTGACCGGCTCTACAAGACTTCTAATCCATTCCGGCCGTTGGCCAGCGAGACGCCGGTATGGACCACCACGGCATTTGATGATCTGGGTCGCACGGTTTCCGTAACGACTCCGGATAGCGCCGTGGTTTCCACGAGCTACAGCGGCAACAGCGTCACGGTTACCGATCAGGCACTCAAAAAGCGTAAGAGTGTCACCGACGCGTTGGGACGACTGAAGCAGGTTTATGATGATCCTACCGGGCTGAACTATCAAACGAGCTACGACTATGACGTGCTCGATAATTTAGTGAAAGTCACCCAGGGCACACAGCAGCGTTTCTTCATGTACGACTCGCTAAAGCGGCTGATTCGCGCCCGCAACCCCGAGCAGAGCACATTGGCTGGATTGGCGCTGTCAGACACGCTCACCGGCAACAGTGCCTGGTCCGTGGGTTACCAGTACGACGCGAACGGCAATCTCACGCAGAAGACTGATGCGCGTGGCGTTGTCTCGACTTACGTCTACGACGCTCTCAATCGCAACACGACGATCGATTACTCCGACACGGCTTCGATCAATCCTGACGTGAAGTGGTTCTACGATGGCGCTACGAACGGTAAAGGACGCTTTTGGTATTTCTACAGTGGCGGAGATCTATCTACCGGCAGCAACGTGGAGCACAAGGCCATCGACAGTTACGACGCGCTCGGCAGACCACTGGTCCAGCGCCAGCTATTCAAGCTCAATGGCACCTGGAGTCCGACGTACCAGATTTCCAGAGGCTACAACCGCGCGGGAGCTGTTACTTCCCAGACATATCCTTCGGGTCACACAGTTTCTTATACGTACGATGCCGCGGGACGCACCACCACCTTCAGCGGAAATCTCGGCGATGGTACTACTCGCACTTACTCGACTAACGCTATGTATTCACCGTTCGGTGGTGTGAGCAAAGAACAGTTCGGCACAACCACTCCGACGTACCACAAAGCTTTCTACAACATTCGCGGCCAGTTGTTTGATACGCGCGTCAGCAGTGTGAATGACACATGGGACTGGAACCGCGGCCGGCTAATCCTTTACTACAGCAGCAACCATCTTTGGGGACAGAGCGGAACCGACAATAACGGCAACGTGCTGTTTGCCCAAAACTGGATTCCCCCCGAGAACGCCACGCTTGATCAAGCCGATACAGTTACGGAAGACAGTTATACCTACGATGCGCTTAATCGCCTGTCGAATGTAACTGAGCAAAGAATGACCGCGGCTGGTGGTTGGGTTTGGAGTCAGCAGTTTCAGCAGTCGTACATCTATGATCGTTGGGGTAATCGCAGCATCAACCCGTCTTCGTGGGGCACTGGAATCAATGTAAAGCAATTCTCAGTTGATGCGGCCACGAACAGGCTTGGTGTGCCTGCTGGTCAAACAGGAACGATGAGTTATGACAACGCCGGGAATCTGACTACTGATACTTACAGCGGAGTCGGCGCTCGTACCTACGACGCCGAAAACCGGATGCTCACGGCGATAGATAACACCGGCCAAACGGGCCGCTACACTTACGATGCTGAAGGTCATCGCACGCGACGGCAAGTGGCTTCGAGTCAGGAAGAGTGGCAAATCTACGGCATGGAGGGCGAGTTGGTCGCTGAGTATCGCGCCGCTTCCGCTGCTTCAGCACCGGAGAAGGAATACGGCTATCGGAATGGGCAGTTGCTCATCACGGCCAGTGGTCGCTATAACGTCGCACTCGCCGCGAACGGCGCTACAGCCACAGCTTCGAGTACGGCCACGGGTTCCGGCTTTTCCCCTACCTTCGCAATCAACGGAAATTATCGTGGTCCATGGGGTGACAGCGTTGAGGGGTGGAATGACAACACGCCAAACTCGTTGCCCGATTGGATTCAGGTGGACTTTGCAGGCAGTAAGACCATCGACGAGATTAGCGTCTTTGGTCTTCACGACAACTACACTGTCGAGAACACGCCGACGGAAACGCAAACCTTCACTCTTTACGGACTGCAAGCCTTCAACGTGCAGTATTGGAATGGGAGCAGTTGGGTCACGATCCCAAATGGTAATGTGACCGGGAACAACAAGGTCTGGCGCAAGTTCACGTTCTCACCGATCACCACCAGCAAGATCCGCGTAACGATCAATGCGGTCCCTGACTCGTGGAGTCGTGTAGTTGAGATTCAGGCATTTGGCACCTCAGTCGGAGGTGAGAAAGTACAGTGGCTCATTCAGGACCAACTAGGCACACCACGAATGATCCTCGATCAAACCGGCAGCCTCGCAAACGTGAAGCGCCACGACTACCTTCCTTTCGGCGAGGAATTGTTCGCCGGCGCTGGTGGACGCACAGTTGCGCACGGTTATGCAAGCGATGGCGTACGTCAGCAGTTCACCTCAAAGGAACGCGACATCGAGACAGGGTTGGATTATTTTGGAGCAAGGTATTACACGAGTATTCAAGGAAGGTTTACGGGCGTTGATCCTTTGTTTATCGAAGCCAATCGTCTCGGATATCCCCAAAGTTGGAATCTCTACGCCTATACCCGAAACAATCCGTTGAGATTCATCGATCCAGACGGTCTCGAGATTGCGGTGAAGTGCCAAATAGAAGGAGGTTGCCAGAAGACTGTGGACAACCTCAACAACAGAAAAGATGCACAGTTCCAAACTGAACTCAAAGACGGTAAGCTGAAAGTGGTCGGGCAGGTTGATGAGAAGAAGCTTTCCAAATCGGAGTTGGCTCTTTACCAAGCCATAACGAACACCGACACGGTTGCGACCCTGGAGGTGGTTTCATCATCAGACACGGCCCATTTTGGTTATTCGGCGCTGAACAACATTCCGCCCGTAGCCGGTTTGAATAGGATCGATCAAGGCGACCTCAACCAGTTGGATCAAGTTGTTGCCGGTGAAATGGTGGCCCATGAGATAATGGAGGCGTTTGGAAGTAAACTTGGAAGTAAACAAGGATTACCGCCGAATTATCAGCTTTCTCATGCTTATGCGGATACGTTTTTCGGGGATGTATTGGTCCAACAGGTAGGAGGCCTTCCGGAAGGTGCCCAAATGGCAACAACAGCCCGCGCCACTCTCAATTTCCGACGTCTCCAAACCAAAGTGTCCGTTGAGATAACTCTAACCACACCACAACCGGCTCAATCGTTACCTAAGAGCTTTGACAACCTGCAAGGTGCTCTCAAAGTTGTCAAACCTGAAGAGAAACAGCAGCAATAGAATCAGGAGAAACATCCATGACCAGAACCTTGAGATTTCTCGCCGGCTTAACAATACTCATTCTTGCGTCAACGCTCGTTGCTCAGGAGCAGGGTGCGCCAAAAGAGCTTGTTGGAGAAGGGATCGTTGTGGCGTTTCAAAAAGATAATCGACACCCGGTTATGGGCCCCGTGCGTGGGGTAGCCCACTTCGCCGAGTTTTGGATCGTACGCATTGATAAGTGGACCAGTGAGGTTGACCCATTCAAAGAGAAGTATTTTCGCGTGGAGTACAACATATATGAGCGTGGCCTGACCGACTGTGAAATCAATGCAACTAGACTGCGATTCAAACTTCGAGAGCGTCGGGAGAACGAACATACTGATTGTATGGGTACCCAGCGAGAACCGTCCGACTATCTGCGCACCACTCCCGGCCAGCCGGATTCAATTCCAACGTTTGCTTCCTTGCCCTGTTTGATTGCGGATCAGGCACCCACCGTAATTCCGGAATAGGCGCCGGTACGTGAATTAATTATCTGTCTATCACTCACAAAGGCCAGTGCGCTTCGTGGTGATGTTGCTAGCAGTTAAAAGTGCTGTTTGCGGGTGGAATCTGAGAATCGTGTCGCTCGATACTTGAAGCGCGACGATACACCGGGCGATCTTGTTAGTTTCCCGGTCCTCGACCTAAGCCGTTTAGAGCCTTCAGCAATCCGGTTCGACCCCAGGACGCCAGTTCAAGTCAAACTGAACTTACCGCGAGGGCCGGCGCTGAAGATTTCCCTTGAAAACCTCCGTGCGAAACTCCAGAGTCTTTGACTCACCGAATTCAAAAACCTTCACCGCGGCTAATTATCCTCTTTGAGGTCTGGTCCAATAATGTTGTTTCATCCGCAGTTGCCAAACGTTCCGAAGGTAGCCCGCGTGAACGCGGAGGTGTCGAAAAAACGATCGACATTTCGGACCCGTCGGGAAAAGAGATTGAGCCAACGGTAATGTTCGATGCGCAGACTCATGCGTCGCCCAATGATAAAGAGGCGTTTCTCAAGCGAATCACTTTGAAAAACTACACGGAATGTAGACAGGATTTACAAGGTTAACAAGATGAGTAGGAGTTAGTTACCATGACGTCGGTTCACCACGCCTAATTCATCTTGTCAATCGTGTAATCCTGTCTAAACTCAGAATGCCAGCTTCAGGCCAAACTGAATTTGCCGCGAGGGGCCGGCGCTGAAGATTTTTCCAAAGTTCGGCGTGAAGGCGAAGCGGTTCGGCACGTCGAAGTTTGGTGTGTTGAAGAGATTGAAAACCTCCGTGCGAAACTCCAGACTCCTCGCCTCACCGAATTCAAAAACCTTCACCGCGGATACATCAACCTCTTTGAAATCTGGTCCAATGACGTTGTTTCGTCCGCAGTTGCCGAATGTCCCGAACGCGGCCGGTGTGAACGCGGAGGTGTCGAAATAACGATCGACCGTGCGCTCGTTCGACGGCAGATTCGGATCGCGCAGGCAGTTTGGTCTCTGCGCCGGTCCCGCGCCGATGTTGGCCCGATCGACTGAATCGTTCACCGTCAAAGGCGCGCCGCTCTGCAGCGTGACGATGCCGGTCAATTTCCATCCTCCAGCCAATGCTGAAAGTAATCCCGGTTGATTCAGAAATCTTTTGTTCCTGCCAAACGGCAACTCGACGACGCCACTCGCGACGAAACGATGCGCATGATCGAAGCTCGACAGCGCACGCTCGGCGTCGCGGTTTCTGACGTCCTGTGGCAGGTTCGCTTCGTTGGTCGTTCCGCCCGGATCGGAAGCATCGTCAATGGATTTCGAGAAAGTGTAGTTCGCGTTGACGGCGAAGCTGTTGGTAAGTCGCCGCTCAATTCTGAACGTCGCGGCGTGATAAGCCGAATAGCCGTCCCAGCGCAGGCTCGTGAAGCCACTGAGCTGAGGGATCGGCCGGCGTGGCGCGATCGCTCCACTTCCGGGAAGCGGCACGTTGCGAACCGTGGAACTGTCAGCGCCTTGTATGTTGGATCCGACGTAGGAGACTTCGATCATCGTTGACGGCGTCAGCATGTGCTGAACGCTCAGACTCGCCGTACCGGCATATTCAATACTGAAATCATGGTCCACGTTGTTGCCGCCGATGCTGCCGATCGCGTTCGACGTGAGAATGTTCTGCGTTTCAAAGGTCGGGACCGCTGTGTCGGCCGCGACGTTGATGTTTTTTAACAGGAAGAACGGCAGGTTGCGCGCGAGGGCCTGCTGCACGCTGTAGGCCCACTGATTGAGATAGATGCCGTAGCCGCCACGCAAGACAGTGTCGGATTTGCCGGGCAGCCGCCACGCGATACCAAAGCGAGGCGCCAGACGCGGTGGACTGTCACGTAAAAGAGATCGATCCCAGCCAGCCTCAGCGGACGTGACGAAGGGAATCGGAATGAGTGGCAGTAACGCAGCAGCCGTGGGAGAAATGTTTCCAGCGCGATCGCTGGCGATCACGAAACGTCCGCCCGGCACCGTGTAATCAATCGCCGACAGACGATTGTTGATGTCTCGAATCGGCTGGTTGATCTCCCAACGCAGGCCGATGTTAATGGTCAAATCACGGGTCGGATTCCAATCGTCCTGAACGTATGAATGAAACCAGTTTGTGCGTCCGTTCTCATCGCCGCGGCCGATGCCGACCTGCGCGCTGCCGGGAAAGCCGAGCAGAAAGTCCGCGAAGGCGTTGCCGGACTGAGTGGGCTGCGCGCCGGTGAATTGCCCCGTGAAGTTGAACGAACCGCGCGCGGTGTCGGGATTCAGCGGGTTGAAGTTGAGTCGATAGATGTAAACGCCGAACTTCAACTTGTGATCGCCGCGATTGATAAAGACGTTGTCGTAAAACTCGATGCTCGTGTCGCGGCGAGTGACGAACGTGGTCGGGTCGCCGATGTTGCTGAACAAACCACCGAGAGAGACTTGCGGATAGCCCTGGTCCGCGGGATTTTGCGTCGCACCCTGGAGTCCAACGGTGGAAGCAAAATCATTGCCCGCGTTTGCGCTCACCTGTCCGCCAGACGCGCGCAGGTAACCGAAACGAAATTCGTTGAGAAAGTCGGGTGTGAAGTAATGCGTATGGCTGAACGCCAGATTCGTTGCTTTGGTTGTTAGCTGACGGCCGAATCCGGGCAGCAGCGCTTCGTTGAGTTTGCCTGTGCCGAACGGTTGAAAAGCATTGGCGTTGAAAGTTGAGGCGCGAAAGAAGAGCGCGTCCTTCGATGTCAATTGATTGTCGATACGCAAGCTGAACTGATCGATGTCCGTGCGTTCAATCTCGGTCGAAATCAGATTGCGCGAGATGCCCGGCTGATTCGGCAATGGGACTTTGGCAAGCAGGCCGAGAGCCACCGGGTCGAGCCTTTCTGTCGGAATGCGATTGCTCGCAAACGGCAGTCGATTACCGGATGAATCAGTGGCCAGAGGATCGAATACCTGACCGAAGGCTGACAGATCGCCGGTGCGCATCGCGGCTGTCGGAACGGAAAATGTTTTCGTCAACGACTGGTTGATTCGTTGGCCTTCATAGCTCGCGAAGAAAAACGCTGAATCCCCGCGATCGTAAATACGCGGCAGGACGACCGGGCCGCCGAGTGTGCCGCCAAACTGGTTTTGTTTGAATGGCGGGATCGGCTTTGACGGATCGTCGAAGAAGTTTCTGGCGTCGAGCTTCTCGTTGCGCAGAAACTCGAAGGCGTTGCCATGAAATTCTTTAGTTCCGGATTTGGTGGCGACGTTGATCAGCGCGGCCGCCTTGCCGCCGAACTCAGCGGCGTAACTCGTCTTTTGAATCTTGAACTCCTGAATCGAATCGACCGAAGGGTTGATGACGAGGTTGTTGAAATACTCGTCGGTGACTTTCACACCGTCGACGAGGTAAATGTTATGGCCGCTGCGTTGACCGGCGACGTTTACTAACTCTCCGGCTTGTTGCAGTGCGCCACCTCGCGTTCCACCCGGTGGTTTGACGACGCCTTCGCTGAGCAGTGCGAGTTGGAGAAACTGCCTGCCGTTAAGCGGCAACTCGGCTACGCGTTCGCGTTCGATGACGTCGCTGACTTCGCCCGTCATCGTTTGCAAGATTTGTTCGCCCAGCGTGACGGTTTCGGTGACGCTGATCGATCCCGCCTCGAGCTCAAGATCGAGATTGATGACCTGTCCGATGCGCAACTCAATTCCGGTCTTCGTGATTTGTTTGAAGCCGGCTACTGAAGCCGAGAGCGTGTAATCGCCGACGGCGAGTGACGGAAATAAATACTGGCCGGATTCATCGGTGACACGTTCGACTTTGAGATTGCTCGCGACGTGGGTCGCCGTGACAGTCACACCGGGGATAACTGCCCCATTTTGATCTTTGACAACACCTTGAATCTGTCCTGTGTTAGTTTGCGCGCGAGTTATTGGCGCGATGAATAAGAGAGCAACGAAGACAACTAGACCTGCTTTTAGAGAGGGCATGATTTATTCCCTGCTGGTTGAGAGTGAAGTACACGCGGAGCCTACTCTGACCTTCTATAGCTGTCAAGATTATGTTATCTACGTACCACAATAGTCGGTTGAATTCTCCAGTCACGCCAGAAAACCGAACTTGAATGAACTAAACCTCATCGATCTCGCTCGCCTCTTTGCCGCGCTCGTCTTGCTGTTTGTGGTGGCAAGATGCATGGGTCGCGTCTTTGTTTATTTTCACCAGCCTCGTGTGATTGGCGAGATTATTGGCGGTCTGCTGCTCGGTCCCACGTTTCTTTCATCACTCTTTCCTGCCGTGAGTCGTATGGCGTTTCCTTCAACAGGATTCGTTCCCGCTGCACTGTCTGTGGTTTCGCAGCTCGGCTTGATACTGCTCATGTTCACTTCGGGTACCGAACTGCGTTCATTTCTACAACGAGGCGAGCGAAAGATTGTGGCAGTGCTTACAGCCACCGGAACAATCCTGCCGTTTCTCGCGGGCCTAGTTCTTGTCTTGATTATCGACACACAACAACAGGAAGGACCAGCAGGGAACCGCACTGCTTTCATCCTTGTGTTTGCGTGTGCGACCGCGGTTACAAGCATTCCCGTGATCTCACGGATCATGTTGGATCTGAAGATCATGCATACGAAGTTTGCGCGGGTCGTGCTTACGACTGCGGTTTTTGAGGACATCGTTCTCTACCTGGTGCTCGCCGTGGCGCTTGGTTTAGTGCAGCAGGGAAACGAGACGAGTTTGGCTGCGTTTCTTGGTCCAAGCTTCAACACTTCGCTGAAACCAGTCCATCATTTATTGATCACGTTTCTGTTTTTCGCGGTGGTACTCGTGGTTGGTCCGATTGTGTTGCGGCGGCTTCTGAGAGTGAGATTCCTGAATTCTCTCGTGCTGCAACTGTTGTTTCTGTTTGTGGTGGTTGGACTCTCGATATTACTGGGAGTCACGCCGGTATTCGGCGCGTTTGCGGCGGGCATCGTGGCGGGAAGAATGGGTGACGAAGGTGAATTCGAAGCGCGTGAGACGATCAAGTGGTTCTCGCTGGCGTCGTTCATTCCGATCTATTTTGCGATCGTGGGGTTTCGTTTAGATCTGATCCAAAACCTGAGTCTTTCGTTTCTGCTTTTCTTCCTGCTTTCGAGTTGTTTGATTAAAGGACTCAGCATCTACACCGGCGCACGCGTTGGCGGAAAAGCGCATGCAGGCGCGCTCAATCTCGCTGTTGCACTCAACGCCCGCGGAGGCCCGGGCATCGTGATCGCCTCACTGGCTTTTGACGCCGGGATTATTAGTCAGGGCTTCTTCGCAATCCTCGTTCTGACAGCGGTGCTCACCTCTTTAATCGCCGGATCGTGGCTGGGCCGTGTAGCGCGCAGCGGTCAAAGTCTTCTCTAAATGAGGCAGTGCGTCAGCGAAGCTTCGTGACAACGATGCGAATGGTTTGCGTTGGACGCTCCAAAGTTAATCTCACGTTCTCGGCGCGTTCCATCGGTTCGTTGCGAGGATTCGGCACCCACGGGCGGTTGCTTCCGGCGGAGATAACTAACTTCTGACCGATATACCCGTCGACCGTCGCCTGGCCCTGCTCGTCAGTCGGCACGGAATAACTCATAGACGACTCACCTTGGGTTACGTCCGTGACGCCTACATTAGCCTTCGCTACCGGTGAGCCGTCCGACCAGACCACACTGACCTTCACCACACTCGGCGGTTGTTTTGCAGGCACGCGGACCACCAGGTCGTTGACCTGTTCACCAGGCCCGACTGTGATCGCTTGCGCCTGTTCCTTATCGATCACGCCGGGATAAAACGATGGTGGATAGGCTTTGGTCGGATCGTCCCGTTCCGGAAAGCGAGAGTGATTGATACTGATGAGGTAGCGTCCGCGCAGCACTCCCGAGAACTTGAAGTTGCCCTCCGCGTCAGTGCGTTCGAGATTGGCGTAGCTTTCCTTCGGATTACTTCCAGGGTCGACGAGTCCCACCAGAATGCCGGCGATTGGTTCACCGTTTGGATCGACAACCCGTCCACTGACGCGCCCGTTATCGGTGACATACCAGCCGACACCCGCGCACCCGCGATCGGAAACCGTGATCTCGTCTTCCTTCTTATAAGTAGTCAGTGAGTCAGGAAGCTGTAGCGTGACTTTGTATTTGCCCGGCGGCAGACCACTGACACGAAAACGTCCTTCAGCATCGGGGCGAACCTCTTTTCGTTGTGACTCACCTTCGATGGTAATCAGAATGTCGGAACTCAGTGGTTCATCTTTTCTGTTCTCTTCACGACTGATGCCGCCGTGGATCGTTACACCTGGACGAGCGGATGAGAGTGTGCCAAGAAACGCGAGGTCCTCGGTTGCCTGGCTGAAGAGCCGCGTGCGCGTGCAGATGCTGGTCGACAGTTTGTCCTGATACCGATACGCGTAAACGAGATAGCGCTGACCAACCTTGAAACTGTAACCACAATCACCGCCGCCGCTTCCGGTGAACACTTCGACCTCGGTGCCGACCCCACCTGAAAACGTCTGCTCTACCGAGAACTTCACGGCGCGTGGAGTCCAATCGATCTCGTCTACCTTGGGCCGCTCGCCTTTTGGCCGTTCGTTTAATCGCTCGGCGATTACTGTGCCGGCGAAAACCGCGGACGCCGTTCCATAACTCTCACACGGAGGACCGTTACCGGCGCAGCTACACGCATTCGCTGCCGGGCCCGCCAGTAAAACGACAATCACGACTCCAAGCAGTAAAACAACTGGGCGCATGTTTGGTACCTCTCAATTGGACATCTCTCACGGCGGAGAATACCTTACGAACAGGGAGGGGAGTAGCTTAACATGGCGCAGAACGAACCAGACGATTCCGTAAGAAAACACGTGCTCTATTTGCTGAGAGGTGGCGGCGCTCATCAATCATTTGACGAATTAACGGCGAGCTTTCCGCCTGATTTATGCAGCCGCCGTATTGAGGGCTTGCCTTACACGCCGTGGCAGGTGCTGGAACACATGCGTCTCGCGCAGTGGGACATAATGGAGTTTAGCCGTGACCCGGATCACGTCTCGCCTGAGTTTCCGAAGGGGTACTGGCCCAAGCCGGACGAGTTGGGCACGCCGGCGTTGTGGCAACAGACGATCGATCAGTTTCATAGTGACTTGCAACAGATGGAAGCGCTCGTGGAAGACCCGTCGACAGATCTCTACGCGAAGATCCCGCACGGCGACGGCCAGACGATCTTGCGCGAAGCGCTTTTAATCGTCGACCACAACGCCTATCATCTCGGCGCGCTGGCAGTGATGGAGCGCATCGTTAAGTCAGTGCCTGAGTGACAGATTACGGATGTAAACCGGCTTGTCCGAAAAATGCTCTTCTCTGTGTCTTTGTGCCTCTGTGGTTCAATGATGCTTAGAAAAATTAACCCCAGGGACACAGAGACACGGAGAAGAAGTTTCAGAAAGAAACTTTGAGCCAAAGCCCTGATGCAAGCTAAAGATGCAATGTTCGAGAGTACGGCGATCCGCGACACGCGTGCGATTGCGTGGATGAAGCGCGCGTGTCTGATCGTGGTGAGTGTTTATCTGGTAATTGGAATGATCGCGGCGTTTCGCGCTCTGGTCCAGGTGCGCAGCCTGGAGATTCAATCGCCTGACGTTCTTCGTCAGGGCTCAGAGGTCAATGTCACTGTAGTCAGTTATGCACGAGTGCCGCTCGATACACGCATCGAACTGGTCCAGGATGGACACTCCGAGATCATTGCGGTTCAGCATGTTCCCAAGAATGAATGGGCACTGCTCGACCTGCGCACTCGCGAGTCGTCGCAAACTGCTTTTCTTACCGCTGACATTCTCAAGCGATTTGCTGAAGGTAAAGCTATCGTGCGTGCTACGGTGATCAGGCGTCAGCAATTGGGCCGTCATCCGCCGCCCGTCATCGGCGAGCGCGTCGTAAATATTCAGCGAGACTGATGTCGAGTGAAAAGCGATCGTCTTCGCGCGGCAGCAGAAGAATGAAGAGCAGCAATGCGAGACGCGGAATGACGTGAGTGTGAAACTCGTAGAGAGGTTCGTGAAGCAAGTGGCCGAAGGTAACGATCGCGAGCACGAAGCCGAGTGCGACTAATGCTTCACGAACGCGCAGGCCCAGTATGACCAGCGCGCCGGCAATAAGTTCGACAAACGGGATGACAACGCCAACTGCCCAAAGAGACCAGACCGGCAGAAACGTGTCAGCGAAGGGCAGGAAGTATTTGCGAGCGTGGTTGAGTGGGCCCAGTTGAAAAACCTTCATCACTCCGGCCATAAAGAAAATCAGACCCAGGACGAGACGCGCGAACAGTAGCGCCCAGGCGCGCTCGTAGTTCGCGGGTTTTGACAACTCACGCTCATTCATAGCAGATTCTCCTCTCACGCGCCTGAATATAGCGCGTCAAGGGAGAGTAGGTCTTAGGAGATTCGAATGAAGACGTTTTTTATTGCCTTGATGCTGGTTCTAACTGCTGTTACTTCGACGAACGCGCAGAAATCTGTTGCGAAGCTCGAAGGCCAGGTTGTGTGCTGTGAGGAATGTTGGGCGGAGGCCGACCGCAACAAGGTTGAGTACGGCACCGCGGAGAACTTGTTGAAAGCGAAGTCGTGCGTTGAGGGCGGCGATCCGACGCTGCTGGCGGTTCGTGAAGGCGAAGGATTCAAGCTGTATCAGTTAGCTCTCGGTAAGTATCGTCTGCCGGGGAAGAACTGGCTCGATTTCGTCGGCAAACACATCGCGGTTGAAGGCACGATTCAAACGAAGAAAGATGTAAGCACGATTCGTGTCGACAGTTTGCAAGTAACGGCGGTGAGTCTCGCGGAACGTGAAGCAGCGCAATTGACCGGCCAGACGGCTGAACTCGCGTTGAAAGATCTTTCCGGAGTCGAGCAGAGTCTACAGAGTCTAAAGGGCCGCATCGTGGTGCTGAACTTCTGGGCCACGTACTGTATTCCGTGTCGCAAAGAGATGCCGGATCTGGCTGTGATCCAGAATGAATTTGCGGCGTTGGGAGTTCAGGTTATCGGCGTCTCGACGGATGACCTTGAGGATCGAAGCAAGGTGCTGCAGTTTGTAAAAGAGACGAAAGTGAATTTTCCGATTTGGGTCGGTGGTTCGACGGAGCACATGGTGCGTTTCGGACTGGGCGCTGCTTTGCCGGGAACGGTCATTATCGACCGCAATGGGAAGATCACGAAGATCATCTCGGGCGTGATCGATCAGGCTATGCTACGCAAACAGATCGAGGCTTTGCTTGCAGTGGCGTCACCCTCCGCGAACAAGAGCGTTGCTGTGAAAGAACGGAAGCCCGAGGCGTCGTCGGTACCGAGTTGACCGCTTTGACCCGGCGAGGGCCGCGCCGTGAGCGGGGCAGGCGAGGGCAGTTACAAATGGACTTACGGCGTGAGATTGATCGCCAAACAGATCGATCGTGCGACGTGGCGCAACACGCTGACCTACCGTTTTCATCCGCGCTTCACCGCGGGTGTTGAATACAACCCGTTAGCCGGCAAGGTTAGTCCGCTCGCGAATCTCGTCGTTGTTACCGAAACACATCAACGACCGGCCGTGATCGTTGGCACAAGCTCCGATCGCATCGGGACGCCGTTTGGACAATCGTTCTATGCGACGGTGAGCAAGAGTCTGAAACACGCAACCGATCTTCCGATCAGTCCTTACGTTGGTGTTGCTTATGGAACGTTTGAAGATCGTGCGCGCGTGATCGGAGGGTTGAACATCGCGATTGGCGAGCGTTGGAGTTCAACGATTCTGTTCGACGGTGTGCGTGTACACCCGCTTGTTAACTACACCTTTGGGCGCCATCAGATCGGCGCTATCCTCGAACGCGGACGCCACCCCGGCGTGAGTTACAGCGTTTCATTTTAATTTTCTTCTTCGCCTCAGCGTACGGTCATTACGATGAGTGTGTATTTAGCCACTACACTTGCATTAAATTTGATCGGTCCGTTTTTGAGTGGCGTTGCGAGGCTACACAGGTGGGAGATATATAAGGCCCACTTGCCCAAGCTCTGTAACGTGAAAGAGCTTTGCGCAATCCTGCACTAGCTCAGAGGTGTGGGCTAGGGCGTCACTGACTTCTGTGAAGGGGGGTAGGTGACGCCCTAAGCTTTTGAGGAACGCAGTGCTTCCTTATCAAGCGAAGGTTTCAGACTCTTACGATATGTAATTTGGGAAAGGCGGCGCGATAGATGCCCTCATCGAGCGTCAGTAAACTGTAGTCTTTCTCAAGAGCATGAGCGCCGATCAGAAAGTCCGCCAGAATGCGTCGCGGCTGACCTGCTCTCTGCTTGCGACGGCGGTTTGCGTACTTCTGAAAAGCGTTGCCGGCAGATCGCCAGATCACTTCATCCATGGACCAATCGACCGCGATTCCTGTGTCATTCAGGAATTGATTTAAGAAGCTTTCGGTACGTCGTGGAAAAGCCAACAACTCCGCAAAGACTGCGCCGCTAATTACGAGTTTGCCGCGAGCGAATGCTGCATCGAGAGCTGTTTGGGCGGCTAAATTGAGAGTATCGTCCCGGTCCCAAAGCGCGACGAGGACATTAGTATCAATAGCACTGATCATTTGCTCGAGGCGCGACCGCGAAGCTCACGAACCTTGCGCAAGACCTGCTTTCTGCCAGAAGGTATTCCCGGATTTCCGATGCCGCGATATTTTGCAAAGACACTCTTGCTTCTCACCGGACGAACGGAAACATCTTTGCCGTTCTGTTCGAAAACGATCTTATCTCCGGGCTGGACACCCAGTGCCCTCCGAACTTCGCGCGGTACAGTAATCTGTCCTTTGCTGGTTATCTTAGCCTCTTTTTGCATTGAACCACTCCTATTCCTTACCTTAGCACAATCCTCCTTACAACCAATAACTTGCCAAGAACAGCGCTACACCGGGCGGGCCATCAGGATATCTCTTTGCAGGTCTGAGCCTAACTGAAACATGTGCTCGCCGAAGGGATGGAAGTTCCATTTGCGGTAAAAGGCCTGCGCGCGCTCGTTCTGCTCCCATACGCCAAGCCAGATAGTTTCATGTCCGAACTGGCGGGCTTCGTCCAGGCACGCACGCATCAGTTGTTCTCCGAGACCACGTCCGAGCCATTCGCGCGCAACGTACAGCCGGACCAACTCGATAGGGTTAGCGCCTTCGACGCCCTGCTCCGGTTCACCGTCACGGAGCATGGCGTAACCTGCCGCGCGCCCGTCAATTTCCGCGATTAAGAAGGTGGAGGCGGGATCTTCCAACTCAGCCGTTTGCTGCGCGACGTTGAAGGACGTGGCGAGGTACTCAGTTATGTCTTCTTCGGTGTTGTCAGCAGCGAACGTCTCGGAAAAAGTGCGTGAGCCCAATTCGGACAGCAATTCAGCGTCATCAACCGTGCCGTGACGGATCATTAAACCGGAAATCTGAGTCATACCAATTATCCATATCGGTTCTGTTTGGTTTTGACAAGTCACACGGACTAATAGATTCTCCTTCCGATAATGAGAATCTTCTTCAACGCCATCACTCTGTTACTCATCATGGACCCGCTAGGTAACATCCCTCCATTCTTGTCCGCGCTCAAACCCGTCGAACCTGCACGCCGTCGCAAAATTCTCGTGCGCGAAATACTGATCGCCTACGTCGTGCTACTCGCGTTTCTCTTCGCGGGAAAATACATCCTGCGATTGCTCAGTTTGCAAGAGGAAACGGTGAGTATCGCAGGCGGAATCGTGCTGTTTCTGATTGCCTTGCGGATGGTCTTCCCCCGACATGATGCGACTGCCGATGCGCTCGAAGGCGAGCCATTCATCGTGCCTTTGGCCATTCCCCTTATCGCTGGTCCATCCACACTCGCTTCATTGCTCTTGTTACAACAGCAGTCGATGCCAAACAGCACCTGGCAATTGTTTCTGGCCCTAACGTTCGCGTGGCTCGCGACCGCGATCATCCTGCTCTCTTCAACGATCCTCTTTCGTCTGCTAAAGGAAAGGGGATTGATCGCCATTGAACGTTTGATGGGAATGCTGCTGGTGATGCTTGCGGTGCAAATGTTTATCAACGGCCTCGCCAAATTTATGAAACCGTAAAAGCGGAATAATCGGGGACTTTGATGACACGTCGAGTCGAACGCGAGAGGAAGGCCATGTTGTCAGTACGCGATCTGGCAAACCAGGCGTTCTCACGCGCCGCCGGTGCGCCACTCGTTTCCGGCAACAGCGTCCGTTTACTCAAGGACGCGAAGGAAAACTATCCCGCATGGCTCGAAGCGATCAAAAACGCCGAGCGCTACATCCACTTCGAAAGCTACATCATTCACGAAGACTCAGCCGGGTGGCAGTTTGCCGACGCGCTAGCGGCGAAAGCGCGCGACGGCGTTCGTGTTCGCGTTCTTTACGATTGGCTCGGCGGAATGGGCAAGACTTCTCGCTCGTTTTGGAACCATCTCCGCGCCGCCGGTTGCGAAGTGCACACTTACAACCCGCCGCGATGGGATTCACCGCTGAGTTGGGTAAGTCGCGATCATCGCAAGACGTTGACAGTCGATGGTCAAATCGGTTTTGTAACGGGATTGTGCGTGGGCCGAATGTGGGTCGGCGAGCCGGAAAAGAACATCGAGCCGTGGCGCGATACGGGTATCGAAGTGCGTGGACCAGCAGTCGCGGACATCGAACAGGCATTCGCTCATGTTTGGGACGTGACCGGCGACGATCTTCCGCCGGATGAAATCGTGAAGCGCGAAACATTGGACCAGGCAGGCGACATAGCGCTACGCGTCGTAGCGACTGAACCGGTGAACGGCGGAATGTTTCGTATGGACCAACTCGTCGCCACGCTGGCGAGAAATCGGTTGTGGTTAACCGATGCTTACTACGCCGGCACGAATCTGTACGTGCAGGCTCTGCGTGCTGCCGCACACGACGGCGTTGACGTTCGTCTACTCGTTCCGAGCGCGACGGATATTCCGTTAATCAGACCGTTGTCTCGCGCAGGCTATCGCCCTTTGCTGGAAGCCGGTGTGCGCGTCTTTGAATGGAACGGAACGATGCTGCACGCGAAAACGGCCGTGGCTGATTGCCAGTGGGCGCGTGTCGGTTCCACCAATCTCAACGTTGCGAGTTGGTTTGGCAATCTCGAACTCGACGTTGTGATTGAAGACGTGCCGTTTGCGACGCAAATGGAGGAGATGTATCTGCGCGATCTCGAGAATGCGACCGAGGTAGTCTTAGACTCACGAAATAAACTGCGAGCACCGGAGAGATCGGTTTCTACTCCCGTGACGACGAGTGGCGGTGGAAGTGGTGGACGTGCCGCCGCTGGAGCAATCAGACTTGGCAATGCTGTTGGCGCGGCGTTCACAAATCGCCGCGTGCTCGAACCGGTTGAGGCGCGGCTAATGCTGATGACAGGGTTGCTGTTGTTTGGTCTTGCCGCGGTCGCATGGTTCTTTCCGAGTGTGGTCATCTATCCGCTAGTCGTGGTGCTGGTTTGGATCTCGCTGGCGCTTCTTTACCGGGCTTACCGGCTCAAAACCGGGCGTGAAAATCCGTCAGTCCCGTTCAACGAACGAGAGTGAATTCGGCGACTATCGGCAAATGATCGGACGCGGCCAACGCCAGGTGGCTGCGATGAACGAAGATGCGTTCGAGTTTGAGAGACGAGTTGTAGTAAACGTGGTCCAGGTGGAGGATCGGAAACACGCCCGGGTAGGTACGCGCTCTGCCGATACGTTGTTCGGGTTCGGCGCTGTTTAGATGAAGACTCAGCAAACGAGTAGTCAGACCACGCGTCCACTCGTTGAAGTCGCCAAGGATGACTCGCGGAGAACTCGGATTCACATCGCCGGCGATGACTTCCAAAAGCCTGTGACCCTGGTAGCGGCGTTCGAAGAAACCCGTGCCGAGATGGACGTTGAACGTTTGCAACGTCGTTTGTGCGTCAACCGCGACCGCGACTTCCAAACAGCCACGCGGTTCATACCGCCGCCAGCTAAGGTCGTGATTGTGATTCGCAACGATCGGAAGCCGGCTGAGAACTGCGTTTCCGTAAGCGGCGCCGTGTAATCTTCGATTCTCACCGATGCGAAAATCCGCGCCCAGGTCTTCGGCAATCGCGCGAACCTGATTGCGTTCGCGCTCGACTTCATCCATTCCTACAACTTCCTGAAGCGCGACTACGTCGGCATCGATCTCCTTCAATACCGCCGCAATGCGCTTAGGCCGTACACGGCGATCGAGGCCGCGGCACTTATGTATGTTGTAGGTTGCAACGCGAAACGACGACACGGGTTTTCACTTCAATGCTTCTTTCGATCGCGCCAGGGGTAAAAGGTTCTGGTCTCTTCCTCGCCGCGCATATAGTCTGGTTCGCAAAGTCCCAGAATCAAATCTTCATTGCGCCGGACGGCCAATGTGGCCCAGTGCCCGCCTCTTACATAGATTTCAACTCGGCCAAACCCGTTGACCCTTTCACCTTCGGCCGTGACCACAGTCTCGCGAGGACGTCTCCACCCAAAGTTCGTCAAATAAGCTTTGACATTGTGGAGCCGCCGTCGATTGAGTGCCGGGTTTCGTTCGCCCGTTCCGAGGTGCGCAACGGCGATGATGACGGTGTCGTCACCGGCGAGGTGATGCGCATTGTCAAGCTGGTTATCGTTCACCTCGCAGTGTTGCGGCGTCGCGTACTTCGGTTTCATGCTCTGTTCCTGAGTTGCGACAGTAACCGAGCCGGCATTAAGAAGGAAAAACAAAAGCACCAACCTCATCGTTGGGCCCTCGCTTTCTTTTCAGAATCTGAACCACTGACCAGAAAACTAACTACTGCGAAAATGCCTGAAGCCAGCCTGATTCACGATGGTTTTCCTCTTCGTGGCGACGCAGTCTGGCGGTCATCACACTCGCCCTTCCCAGGTAACCGACGATCTGCTGCGGATTGTCGCGGCGCACCACCGGCAAGCGGCCGATGTCATGATGGACCATTCTCGTGACCGCGTCGTGAAGGATCTCATCGGCAAACGCGACGATCAGATGCCGGGTCCCCGCGTCGAGTACGGTGTGGCCATCCGGTGTTTTATCAATTGCGCGAATGAGATCGCCGCGAGTGATGATGCCCGCGAGTTTGCCTTCCTCGTCGACGATGAGCGTTCCCTGGCGATGCGACAGCTCGGGATCGCCTTTCGCGATCAGATCGGAGAGTGCGCTCACCTTCATCTGCGCCGGCACGGTCGGCGGTTTTCGATCCATCACTTCACCGACGCGCAACACGGCCAACGGATCCACACTGTACTCGCGCGTGACGTGAAAACCGCGCCGCGCCACTTTCTCGGTCAATATCGAACGGCGCAGCCAGAGCACTGTCAGCGCGTGTGCCGCAATACAGGCAACGAGCAGAGCAGGCAAGAGATTGAGATCGTGAGTCAGTTCGAGCGTAAAGATCATCGACGTCAATGGCGAGCGCATCGTTCCGCCCATCATCGCGGCCATACTGATCATGGCCCACATACCGGGATCGCCCAACGGTATGTATTTCCCCTCAATCGCGCCGAGCGCGCCGCCGATGATTAGCAACGGGGCGAGTACGCCGCCGGAAGTGCCCGATCCCAAAGAGATGGACCAAACAACTGCCTTGCCAATCAACAAACCGATAACCACGGCGCCGACCAGTTCTCCTCTTAACAGCGCGTGAATCGTGTCGTAACCAACGCCAAGCACACGCGGATCGAGCCAGCCGCCGATACCGACGAACAAGCCGCCGATAGCCGGCCACCACATCCAATGAATCGGAAGTTTACTGAACACGTCTTCGCAAAAGTAGACCAGTGTGGTCAGTAGACCTGACGCGAGTCCGGCGCTGATGCCGACGGCAAACGCGATCAGCAAACCTTCAGCGCCGAGTGGCACGTGAATCGTCACGGGAAAGATCGCGCCCGCACCGAGTAGTGGAACGCGAACGACTGCCGCGACGGCTGAAGCAATCGCGACCGGAATGAACGAACGAGGCCGCCACTCAAACAGCAGCAGTTCCACAGCCAGCAAGACTGCCGCAACCGGTGCGTTGAAGATCGCGGACATGCCGCCAGCGGCTCCGGCAACCAGCAGCGTCTTGCGTTCGGCGGCTGAGAGATGAAAGAGCTGCGCGAAGATCGATCCGATCGCGCCTCCGGTCATGATGATCGGGCCTTCGGCGCCGAACGGTCCACCCGAGCCGATGGAAATCGCCGATGAGAGTGGTTTCAAGACTGCCACTTTCAAACTCATGCGGCTGCGGCCGAAGAGAATTGCTTCGAGTGCTTCGGGAATACCGTGGCCACGAATTTTCTCCGAGCCGTAGCGGGCCATCAGTCCGATGATCAAACCACCGATGACGGGAGCAAAAATGACGAACGGTCCGAGATGATGATTGGTTGGCGAAATGAAGTCCGAAGAGAAGCGTTGATAAAAGGTAAGATTAGTGAAAACGGCAATCAGCCAAACGAGAGCTTTAGCTACCACGGCGCTCATCACGCCCACAAACACTGCCATCAAAGATAAGAGCAAGATTCTTTTGTCGCGGGTGAAATCGGCTAACCGATCCTCTATTGGGTCCGCGGTTTCGTCCATAGTTCCTCCTTGAAATGTAAGTTGGTTTTAGTCTAACAAATCACTCACCGGCCCGCAGGGTGCGAGAATCATGTATCAGCATCCCACCGACTTCGTCGGTGGTACTTCAAAGCTGAGCTACTCGCTAGTAGGTGGAGCATGAGAATCCCACCGACTTCGTCGGTGGTACTTCAAAGCTGCCCTGCCCGCTAGTAGGTGGAGTCTGAGAATCCCACCGACTTCGTCGGTGGTACTTCAGACTGACCTACCCGCTAGTAGGTGGAGTCTGAGAATCCCACCGACTTCGTCGGTGGTACTTCAAAGCTGCCCTACCCGCTAGTAGGTGGAGTCTGAGAATCCCACCGACTTCGTCGGTGGTACTTCAAAGCTACCCTGCCCGCTAGTAGGCGGAGTATGAGAATCCCACCGACTTCGTCGGTGGTACTTCAAAGCTGCCCTACCCGCTAGTAGGTGGAGTCTGAGAATCCCACCGACTTCGTCGGTGGTACTTCAAAGCT
>DATEHX010000344.1:0-26269 GCA_035279345.1 Pyrinomonadaceae bacterium | reverse complement strand
GCGACGAGTTCACCCTTTTGCGAACCGACGAACACCGTGCCGCCAACGATCGCCGCCGAGGATTCGATCGACTCACCAGCTTCCCAGGTCCATAGTTGTTTCAACGTCGCGGGCACATTCGACTGCGAGACGCCGGTCAACTGAAGATTCCCACGAAACTGCGACCAGTTGTTTGCAGGCGTGTCCTGGGCGTGAGCCATGAAGGACAGGGATAAAACTAAAAAGATAAGTTTCAATAGGCGCACGAATAAACCTCCATCGCGCCGTCTTTATTGAACGGTCTTGGATTGAACGTGCCGGTCCATTGTTCTGCAGCTTCGGCGGCGAGCTGAGGCAGATCGCCTTTCTCTACAAATCCGCTCAAATTCCCGTCCAAACGGCCTGCGACTATGAGCGTCTCCAGCCGGCGAGCGAGAGCTTCAGTTGAAGGGTTCTTTTCGCCGACGCTCGACAATCTCAATAATGTTTCATATCGATCGCCAACCGCGCGTTCATTCCAACGCACCACCGACGGCAACAACATCGCGATCGCCGCGCCGTGCGCGGTTCCGTAACGCGCGGTCAACGGATTCGCACAAGCGTGGGTCGCACCCAGCATCGAGTTTTCGATCGCGACACCGGCATAGAACGCACCCAACTGCATCGCGCCGCGCGCTTCGAGATCGTCCGGTTGCGTCAATACGCGTTCGTAATTACCTTCGAGCAACGTCCACGCCTCGCGCGAAAAGAGCTCAGAGATGGGCGTGCGTTTAGTCGTGACGTACGTTTCCACCGCATGTGCGATCGCGTCGAAGCCCGACGTCGCCGTGATACTGCGCGGCTGCGACAACGTCAACGCGGGATCGAGCAACGCCACGCGGAAAGCTGCTTTCGGATCGCCGCAGGCCATCTTGACGTGCGTCTCGGCGTCGGAGATCAGCGCATAACTCTGCGCTTCGCTTCCCGTTCCGGCAGTCGTCGGGATCGCGATCATCGGCAACATCGCGTTCGTCGCTTTGCCATAACCGCGATAGTCAGCCATGCGGCCGCCGTTAGTCAGCAGGAAGTTGATGGCTTTCGCGCAGTCCATCGAACTGCCGCCGCCGAGACCAATGATCGAATCTATCCGTTGCGTCGCAACGAAAGCCGTTCCGCCTTCAACCATGCGTGTGTCGGGATTGACTTCGAAGTCGTGGAAACGAATTACTTCGATGCCGGCTGCTTGCAGAGGTGTGACTGCTTCGTCGACGTGACCGGAAGCAACGAGTCCATGATCCGCAACCAGCAACGTGCGACGGAAGCCGAGTTCCTTCGCAACGTTGCCGAGTTGACCAATCACTCCCGCGCCGTAGATGAGACGCGTCCGCGGCTGAAAATCAAAGCTCTTCATCGGGCTTTAATTCTTTGCCGGCGCAGGCGTCAAACTCGTCGCTGACGCCGGTTTCGCCGGCGCGCCAGCTTCGCTCAACGCGTAAATCTGATTGCGATTCGAGATGTACAGCACGCCATTCGCGGGCACGGGCGTCGAGTAAACCGAACTGCCCATGTTGATCTCAGCAAGGACCTTCTTAACTTTGCCTTCCTGCATGATCACTACGTCGCCATCTTCATCGCCGAGATATATCTTGCCGTCAATCAGCATCGGCGATCCCCAAATCGCCGCGAACAAATCGTGAACCCAATAGGGCTGTCCGGTCTTCGCGTCCAGCGCGTGCAGGAAGCCGCTGAAATCGGCTTGATAAACGATGCCGTCTTTGATCGCCGGCGTGGAGATCGAACGCCGAATTTTATCGTAGTGCCACACCATGCCAGTCGTCGTGATGTCGCCGCGTTTGGTGGCGTCGATGCAGTACATGTGGCCCACGCCTTCGCCATGTTCCGGATCCTGGCCGTTGGAGATGTAAACACGATCCTGGTAAACGACCGGCGTGCTGATTATTTCGTTGCGTGTCTTGGGCCAAACGGAGTCTTTCGGGTTCGAATCAAACTCCCACAGCTTCTTGCCGGTGGCCGCTTCGTAACCGCGAATCCAACCGTCGCCCTGTCCGTGAACCACCTGGACCACGCCGCCGATCGTGCCGACTGTCGGCGACGACCACTGACCGTGCAGGATCTTGTCGTTTACGGAATTGTCTTCCCAAACGAGTTTGCCGGTCTTCTTGTTGACGGCGATGATCGCCGGCGCCTTGGGAGAAGGAACGTTGACGTGACTTTCATCCTGGCCGTTTGAAGTGCTGACAATGATCAGATCGCCGTACATCACAGGCGACGAGTTCGCGAGGTTGTGCGGCAATGAGCCAACCTCTTCGATCATGTCGAACTTCCACACGATGTCAGCGTTGGTATCACCAGTCAATTTTTCGTCGGTCACTGGTCCATCATTCTCTTTGTCGCGGAAACCTTGTATGTCGAGACACATCAGTTCAGCGCGATTGGAGACATAGTAGACACGATCGCCGTCAACCAGCGGCGACGAAGCCACGCCCTGATACGGCCAGTCGTTTACACGTCCGGCGGCCAGCTTGTCGTGGACCATCTGCCACATAAACTCGCCGTCTGACTCGCGAAACGCCATCAAGACTCCCTTGTCGCCGGTGATCTTCGGATCACGCAGTCCTTCGTTATTGGTGCCGACGAAAACCATGCCACCAGCTACAACAGCGTTGCCGTAAGTCTGCGAACCGAGTTGGGCCACCCACTTCACGTTCTTTTTGTTTTTGACGTCCCAGGTAACTGGCAAGCCTTTCATACTGGAGATCATGTTGCGATCGGGAGTGCCGCCCCACATGGGCCAGTCGCCGGAGCCGGGATCCGAAGCAGAAGTCGCGGGCGCGAGAAAGTAAATGCCGGCGCCGAGAATTAGTGCGATAAGCAGGAACAGATTTTTAACTCTCATTTGTTCGCGTACACCTTTATGTTGTCAAAGTAGAGTTCGGCGAGGCCGTTGCCGAAGATTCCGGGAGCTCCCTGGCGGTTGGGAATCGGATCGATACGTTCGATCATCCAGGCTGCGGGTTCCGCCTCACCCGCGGGCCAAACTTTTCCACGCGCGCGCGTTTTGCCGTCCGGTAGATTCTCGACCTGAAGTTTCAGGCGATACCACGTGTCGGACTTCCACGCGTAGGGGATGGCAACTGTGCGTTTTGTTTCCGGTTGCCACGGTTCCAGATGAAGCATCTGGCTGTTGCCGTAAAGTGTCAATACATAACGCTGCGCGATCACACCCGCGTCACCTTGCTGACGGCGCTTTTGGGTGGCGGAGATGTCAGACTCGACCGTGTAGTTGGACCAGTCAGACGGGCCGATGTAAGCCCGCGAACGACTCAGCAACGACGAACCTTCAGTCAATTTCGCGAGCACTTTGTTGCCGTTCTGATCGCGCACGGCAAACTTCAACGTCATGTTGTTCCACGTTGGCGGCACTGAGTTCGCGGCCATCGCGTCGAAGTTCTCGCTCCACGGCAAAGGCGGAAAGACGCGTACACTGGCGCTACCGGTGATACCGTTCACCGTTGCTTTCACTAAACCCGCCTGAGCGGTGTCGCCTTCCGCGGTGAACTGTCCGTTGTTAACCGCACCTTTCAACTGATCGAGCGACCATTCCGCGCCTGATTCTTCACGAATGAAATTGCCCTGCGCATCAAACAACCGCGCGTGAAAACTGACTTTGTCGCCCGGTTTGAGAATCAACTCCGTCGGTACGACCTGTACGAAAGTCGCCGCCTGTGAACTGACATTGCTGCCGACAGCGGCTGCCGTTCCTTGCGACGAACTGTTACGAGTTTTCTTGCCGATGCAGTAAAGATTCGAATCACTGACCACGAACACGCGGCCGTTCGAGACTGCAACCGAGGCGATGATCGCTTCCGGACGCGCTTCGGTGCCGAGTTGATCCTCGTCGAGAATCTCAGCCTTCGTTGGACCAGGCTTCAAAATGAAAAACTTGCCGTTCTCCGTACCGACGTAGAGCTTGCCGTCTGCCAGCACCGGCGACGCTTTCTGAATCGTACCGAGATTTTGCAGCCAGAGTTGCTTGCCACTGTTCACGTCAAACGCGGCGATGTTCGCGCCGTTATCCAGTTGATAAAGCCGATCGCCATCGATGACCGGAGAAGAGAAGCCGCCCTGCCAACCGTAAACCGTCCACTTGACCTGTTCTTTCTTGATCTCGCCTTTCGAGCTGGCGTCGACGGCGACCATCATTCCCATTTCGTTTGAGGCGAGATTTTCTTCGCTGTGCGTGAGGATCGCGGTGGTGCCTTTGACGACCACGCCCGTATTCAGTCCCCGTTTGCTGATCTCGTACTTCCAAACGGGTTCACCTGTTTGCGGTTTGATCGCATGGACCACGCCGTCGCTCGCGCCCTGAATCAGCAGTCGCGTGCCGTTGACATTGGCGATGATCGGCGGCGCGTAAGTCGTGTCGTAAGGACGTCCACCGGGCGCACTCACGTAAACGGTTTCTCCGGTTTTCTTATCGAAGGCCATGAAGCGATGCGCGCCGCGTCCGTGCAGGCCTGTCTGAAACGTCACGCCGCTCACGATCACGAGGTCGCCGTCGATGATTGGCGAAACCGTGCGGCCACCGTGCGTGGTGAGCAAACCGAAGTCTTCACCGAGCGAACGTTCCCATAGCACTTTGCCGTCGCGATTCAATCCGATCAGGTTACCGCCAACGCCAAACACGTAAACATTTCCGGTGGTTGGATCGCCGACGGGCGATGCCCAACCGACGCGGTGTGGCGGCACGTCGCTCAGATAAATATTGAAACGATGTTCCCACAGCAGCTTTCCGTTATCGGCGTTGAAGCACATGATCCGTTCCTGCAACGTCTCGCCTTGTCCGGCGGTGTTTTGCAGGTAGACGCGATCGCCCATCACGATAGGCGCGGAGCGTCCGCCGTAGGGAACCTTCCAGGCGAGATTCTCGCCGGTGGGCGACCATTTTTCCGGCAAGTTCTTCTCGGTGGAGACGCCGTCGCGTGCGGGACCACGCCACTCGGCCCAATCGTTCGCTACTGCGAACGAGAATGCAAGAAAAGCGTTCAAGAAAATGGAGATGAAGTTATTCATTTTTAGGAAACCGTCTCGGTTTTAGGATGAACTATGTTTCGCTTGCAACCCTAAGGATGTAGAATACGTAAGCTCACGTTGCTGCGTTACACTTTTTTCGTGATTCTAACAGGTTCCGCCTCATCCGTTAACTTGACGTTTGATTGCGTTGCTCAACAGGAGAAATCATGCTGCTCCCTAAGATCCTACTCTTGTCGTTTTTTGCAGCGCTGTCGCTCCAGACGGCGACGCCCTCGAAACAGGAATTGAACGACCAGCTCTTCGAAGCAGTGCGCAAGGGCGACGCGGCGGCGGTGACCGCTGCACTCGACAAAGGCGCGGATGTCAACGCGAAGTATCGTTACGGCATGACTGCGTTGTTCAAGGCCGCGGAGCGTGGTCACACTGAAGTAGCAAAGATCCTGTTGGACCGCGGCATCGACGTGAAAGTGAAAGACACATTCTACGGCGCGACGGCGATGACCTGGGCGCTCGATAACAAACACTTCGCGGTCGTGAAACTGATTTTGGAGAAGGGTGGCGGCGACGTCGACGAGGTGCTGACGCAGGGTGCGCGCGAGAACAACGCGGAGTTGGTGCAGATTGCGCTGGACAAAGGCGGAGCGACACCAGCGGCTCTTACCGCGGCGCTCGCGACCGCATCTGCTGATGAAAAGAGCGCAGCGATTGCTGAGATGTTGAAAAAAGCCGGTGCGCAGCCGCCGTTACAAGTGGATGCGGCGATTCTGCAAACATACGCCGGCAAATACCGCGGTGAACCCGGGCCGGAGATCGCGATCACTTTCAAAGATGGAAAACTTTTTGCGACTCTCGGCCGCGACGCGTATGAGTTGATGGCGCTCGACACGACGACGTTCCGGCCTATCGCGTTTTCGGGAGTCACGTTCGGCTTTAATCGTGAGGCAGATAAAGTAACCAGCGTCACCTTCAAGCAAGGCCCGAACGCCGGCCAACTAAAGCGTATCGAGTAGAACAAAACCATCCACAGATTACGCAGATTAAACCAGAGGTTCCAGATGAAGCGACTGACACTGTCTCTGATTATTGTCACTGTTATTTCAACCAGCGTTCTCGCGCAGAACTGGCCACAGTTTCGTGGTCCGGGAGCAACGGGCGTTGTCGAAAGCCCGGGACAGCCCGTGAAATGGGACGCCGCCGCAGCGCAGAACGTCCGCTGGAAACTCGCGATCCCCGGTCTCGCGCATTCGAGTCCGGTCGTGTGGGGCAACAAGATATTCGTCACCACCGCGGTCAACAGCGCGAAAGACGAAACGCGGTACGGACTCTACGGCGACGTCGCTCCCGTCAAGAACGATCCCATCCACACGTGGAAGATCTACGCCATCGACAAAGCCAAAGGCACGATACTCTGGGAGCGCACGGCGTCTTCAAACATTCCGAAGGTCAAGCGTCACCCGAAGTCGACCCACGCTGATTCAACGCCCGTTACCGATGGCAAGTATCTCGTCGTGTTGTTTGGTTCGGAAGGACTCTACACTTACGACCTGAACGGCAAGCTGCTCTGGAAACAAGACCTCGGCGTACTCGATTCCGGTTGGTTCTACGATGCCGATTACCAGTGGGAACACGGCAGTTCACCAATCATTTACAAAAACCTCGTCATCATTCAGGCCGACCTTCAGAAAAATTCATTCATCGCGGCCTACGATGTGAAAACCGGCAAACTCGCTTGGAAAACTCCGCGCGAAGAGATCCCTTCGTGGGGCACGCCGACGGTTTACGAAGGAAAGAGCCGCGCCGAGTTGATCACTAGTGGTCCGAAAGCGATTCGCGGTTACGATCCGATCACCGGCAAGCAACTGTGGACACTCGGACCGATGTCTGAGATCACCACGCCGACACCTTTCGCCGCGCACGACCTGATCTTCGTTACCAGTGGCTATTCGCCGATTCAACCGATCTACGCGATCCGGCCCGGCGCCAATGGTGATATCTCGTTGAAAGACGGCAAAGAGTCGAACGAGTTCATCGCGTGGAGTAAACAGCGCGGTGGACCATACATGCCGACGCCGATCGTTTACGGTGACCTGCTTTACACGTGTTCGAATCAGGGCGTGCTGGTTGCTTATAACGCCAAGACAGGCGAGCGCGTTTATCAGGAACGGCTCGGCGGCACTGGCGCGGCGTTCACTGCTTCGCCCGTCGCGTCGGACGGAAAGATTTATCTGGCCAGCGAAGACGGCGACGTCTTCGTCGTCAAGGCCGGACCGAAATATGAGTTGCTCTCAAAGAACCCGGTGGGTGAAGTCATGATGGCCACGCCCGCGATCTCCAACGGAGTCGTGATCGTGCGCACCGTCTCGCACTTGTACGCTTTCGCCGATACGAATAACAACCAAACGAAAAGTAAAGGATCAAACCAGTGAAAGTAACGCGCCGAATCGGCCTCGCACTCTTATTCATCAGTTCACTTACCACCGCCGGATCGGCCGCGAACTGGCCGCAATGGCGCGGTCCGGATGGTTCCGGAATCTCAACGGAGAAGAACTTGCCGGCCACGTGGACACCAACTACAAACATTAAATGGAAAGCCGCGATCCCCGGCCGCGGACACTCGTCGCCGATCGTTTGGGGCAACCGCATATTCGTAACGACCGCGGTTGAAGGCGATGTCGTACCGGGCGCGAAGGCCGTGAAGCACATGGCCGGCGACAAAGAGTTTCTGCATCCGGACAGCGTGGGCGCGGATAAAAAACACCAGTTCAAAGTGATCGCTTTGAATCGTGAGTCGGGCAAGATCGTTTGGGAAGCACTCGCGTGGGAAGGCACACCGTACGACAATCGTCACCGCAAGAGTTCGTACGCTGCTTCGACGCCCGCGACCGACGGCAAGATGGTTTACGCGTTCTTCGGCACTGAAGGACTCTACGCGTACGACTTCAATGGCAAACTCGAGTGGAAAGCACAACTTGGGAAGCTCGGCACTGTCGGCATGGGAACTGGCACGTCGCCGATTCTTTTCAACAACCTGGTGATCGTTCAGTGTGACGAGGACAACGGCGAGGCTTCATTCATCGTCGCGTTGGACAAGAAAACGGGCAAGGAAGCTTGGCGCACGCCGCGCAAGATACAGGTTAGTTGGTCGACGCCGTTGTTGGTGAAAACCGCGACGCGCTCGGAGTTGATCACGAGCGGTACCGAGAGCGTGGTCTCGTACGATCCGGCGACCGGCAAAGAGTTGTGGCATCACAAAGGCGTCGAGAGCAACGCGATCCCTTCGCCTGTGGCCAACAACGAGATGGTTTTTCTCGTGGCTGGATTTCCGGCGAAGATCGCGATGGCGATAAAACTCGGTGGCAGCGGCGACCTGACCGATACGCCAAACGTGCCGTGGAAGTATGCGAAAGGCACGGCGTATGTGCCGTCGCCGATTCTTTATGGCGACTACCTTTACCTGACGACCGATCGCGGGATTCTTACCTGCATCGACGCGAAGACGGGTGAGGTGAAGTACGAAGGCGGCCGCATTCCGATTCCCGCGACGTTCACCGCGTCGCCAGTGGCTTTCGAAGGAAAGATTCTGATGACCAGTGAAGATGGCGACACGTTCATCGTGAAAGCCGGACCGAAGCACGAAGTGCTGGCGACGAACTCGGTGGGCGAACCGGTTTATGCTTCGCCCGCGATTGCCGACGGCCGCATTTTCATCCGCGGTGAGAAGAATCTTTATTGCATCGGCAGTTGAGGTTGGTGGAAACATTTCCCAAGTTCAGGCGTCTAAGAAGTAACCGCAAAGAAGCACAAAGTATATCTTGTGCTTCTTTGTGGCTATTGTCTTCATTACGAGGTGTCTATGTTTGAGCCGGGTAAAAGTGCGCCGTGGTACAAGTCACGGACGGTATTCATCGCTCTTTGCGTAGTTGTGGGTCTCGCGGTAGCGGCCGGAGTTTTACTGTTTTTCGCCAGTCGCTCCGGCTCGAACGAGGAACACTACGCGGCGCTCGAACAGCACCGCCAGCAACAAGCTGCGCAAGCCCCGGCTCCGGTAGCTGCCGCAACTGCTAGTCCGGTTGCGGCCGCAAGCCCCGGTGCCTCGCCGTCTGAAACAGCCGCGCCTGCACCCGTCGCCGGACGAAACTATTGGACCAATTTCCGCGGTCCAAAACGCGACGGCAATTACGAAGCGACGCAGGTGTTAACAAGCTGGCCTTCCGGCGGCTTGTCGCCGGTTTGGAAACAACCAATCGGCGTCGGCTATGCGTCGTTTGCAGTCGCGGATGGACGCGCCTACACGATCGAGCAACGGCGCGGAGAAGAAGTTGTCGCGGCTTACGACGTCGGCACTGGCCGGGAAATCTGGAAGCAAGCCTGGAGCGCGCTTTACTCGGACTCGACCGGCGATGGTCCACGTGCTACGCCGACGTGGGACAACGGCCGAATCTACGCGCTCGGCGCGACGGGCGAATTGCGTTGTCTCGACGCGAATAGCGGGAGCGTCATCTGGGGCAAAAACATTCTTTCCGACAATCAGGCAAGCAATCTGCCTTGGGCCATGGCCGCGTCACCGCTCGTCGTCGACGACAAAGTAATCGTGCTTCCGGGTGGAACGGGTGGCAAGTCTGTCGTTGCTTACAACAAGAATACGGGCGCGCCGGTTTGGAAAGTAATGAACGACACACAGGCGTACGTTTCACCGATGTTGGTGGAGCTTGCCGGACGTCGTCAGATCATGGTTGTGAGTTCGTCGCGCGTTGTGGGAATCGTGCCTGAGAGCGGTGCGGTGCTTTGGAGTTACGCGTGGGATACGAACGGCGGCATCAATGTTTCCCAGCCAGTTGTGGTCGACAAGAATCGTTTCTTTATATCGTCGGGTTACGGCAAGGGCGCCGCGCTCGTGGAAGTGAAGGGCACTGGTAACAGTTTCACCGCGACGACGATTTGGGAAAACATCAACATGAAGAACAAGTTCAACAGCTCAGTTCTTCATAACGGTCACGTTTACGGACTCGACGAAGGAATTCTCACGTGCCTCGACGTGAACACCGGCGAGCGTAAGTGGAAAGGCGGCCGCTACGGTTATGGGCAGGTGATCTTAGCGAGTGGTCATCTGATCCTTACGAGCGACACCGGCGACCTGGCTCTCGTGAAAGCCTCGCCCGATCAATACACCGAAGTGGCGCGTTTCCAGGCGCTCTCAGGCCAAACCTGGAACTACCCCGCCATCGCCGACGGCCGCCTCCTCGTGCGCAACGCAAACGAGATGGCCGCGTACGATATTTCGCGGCGGTGAGGCTGGACTTAAAATCCGTTGTCCGAAGGATAAGATTCGGTTTGCTCCGAATACCGCGTGCAATTCGGCCAAAGCCTATAAAGCCAAGTCCGTGCAGCAAGCTCTGGTCACGGGGTTTTCGGCTCAGGCACTCGCAGATCCCGACAGATCTTTCGGGCTAAAAAATCGTTCACTTCTCGATGTCGTGGGATTGATGAGGAAGCCCGTGCGGCGCGATTGATAAAGATGGTGTGATTACCACCTTCGCGCAACAACTCGCAGCCTTGCGCTTCAAGATGGCGGATGAGGTCCTTCCGCTTCATGCCGCGGACAAAGCTATCAATTCACGAATAACATCTTGCCCTTTAAGTTGCTCCTCCGCCAACACTCTGTTCGCTTCCAGCACCAATTCAATTGCTTCTTCCAAGTTGGCTCTGGTCTCTTCAAGCGTTTTGCCCTGAGTATTAGCGCCGGGCAGTTCCTCGACGAAACCCACATATCCCTCAGGCACCTTTTGGAACACTTTAGTTAGTGTAAAATTCATGGCATCACCTTAAAACATCGCCGTTGAAAATGTCCAACAAGTTCGACCCCCGCCCTCGGCACCATACCTTTCTAACGTTTTCAAGTGCATACTTGAACCACGGTTTCACAGTCCTGTTACCAATAGAAGAGGTTGTATGTCCATTCTGAGCCCTCGGATCCTGCTGATTCTGATAATTGTCGCTGCCGCTTGCTCACTTGCGTTCCCGCAAACAACTCCGGAACGCCAAAGAAACTATCCAGCACCAAACGCGGGCGACTATACGATCAAAGACTTCAAGTTTCGCTCAGGTGAGACTCTTCCCGAACTGAAACTTCACTATCTAACCATCGGTACACCGGCAAAAGACAACAGCGGAGTCGTACGCAACGCCGTGCTGATCATGCACGGCACCGGAGGTACGGGCGCGCAGTTTCTCTCGCCACAATTTGCCAACGTCCTCTTTGGGCCAGGTCAATTACTCGACGCCACTAAGTACTTCATCATCCTTCCCGACGCCATTGGACACGGTCAATCAAGCAAACCCAGCAACGGACTCCACCTGAAGTTTCCTCACTACACCTACGACGACATGGTGCTCGCACAGTATCGACTCATCACTGAGAGTCTTGGCGTCAATCACCTTCGTCTCGCAATGGGTACTTCAATGGGGGGAATGCACACATGGGTTTGGGGTGAAACTTATCCCGACTTCATGGATGCCTTGATGCCATTGGCGAGCATGCCGGTTGAGATCGCTGGCCGCAATCGAATCATGAGGAAAATGATTATGGACGCGATTCGCAACGATCCCGCCTGGAACAATGGTGAATACAAGACTCAGCCAGTGCAGGGGCTGACCGCTGCTCAGAATATTCTGCTACTGATGGGAAGCGCGCCGTTGCAGTGGCACAAACAGGCGCCGACTCGTGATGCCGCCGATAAATTTTACGAGGAGCGTGTGAAGAGTGGTGTGACGAGAACCGACGCCAACGACATGCTCTACTACTTCGACTCGTCGCGTGAATACAATCCATCTCCAATGCTCGAAAAGATCAAAGCACGATTGATCGCAGTTAACTCTGCTGACGATCTGATCAATCCGCCTGAGTTGGGCGTAATGGAGCGCGAGATCAAGCGCGTGAAGAACGGCCGCTACGTGCTGTTACCGATTACCGATCAAACTCGCGGACACGGTACACACACCATCGCTTCAATCTGGCAGGGTTATCTCAAGGAACTGCTGGAAAACACAGATCAAAGCGACAGGTAGATAATCAGCTCACTCAGCGCGAAGGGCGATTGTCGGGTTCACTCTCGTCGCGCGTCGCGCCGGTACGTAAGAAGCCGCAACTCCCACTATGATGAGCACAGCCGAAACGCTGCCGAACGTCAGATAATCAGTCGCGGTTACGCCATAGAGAAGGCTGGCCATCAAACGCGTCAGCGCGTATGCGGATATCAATCCTGCTCCCACCCCTATCAATGTCAACGTCAGTCCCTGGCCCAGTACCAACCGCAACACGTCCATTCTCGCTGCACCGAGCGCCATCCGAATTCCCAGCTCGCGCCTGCGAAGCGTGACTGTGTAGTTCATCACGCCATAAACTCCTACCGCCGCCAACAGCAACGCCACCCCGGCAAAAGCAAGCAGCAGTGTCATATTGAAGCGCTGACCAGAGAGCGATTGCTTCAGGACTTGCTCCATCGTCTGTACGTCAGTCAGCGCCTGCTCATTGTCGATTGAATAGATCGCCCTCGAGACGGGTTGGATCAGGCTTTCGGGGTTCGAGGCAGTCCGCACCACGAAACTCATAAAAGGTCGCGGCGATTGTTTGAATGGGAGATACATCATCGTCGACGAATCGGAGTCAAGCCCGCGTGCCTTAACGTCGCCTACTACACCGACAATCTCACGCACCCCTTGCTCACTATGAAATGAGGGCGTTAACCGCTTGCCGATCGCGTTTTCTCCCGGCCAGAACCGGTGCGCCATTGCCTCGCTGATAATTACAACCGGCACGCTATTATCACGATCTTGATCACTGAAGAAACGCCCCTGTCGCAAGGGAATGCCAATCGCTCGGAAGTACTCAGGGCTGATGTAACGCGTCTGTGCCATTGGCTGTTCTGCGATTGCTCCAGTGGGCCGGCCTTCGATACTAAAGGGTTGTGTCGAGCCACCTCCCGCAAGTGGAACGGTGGTAGTAACTCCGACGGAAACGACACCGGGCACGGCGCGGATCTGTTCGACCACTCGGTCAAAAAACGCGAGCATTTGGTGAGGTTCAGAGTACCGGATGGGCGTTAGCACGACACTCATCGTTAGTGCATTGTTGACGTCGAACCCGGGATCGACCTGTTGCAGTTTCCAGAAACTGCGAATCATCAGTCCGGCTCCGATTAGCAAAACCAGTGACAGAGCCACCTCGGAAACCACCAGTGCCTTGCGCGTGTGCTGCTTGATGGGGCTGCCGCCGGTTCGGCCAGAGCCCTGTTTCAGAGTTTCACTCACGCTGGTCCTGGTGAACTGCAAAGCGGGCAGGATCCCGATAATGATGCCAGCAGCAAACGAGACCAAAAGAGTAAAGCCCAGGGCCCAGGGGTCGATGCCGATATCGCCTGCATTAGGAAGGCTACCGAGTCGCACCAGCATCTTACTGCCCCAGATGGCGAGCAGAAGGCCCAGCAGTCCTCCGGTAACAGCGAGCAGAACGCTTTCGGTAAGTAGTTGCCTGATCAGCCGAGCACGCCCAGCGCCGAGCGCGATACGTACGGCGATCTCTTTCTGGCGGTTGGCGCCTCTGGCAAGCATAAGGTTTGCGACGTTCGCACAGGCGATCAACAACACGAAGCTCACGGCACAGAAGAGCACAAGCAGCGGCGTGCGCATATCGCCGACGAGATCCTCACGCAGCGGAATGACCACAGCCCCCCAGCCTTTGTTTTCCTCCGGGTATTGCTGTTCGAGCCGGCTCGAGATCGTACTCATCTCCGCTTGCGCCTGCTGCACGGAGACGTTCTGCTTCAGCCGCGCAATCACGAGATAGTCATGAATCGATCGGACTTGACGTTCCTTGTCATCCCACGCAAGCGGTACCCACAGCTCGGCCTCCCGCGGAAACTCAAAGCCCGCGGGCATGATGCCTACGACTGTGAAACTTCGGCTGTTGAGGGTAATAGTTTGACCGACAATGTTAGGGTTTGCCCCGAAGGCTCGTTGCCACAATCCGTGACTGATCACAACAACCTGGTCGCTTCCGGCGCGTTCCTCATCTGGTGTAAAGGTGCGCCCCTGCATTGCATTAGTGCGCAACACCGAAAAGAAGTCTGAAGACACGGTGGAGCCAATCAACGGCAACGGGTCGTTGCTGGTACTCAGACTCAGGCCCGCGTACCCGTAAACCGCAATCTGTTCGAAGGAGTTGGACTGTGCCTTCCAATCAAGATAGTTCGCGGGTGACACTGAAAACCTGTCGAGGCCGGGGAAGCTTTGCTGCGGGGGCGTATGCCATACATCCACGAGCCGCTCCGATTCGGGGTAGGATAACGGCCTAAGCAGTAGACCATTGACGACGCTGAATATCGCGGTGTTGGCGCCGATCCCGAGTGCGAGGGACAACACGGTTACAGCGGTGAAAATGGGACTATGGATCAGCGTCCGCACGCCTAACCGAACATCTCGCCACGCGGTTTCTATGAATTGACCCATTCTAACCTCCCTCACTTTTTCTTCAACCTGATCGACGCCGCCAAGCTCGAGGAGCGCGTTCCGCCGAGCCTCTTGAGGCGTTAGGCCTTGCCTGATATTCGCCTCAGTCAACATGTCCAGGTATGCCTGGATCTCTTCACTGAACTCCTGGTCCACCCGGTCCTTGTGGAACAGGTTGGACCAGAGACTGGTGATGCGAGGAATCAATGGCACGAGTGCTTCACCTCATGTCGCCTTTAAAGTGCCTCAACTTGCCGTTTTGCGATGTCTCTACTCCTATAGACGTTCTGTAGAGGCTACAGATTAACGCTTTCCTATAGAATGTCAATATGAGCGCCAAGCCGCGCTACTACGCCGCCAAAATAAGTTGAGAAGGCAAAGACTTAAAAACTGAAGAAACGATTCAAGGTCTTGAAGATCGCTCGGGTGAGGGAAGGGGAATATTGATCGACGTGAAGATCTGTTCCGCGATTTCGAGCATTGCGGGATCGTCGGTTTCCAGTCGCATGTAAATTTGGACTTGGCCTTTGTCCCAATTACCGACGTTTAGTTCAGCACGATAGGAACGCTTTGAGTCTTTGCTCTGTGAGTAGGTACGAACGTTTGCGCGTAGTCCGCGAATTCTCGTGGTTGTCTCGTGGTAATCGTGCATCCAGTCTTGCCTGCGCTTGTCGTAAGCGCCGGACTCAGTGCGAGCCCAAACGACGATCAACTTAGTTTGTCCCTTGTGATACTCGGCCCGCGGATCGTCCGGTTTTGCCTCTTCAAGCTTCTGGAACCCGTCGGGCAGACGAAAGGTAAAGAGACCGTTGAAATCGATCGTTTGCCAACCCGCCGCACCGAGCACTAAAAATAAAGCTACCGCTTTCATGCTTTGCTCCTTGTTACCGGGGAGTGCTTCAACTATAATCCGCGCCCTCAAGTCAGTCTAATCCGAAACAGCCAGAAAGCTTGATAACGCAGTTTTACTCCGCTAAACAACTGCACGTAATTACTACCGACTCCCGTTTTCCCAGAAAGGAAACATCCCTACAATGCGCGCCCTCGTAACGTCATTGACCCTGATCTGCATGCTGCTCACGAACAGCGTGAGTACGCAAGCACGCAAAACAAATCTCAAACGAACCAAGGCACGTACCGAACGAAAAGCAGCGAAGTCTTCGGTCTCGCAAAAGCAAACTGCCCGCGAGAAGCGTGAGTCAGCCAGAGAGAAGGCGACCCAACGCGAACTCATCAAACGTAACCCCCGTCTCGCCTCCCTGTTCAAAGGAGAAAGCGAGGAAGGCATGGACCGCTTCGATCAACCACGCGAGGCACTCGAGTTTTACTTGCAAAAGCGCCTGCCGAAAGGCGAGAAGCAGTTGCCAATCGAACGCTACTACGCGGCAAAAGAGAAGATTAAAAAGATGAAGCGCTTCTCGACGCGTGGCAACAAGAATCTGCCGCCAGCGCAGGAATCCGAAGAGCTTCTCGGCGATGGCGACGATGATCCGCAGTTCCCGGGCGGCACTGGCGGTGGTGGCGCCGGTGACGGTAGCGCCTCGACCAGCGGTGTGCTCGGCACCTGGCAATCAATTGGACCAGGCAACGTCGGCGGCCGCACGCGCGCGCTCGTGATCGATCCGGTTAATCCTGACGTGATGTACGCGGCTGGTGTTGCGGGCGGCATCTGGAAAACGACTAATGCCGGTAATTCGTGGGCGCCCCTCGATGACTTTCTCGCAAACATCGCCGTGACGGTTTTGGCGATGGATCCCACGGACCCAAACACGCTTTACGCCGGCACTGGTGAAGGCTTCTTTAACGCGGATGGAGTTCGCGGTGCGGGCATCTTCAAGACCAATGATGGCGGCGCACACTGGACGCGTCTCGCATCAACCGCCTCAAGCGCAAACTTCTTCTTCGTTAACGACATCGTTGTCAGTCCGGTGAACGGCCAGAACGTTTACGCCGCAACGCGCAATGGTGTTTTCCGCAGTCTCGATGGCGGCACGAACTGGACACAAGTCCTCGTCTCGAACGTGGCGAACGGCGCCAACGGCGCGATGGACCTCGTGATCCGCACTGACCAGGCGACTGATTACATCTTCGCCGCAGTCGGCACATTCTCGCGTTCACACATCTTCCGCAACGTGGATGCGGCAGGCTCAGGCACGTGGGACGACGTTTTCTCGGAAGTGAACCAGGGTCGTACCGCGCTGGCGCTCGCGCCGTCGAATCAGAACGTCATCTACGCGATGGCGTCTTGTATTGCTTGCGGCGCGGGAACGAATCCAAACTTCCCGACTGCGAATTACACGGATGGCCTGCTCGGAGTTTTCCGTTCGACAGCATCAGGTGACATCGGCTCTTGGACCACGCAAACGCGCAACAACAGCGCAAACCTGCAAGACACGCTGTTACTAAGTAATCCGGTTAACGGCGCATTGACGCAATGCGGCCTCGGCGGCAGTCAGTTTTTGAATCAGGGTTGGTACGACAACGTCATCGCAGTCGATCCGACTGACGAAAACAAGATTTGGGCCGGCGGTGTCGATCTGTTCCGCTCCGACAACGGCGGTGTCAACTGGGCCGTAGCCTCGTATTGGTGGTTCCAGGGCAACGGCACTCCGCCTAACAACGGCGATCCGCAACTCGTTCACGCCGACAATCACGTTCTCCTCTTTCATCCAAACTACAACGGCTCCACTAACCAAACGCTGTTCGCCGGCAATGACGGCGGCATTTACAAAACCGACAACGCGAAGACAGGGAACGTTGGCTACGCGACCGGCACTACTCCCGGTGGCGGTGCGATCACGCCTACGAGCCCGATCTGCGGTAACGAATTCACGCCCGGCGGCTTCTTTACTGTTCCCTCGCCGGTCATCTGGGGTCCTTTGAATAACGGTTACGCGGTGACGCAGTTCTATCACGGCTTGCCTTATCCGAACGGACAAACCTACTTCGGTGGTACGCAGGACAACGGAACGAACCGCGGCACCGATGCCGCTGGTCCAAACGCCTGGGCACGCATTAACGGTGGCGATGGTGGTTACGTCGCCGTGAATCCGGCCAACACAAACACGATCTTCTTCGAGACGACGGGACTTTCCCTGCGGCGCTCGACGAATGGCGGCGCGAGTTCAGCGTCGGTCATTACGGGCATCGCCGGCGATGTGTTCCCGTTCATCACAGTGTTCAGAATGGATCCAAACACGCCGACTCGCTTGTGGATCGGCGGCCGCTTCATGTGGCGCACCGACAACAACGCGACGAACTGGACCAGGACGAGCAATGCGCAGCAAACCGGTGGCTCCATTACCGCGATGGCGATCGCGCCGGGCAACTCCAACGTCGTCATCAACGGCGCGGCTTCCGGTCAGCTCCGCCGGACCACCACCGGCCTGACCGCCAACGCCGCGAGTGTGTTGAATACTGTCTGGCTGCAAAGCTTCACGCCGCGCGGCAATGGCAACGGCACGATCTCGTGGGTTGAATATGACCCGAGCAACGCTAATAACGTTTGGGCCACTATCTCAACCTTCAACGGTACGCCAAACGTCAACGGCACTAGTGCCGGTCACGTTTTCAGGAGCACGGACGGAGGCGCGAACTGGACTCTCGCCGATGGCACGCAAACGGCCGGTAACGTCAACGCCATTCCCGACATTCCGGCGCATAGTGTGGTTGTCGATCCAAACGACGGCCAACGCATCTACGTCGGCACTGATTTGGGTGTGTTTGTTTCACTCGATGGCGGAGCGAACTGGGCGCGTGAAACCACGGGCTTCTCGAATACCGTGGTCGAGTCGATGACGGCAGTTAACAACAATGGCGTCACGACCTTGTTTGCCTTTACGCATGGCCGCGGTGCTTTCAAAGTTACGATTCCGACGTCGTGCGCGACAGTCTCGCCGACCACGCAGGCGTTCTTCTCGCCCGGCAATACGGGTAACGTAACAATCACGAAGAATTTGTCGGCGACTGCGCCGTGCGATTGGAACGCGATGAGCAACAGCTCGTTCATCACGATCGATTCCGGTGCGAGCGGCAGCAATAACGGCACGGTGAATTTCACGGTCGCTCCTAATACAACGGGCACGGCTCGTGTTGGCACACTGACTATCGCCGGCCGCACCGTCACGATTACGCAGGATGCAGCGCCAACTGCAAGTGACGACAATGCGACAACCGATGAAGACACGCCGGTCGACATCAATGTTCTCGCTAACGACGTTGAGCCGGACGGCGATACGCTCAGCGTCACGTCGGTAACGCAGGGAGCGAATGGAGCGGTTTCGATCAACCCGAACAAGACGGTCCATTACGCACCGGCGCTGAACTTCTTCGGCAGCGATTCCTTCACCTACACGATCGACGACGGACACGGCGGCACATCTACAGCTACTGTTAACGTCACCGTCAATGCGGTGAACGATGCACCGGTGTTCACTATCAATTTGCTGTCGCAGACGGTTCAGTACAGCGATCCGGTCACGCCAGTGACTATTTCGATTTCGGATGCCGACGATGCGATTGCTTCGTTGACGTTCTCGGTGCTGTCGTCGTTACCGGCAGGAATCACCTTGACGCCGACGGGTGTTGGAACCTGGACCATCTCCGGCAATCCGCTGGTTGTGGCCGGGGTATACAACATCAATCTGAAAGTGATGGATCCGCACGGCGCCGCGGCGAATGCGACGGTTACGATCAACGTTGACAAGGAAACCGCGGAAACGTCGTATACCGGCGACATGGGGATCATTACTGCTGGTCCAAACATCACGACGGCAACGGTTCGTCTCGCGGCTCATTTGACGCAGGACGCCGATGGCGCACCGGGCGACATCACGCTCGCGCGAGTGAGGTTTGAGATCTTCAAGTCGAGCAACATGACCAACACGCCGGATCTGGTCGTCGGTAACGTTCCCGTCGACGGCAACGGCGACGCACTCGTATTGCAGCCGGGAATGGCGGCCGATACGTACGTCGTGAAGGTGAAGATCGAAGCGGCGAACGGATACTGGACCGCCGACCCGATTGGTTTGGGCACCATCAACGTAGCGGTGGGCACAAACGATCAGCGTGTAGCAGGCGGTGGTTGGGTACCCTTCGATGGCAGTGTTAACGGCAAAGCGAACTTCGGGTTCACCGTTCGGATTGATAAGAACAATCTGAAGGGTAATTCGACTTTCATTTTCCGTGGCACGGACGGATTCAACTACATCGTGAAGAGCACGAGTTGGGGAGGTGGGTTCCTGAACTTCGCCAACACTCCCAGCACGAGTATTGCAAACCGGGCGTCGTTCGCGGGCAAGGCGACCGTGCAGAAGGTCGATCCGGCGACGGGTGCAGTTGTGGCGTCATTCGGCAACTACACTTTCACGGTTGACGTTCGTGACGGCGATCTGCTGACGCCGCGCGTGGGCGACGCTTACGCGATCACGATCCTCGACAACAACGGCGTCATCTGGCGCCGCGTCGGCACAAACACCGCGCCCATTACTTTGGGCGGCGGTAACGTGAACGTGAAGGCTAAGTAGAACGATCCGTTAGATCAACCAAGAGGCACAAATGGGGTAGCAACCCCTTTGTGCCTCTTTTACTTGTTTCAATTGTTCGAGCCGCCGGCTTACGACGCGTCGCCGGAAGTGCCCCTCCGCAAAGGGCCGTTGGGCTTGTAGGTGCTGATGATGACGCCCGTGGACGTAGCCTTCGTGCTGACGAGCGCGAATTCGCGTGGCGGGGTTCCATCCGCAAAGATACGTTTGCCGGTGCCCAACAGAACCGGAAAGACGAGTAGCAATATCTCATCCGCAAGCTCATGTTCGAGCAGCACCGGCGTCAGCGTCGAGCTGCCCCACACGATCAAGTGCGGCCCGTCCATCGCCTTGACGCGGCGAACGCCCGCGACGATGTCCGATCCGAGGTCCTCAGCAGGCCCCCATTCGAGACTTTCGGGTCGGTGGGTCGCGATGTATTTTGTCGCCGAGTTGATAGAGTCTGCGATCGGACTTCTCGGGGCATTCGGCCAAAAGCCGCTCCAGATATCGTAAGTTCGGCGACCCAGCAGCAGATCGAAATCGTCGCCGTGCGCTGCGACGATAGCCTCTCCTCCAGCGGGGTCGTCATGCGGCGCCGCCCAACCGCCATAGCGGTAGTTGTCTTCCTCCGGGCCGCCGGGCCCCTGAATCACGCCGTCCAGCGAGATATGTTCAATGATCCTGATCTTTCTCATGCGTTCTCCTTGAAACGGTTTTGCGCTCGCCTGCGGCAGGCGCGGTCAATCCTAATTCACACATTAGTCGTTTGCGCAGACGAAAATTCGACAGCCCAGTCAAATTTTTTAAGTAAATTAGAAAACTCAGTACAACTAAGCTGAGTTGCGCGAAAGACTACAGGCAAATTGCTTCGAGGTAAGCGAACCGCATCGGCGGGATAGGTCACGGTCGCAAATCCGCCGCATGTTTTGTTTTCGACATTAGTAATAAACACTTCGATCTTTCCATCGACCTCACACGCGCCGTCGATGATGGTCCAGTGACCTCCGATAGGCTACTCAATATATAATGCGGGCCCAACTATGAAAAACAACATGCACAAGCTCCTGGCTCTGACGCTCTGTCTTGCGTTGACGGTCATGACGTACGGCCAACAACGTACCGTTTCAGTTGCTCAACAACAGTTCGACGTCATTATTAAAGGCGGCACGGTTTATGACGGCACGGGTCGAGCGCCAGTTAAAGCAGACGTGGGGCTAAAGGGTGATCGAATAGTCGCAATCGGAAACCTGAATCGTGCAACTACGCCAACGATCGTTGACGCCACGGGACTAGCAGTCGCGCCCGGTTTCATAAACATGCTTTCTCACTCCGAGACTTCCTGGTTTGTCGACGACCGTTCGTTGAGTGAACTTCTGCAAGGAGTTACCACGCAGATTTTTGGCGAAAGTTCCATGGGTCCGCTTAGCGATGAAATGAAAAAGCGGAGACGCGAGTCGCAAGGAGATCTGAAGTTTGATATTGAGTGGACAACGCTGGCCGAGTATCTCAATGGTCTTGAAAAACGGGGCATCTCGCAAAATGTCGCGTCGTTCATCGGCGCGCCTACGATTCGTGAATACGTTATCGGCCTTGACGACAAACCACCCACGCCCCCGCAACTCGATCAGATGCGAGAGCTCGTGCGTCGCGAGATGGAAGCGGGCGCGCTCGGCATCACTACCGCGTTGATTTATCCGCCGGCATTTTTTGCGAAGACGGATGAACTGATCGAGTTATGCAAAGTCGCGGCGAAGTACAAAGGCAAATACACGGCGCACATGCGTAGTGAAGGTGCACAGTTGATCGAAGCCGTGCAGGAAACAATTCGCATCAGCCGTGAAGCCGGTCTTCCCGCGGAGATTTACCATCTCAAAGCGTCCGGCGAATCCAATTGGCCCAAGATGGATCAAGCGATCAAAATGATCGAAGACGCGCGCAAAGCCGGCGTTAAGATCACCGCTGACATGTACACGTATCCCGCGGGTGGAACCGGCCTCGATGCGTCGTTGCCACCGTGGGTTTTTGATGGTGGGCGCGAAGCTGCTTACAAGCGGCTTCAGGATCCGGCAACGCGTCAAAAGATCGCTGAGGCCGTTCGCACGCCGTCAAACGATTGGGAAAATCTGTACCTGTTAGCGGGTTCGCCCGATCGCCTCGTACTGGCGAGCTTCAGAAACGATAGTTTGAAACCGCTTACTGGAAAGACTCTCGCCGAGGTTGCAAAGATGCGCGGGAAAGATCCAATCGAGACGATCATGGATCTGCTACTCGAAGATCGCTCGCGCATCGGTACGATTTATTTTCTGATGAGTGAAGACAACATCAAAAAGCAGATTCGTCAGCAGTGGGTTTCGTTCGGTTCTGACGCGGCTTCGATCGCTACTGAAGGCGTGTTTTTGAAGTCGGCCGCACACCCTCGCGCGTATGGAAACTTCGCGCGGCTGCTCGGAAAGTACGTGCGCGACGAGAAAGTCATTTCACTCACAGAAGCGGTGCGACGACTGACCAGCTTGCCGGCAACCAACCTCGGTCTCAAGGATCGAGGACTGCTAAAGCCCGGCATGTTCGGCGACGTTGTTATCTTCGATCCACAAACAATCGCGGACCGCGCCACGTTCGCGAATCCACACCAGTATTCCGTCGGCGTTAGAGACGTTTTTGTGAACGGCCAACAGGTGCTCAAAAACGGACAGCACACCGGCGTAAAACCCGGAAGAGCACTCTGGGGACCAGGGAAAATCGGAGGCAATTAAGCGAGACTCTCAATCCTCACACATAAGTATCCTCTGACTATTGACAGCCGCTGTCATTAGGAATAAAAGTCTACTCACCCAGTCTAGTTTTCCTCCCAATATTGCAGACAACTCACTTCCCCCGTCCAATCAAGTCCTAACATCGAGGAGCTTCTATGAACTCAAGTCGCAAAATCCAATACGCTCTCGGACTCTCTCTCTTGATACTGTGCATGTCGCGCGTGGGGACTGCACAGACTACCTGCCCTTCGGCGTGGGTTTCCACTTCGGTATATACAGCCGGCATGACGGTGAGTCTCAACGGAACCAAGTACACGGCAAACTTCTGGACGCAAGGTCAAAGCCCCGCCACTAACAATGGTGGACCAGGCAGCGGTCAACCATGGACCAGCAATGGAGCATGCAGCGGATCGGGCGGAGGTGGCGGAGGCGGCTCGTGCGCGCCGACCTGGAACGCTACCACTGTTTACAACGGCGGCAACACGGCAAGTCTCAACGGCGTCAACTATCAAGCTAACTTCTGGACGCAGGGTCAAAACCCTTCGACTAACAACGGTGGAGCAGGAAGTGGCGCGCCATGGACCATCATCGGAACGTGTAGTGCCTGTACAACCGTTCCCAGTGTCCCAACAGGACTACAAGCCTCGGGAACCACAAGCAACAGCACGAATCTCAGTTGGACCGCTTCAACTGTGGCCGTCAACTGCGTCTTAACCGGCTACACGATCTTTCGAAACGGTGTTGCGTTCGGGACTTCCAGCAGTCCCAACTTCACCGCAACCGGCTTGTCTCCCCAGACTACGTATAGCTTTAGAGTTGCGGCCAACGACGCTGCGGGAAGTTCCGCGCAAAGCGCGGCAATAAACGTCACCACGCCGAACGGTCCACCACCGCCACCACCGGGTTCGAAAACGTTCGCGCCTTATGTTGACATGGGCCTGACGGTTGATTGGCAACTCCTGACAATTCAACAGCAATCGGGAATCAAGGTGTTTACGCTCGGATTCGTCGTCGGCAACGGCGGCTGCACGCCGACATGGGGCGGTGTCGGAGCCACGGTCGCAAACGACACGCTGCCCAACGGCACCACCATACTCTCGCTGGTGCAGGGCATACGTGCTGCCGGTGGCGATGTGATCATCTCGTTCGGCGGCGCTTCGGGAACTGAATTAGCACTGGGATGCACGACGGTTTCGAGTCTTCAGGCTGCTTACCAATCGGTGCTCAATAAATACAGTGTGAACAGCAGCACACCGGTGAGACTGGATTTCGACATTGAAGGCGGAGCTACAACCGATCAGGCTTCGATCAATCGTCGCAACCAGGCGTTAGTCGGACTAAAGAACGCGAATCCAAATCTAAACATTTCCTTCACGCTGCCGGTTCTGCCGACGGGATTGGTAGCGAGTGGTGTGAATATTCTGAACAGCATCAAAGCTTCCGGGCTCAATGTGAACGTCATAAACGTCATGGCCATGGACTATGGTTCGGCCAACGATAACGGCGGTCAGATGGGACTCAGTGCTACACAAGCCGCGAGTAACACGCACAATCAGGTCGTGGCGGCAGGCTTGACCTCGTCTATCGGTGTGACTCCGATGATCGGAATCAACGACGTCAACACCGAGATCTTCCAACTGAGCGATGCGCAAATGCTGTTGAACTTCGCCAACGCAAACAACTACATCAGCCGGCTCTCGATGTGGTCTGTGGCGCGCGACAACGGCAGTTGCCCGAACCAGGGCTTCGCTTCGCCTGTTTGTAGCGGCATTTCGCAGAGCAACTGGGCGTTCGCGAATATTCTCAAGCCATTCGGTCCGTGAGGATCGAGAGATTCACGCGGATATGGAGGAGCGGTCTGCGGGCCGCTCCTTCACTTTTTCGCACCACGTGCTGTCCAATTTCGCGGCCAACCCGGCAAGCGCAACCCCATCAGTAATGCAACCAACGCCGCGTAAAATGTGATTTTGTATGCCTGCTCGAAGCCGCGCAGATCTTCTCCATTCGAGTGAGCACTGCTCAAGACCGTCGCCAGTAATGCGACCCCGAGTGCCTGAACCACAAAACGAGTTGAGTTAACCAACGACGAGCCCAGCGGCAACGCAGGCTTTGTGACCTTGCCAAGCGCGCTCGTAAGAGTCGCTTGCATAATCAAACCGATTGCCAGACCGCGCAGCGCTAGTAAAAACACGATCTGACTGATAGGCGTGTCGGTGCCGAGATGTGCAAACTGCCACGTGTTTATCAACAGTAGAATCGAACCGGTGATTACCAGTGGCCGTGGTCCAAACTTGTCGTAAAGCCTGCCGGCGATGGGATTCATAAGGCCGGCCGTGATTGCGAGTGGTAACAGGATCACTCCCGACCGCAATGCTGTGAGACCTCGCAACCCCTGGAGATAAATCGGTAGCAGGAACTCAGCGCCGAAGAGAGCCACGACTGCGACGTACCCGATGAGACTTGCCATCAGAAAAGTACGTTTTCGAAAAAGACGTAAGTCCAGCAGCGGTGCTTCCGTAAACCTCAGATCGACGATTGCGAAAGCGATGAGAGCAGCCACGCCTAACACCAAACAACCAATCACTAATTTGGAGGCCCAACCGTAGTGATTGACAACTGACGTCGCATAAAGGATGGAGGCTACACCAAGCGCCAAAGCGATGATGCTGAGAGGGTTGAACGGCTTAGCTTGCTTTGCTTCTTTATCGCGCAGGAGTCTGGAGGCGCAAAATACTCCTACGATACCCACCGGAATGTTGACGAAAAAGATCCAGCGCCACAACTCTCGATCGGCAAGTATTCCGCCCAGGAGTGGACCCAGCGCGGGCGCCACTACCATCACCAGACCGAATATTCCGAAAGCCCGCCCTTGCTCTTCAGTTTGAAATGACATGAAAAGCATGGCAACGCCCAAAGGCTGTGCGATACCTCCACCAATTCCCTGTAAAGCACGCGCAACGATCAGTGGCGTGAGACCGGGAGCGAGACCGCAAAGGAGTGAGCCGATCACGAAGACGGATAATCCGGCGATGTAGGTGCGTTTGATACTGAAACGATCGGCCAGAAAACCCGCGAGTGGTGTCGCGATACCGAGTGCCAGCACATAAACGCTAATGACCCATTGTGCCTCGTCGATGCCGGCGGCGAATTCACGGCGCAGAGTTGGAAAAGCAACGTTGATGACGGTTGTATCAAGATTAATCATCCACCCGCCAACGACGACCGTGATCATCACCCGCCATTTGTATGCAATTTTTGCCATGTTGTGTGAGGGACCAGTTTGCAGAGGATTGCCAGTGGGGGCGAACCAGAGGCAACTAATTAAATTTCAACTTTACTGTCGAGCCGCTTGCACTTTGGTACCGTAATCCAGCGACGCGTACCAACTCCCACGTCCCTGCGGCGTCATATCGAGGACGTTCCAAATCGGATTCCACTCGTCGATGCCGCGCTCTCTAATGTCCTTATCTATCC
>DATEHX010000343.1:0-15648 GCA_035279345.1 Pyrinomonadaceae bacterium | reverse complement strand
TTTGTTAACATCAACACGCCTGAAGACTATGATGCAGTAAGCCCCGTGCGAGAGCGACGCTGATGCCACCCCGAAGAAGATTTGGTAAAAGGCTCCTCAAGTCTTTATTGCCAATATTGCTGGTGATTGGGCTGGCCGTCGCCGGGTTTTTCTCATACGTCGTCTATTGCGTCTCGCGCCCGGCAAAACGCCCTTACGTAGTCACGCCGCAGGGATTCACACAAATCAGCGGACGCGCAATCAAAGTCACTGACGAAACCTGGTCCAACCAGGACGGAAGGAAAAGCCGCGGCTGGTTACTCAAAGGCGCTGATGGCGCGCCGGCTGTGATCCTGTTGCATCGTTACGGCGGCGATCGCTCGTGGCTTTTTAACCTCGGCGTCAAGATCAACGAGACCACAAACTTTACGATTCTCTGGCCCGACCTGCGCGGTCACGGCGAGGCACCACTCGTGAAGTGGACTTCGCTCGGCGCGCATGAAGGCGACGATGTTCTCGCCGCAATCCAGTTTCTCCGTACACTGCAATCAGAGAACGAAAAGAAGCTCGTGGGCGACATGTTCGGTGTTTATGGCGTGGAACTCGGCGCGTACAGCGCGTTGAAAGCAGCGAGTCGTGAGGCCGAAATCAAGGTGCTCGTGCTCGACTCGGTTACCGCGTCGCCCGATGCTTTGTTGAAAACGGCAGTCTCAAACTGCACGGGGACGGAGAACGGTTTCGTGCAGTATCTGTCGCGAACGGCGATGAAGACTTACTTGTTGGGCGCTTTCGACAGCACGTCCGCTTGCGACATTGCGCGTTCGATACGGGAAACGCGAGTAATGCTTCTTTCAGGCGGCGACGCGGGCCACTTAAAAGACGAGACGGTATCGCTGCAAAGTTGTTTCCCGGTTCCCGGCAATGTCGAGACACGCACCAGTCTGCCGTTGAGCGGTTTCAGTTTGCCCTCAGCCACCGGCGAACAAGGCGAAGCCTACGATCGCATCGTCATCGAATTCTTCGACACGAACCTCCGCTAAACTTTTAGACAGGATTAACAAGATTAACAGGATAAAAGCAGTTAGGAAGGAAAGAACAGCTTGAAAGAAACCTCTCTACTTCCTAGCTGGTTTCATCTTGTTAACCTTGTCAATCCTGTCTAAGGTTTCCAGCCGAAGACTGCGAGGCGGCCGTTGTCGCCGAAAAACTCCATGTTTCCAGCGTTCTTAAAGTTGTCGGCATACTCCAGCGGGATGAAGACCACAATTCGCTCCCCAAGCGCACGCGCCTGCCCCAACGTTACCTCGTCGAAAGTAATCGGTTCCCCCTCCGCGTTGTAAACGACGCGATCGTGCGCGTAGAACTGCGCCGAGCGATCGTCGCTGCGTTGCGCCAAAACAGGAGCGCTTGCATAACCCCGCACATCGGCGAGTTGCAAAAGGTCTTTGACCGATTCACGTTGCCCCACGGCGGGCGCCGCGCAGATCGACACCACCATCACGAGCACGAACGTCGAGCCGCAGATCAACGCCAGCGAGACCGGCCGTTCGTTCGGCTTGGCCAAAGACGCTACGGCTGCCGCAAGCAGCGGCACCGCGATCAGCGTTGCGCAAAGAATCGAGATTTGTTTCGACTGAAGTGCGTAAACAAACCCGCCCGTGGCTAGTACGAGGCAGATCGCGCCCGTGGCTCTTAGCGACCACGTTGAGATCGAATCCATGAATCGATCGGCGATGAGGAAAGCAGCCGCAGGCAACGCGGGCAATATGTAACCGGGGAGTTTCGATCCCGAAAACGAGAAAAACACGATCGGCATCGCCAGCCACGCCAACGAAAACACCCGCAAGATGCTCATGTTGTCGCCACCTCGCCATATCCAACCTCGAACCTTCGCGAGCGCCTCGATGAGAAATGCCGTCCACGGCAATGCCAGCATCAGAATGATCGCGGGATAGAAATAGATCGGCTGCGGATGGTGATACTTGTTTGAAACGTAACGCGCGAAGTGGTGCTGGATAAAAAATTCGTCGACAAACAACCATCCGTGGCGCGCGATCACGGGTCCATACCAGATCGCGGAAACCACCACCGCGAGCGGAATTCCCCACAACAAGCTGAGCCAGACTTGGCGCGCGGGCCACGCGCGTCTCAAAACATAATAAAGACCTACTACTCCGAACGGGATTACCACCCCGACGAGTCCTTTAGCTAGTAACGAAAGCCCGACACAGATATAAAACCCGATCAAAAACGCGGATCTTTTTTCGCGACGCAGTTCTCCAAGTACAAAAAACGCTAGCGCCCAGGCACTTGTCATCGTGATCACGATGTCGAAACTCGCCGCTCGCGCAAACACGATCAACCCGAGTGAACTCGCGGCGACCAGCACCGACCAAAAACTAAAATCCCGCGCCTGCTCTGACGTGCGTTCCACCTCGCGTCCGACACGCCACACCGCCGCGATCGTCAACAACCCGCAAACTGCCGGACCAAGCCGCGCGCTCCACTCGTTCACGCCAAAGATCTTGAACGACGCCATGATCATCCAATACAGCAGCGCCGGTTTCTCGAACCACGTGTGGCCGCCGAGCGTCGGCGTGATCGGATCGCCGCGCATAAACATCTCGCGCGCGACCTGCGCGTAACGCGGCTCGTCCGGACCAAGCAGCGGCAAGCTTTCGAGACCGTAAAAGTAAAAGACGACGACGACGATAAACAGGAGAATGTAGAGTCGCTTGGCAAGCGCAGAAGGATGCAAGTATATTCGGCTCCGATTCGGAATAATCAGTTTAAGTTACCTAAACCATGTCATTACGTACAGCAGTCATCGGCGTCGGCAGTCTTGGCCGCCAGCACGCGCGCATTCACGGTGCGCTCGCGAGCGAAGGACGGACGCAGTTTGTCGCGGTCTGCGATCTAAACGAAGAAACGGCGCGCAGCGTTAGTGAAGAAAGAACGACCGAGTGGACCGCTGACTGGCGCGAGTTGATCGGCCGCGTGGATGCGGTGAGCCTGGCAGTGCCGACAGAAGCACATTGCGAGATCGCCTGCGGTCTGCTCGAAAAAGGCATTCACGTCCTCGTCGAAAAGCCGCTCTCGCGCACGCTTGAGGAAGCGGATCAAATGATCCGCGCGGCTGAAAAAGGCAACGCGTTGCTCCAGGTGGGTCACCTGGAACGTTTCAATCCAGCGATGATCGCGTTGCGGCCGCACGTGAAGAAGCCGGTCTATTTCGAGATTCACCGCGTGGGACAGTTCACCGCGCGTTCGCTCGATATCGACGTGGTGCTCGATTTGATGATTCACGATCTCGACATCGTGCAGTGGCTCGTCGGCGAAGAAGTTGAAGTGACAAGCATTCACGCGGTCGGGATTGCGATTCTGACGAATAAGGTCGACGCCGCCAATGCGCGGCTCGAGTTTTCATCCGGCGCGGTCGCGAATATCACCGCTTCGCGCGTAGGCATGGAAAAGATTCGCAAGATGCGTTTCTTTCAACCGCACGACTACGTCGCAATCGACTACACGACCAAGCGCGCGACCGTGAGCAGTCTTGCGCCACCGGCTGCGACTGGTTCGTGGCCGGGCGTGCATATCAAACACCTCGACGTGATTGACGTCGAGCCGTTGCGCGCGGAGATCGTCTCGTTTCTCGACTCGGCTGAGAATGGTTTACCGCCGGCGGTTTCGGGTTCTGACGGCCGCAACGCGCTGAGTTTGGCGTTACGCACTTTGGAAAGGATTCGCGAACATGCTGAGCATCCCGGCGTGAGTGAGCTCAGCGCAAACTTGAGGTAAGAGCCATCCACAGATTACACAGAGTTAGGAATCTATGTAATCTGTGGATGGTTTGTAGTTAGAACAATGGTCACGCGCGATGAAAAACTTTCGGGTTTCCTCACCGAACAAATCAACTCTGGCGAGTTTCCCTCGGCAGTCTATCTGATCGGCGAACGCGAGGAAGTCGTCTTCGCGGATGCTTTGGGCCATTCAGTGGTCCAGCCGTATCGCATCGCCAACAAGCTCGAAACAATCTACGATCTGGCCTCGCTCACGAAACCACTCATCACCGGAATGCTCTGCGCGCGGCGCATCGAACTCGGCGAGCTGACGCTCGACAGCTCCGTCTCGCATTACCTTCCGGAATTTGAGCGCACGGACAAACAGATGATCACGGTGCGTGAACTGTTGACGCATACGTCCGGCCTGCCCGCGTGGCGCCCGCTTTACATACTCGCCGAAGACGAACGCGAACGCGCTGCAGGTGCGATTGCCAGTCTCGATCTCGAATACAAGCCCGGCACCCGCGTCGTCTACAGCGATCTCGGTTTCATCGCGCTCGGCATCCTGCTCGAACGCATGACCGGTCACCAACTCGTCGAACTGGCCCAACGCGAGATCTTCGAGCCGTTGAATCTCAAACAGACTTTTTTCAATCCGGAGATCGCGCTGCAAACAGGTATCGCGGCCTGCGAAACCGGAAACGTCTACGAGAAGAACATGTGCACGGAGGGCGGCAGCGGCGAGTATCAGAATTCGCGGCAGCGATTGATCTGGGGCGAGGTGCATGACGGCAACGCGTATTTCCTCGGCGGCGCCGCTGGTCACGCTGGTCTTTTTTCAACTGCTGGTGAAGTGTTTCAGTTGGCCCAACAGTTCATCGCGCAGTCGAGCGTGTTGCTGAACGCGGACACGTGCAAACTGTTTCGCGAGAATATGACGGATGGTTTGGAAGAGGCTCGTTCGCTCGCGTGGCAGCTTGCAGCGACGAAACAATCAACCGCGGGAAGCGATCTGCCGCCGGATGCTTTTGGACACACCGGTTTCACCGGAACCTCGCTCTGGATCGACGCGGAACACGCGCGGGTTTTTATTCTGCTCACAAACCGCACGCACGCGCGAGAGCTGCCTTTCGCGAACATCAATGCGGTTAGGCGTGAATTTCACAGTTTGGCTACAGCCGAAATCGCAGCGTGGTCCCAAGAACATTGAGATCCCCTGGGATGCTGACGCCGTCGTTCTGCCGCAAGTAATACAACTCCTGCGTGAAGTGCTTATTGAAGACCTTGATTCCGCCAACTGAAAACCGGTTGCGCACCCATCGATCAACAGCCCAGTCGTAAAAAACCTCGTCCGCAACGAAAATCGACAACTGCCAGTCTTTGTTACCGATCGGATGTTCCACCTGCAAACGGTTTCGATAACGATTCGCTTTCACGCCAGAGTTTCGCATTCGACGTTCGAATTGATTGCGATCGCTGATGCGGAATGCACCGGCGTTGAAACGCACCGTGACCGGCAACGTGAGACGGTTTTCCCAGATACGCCGCCGCGGAAACGGTTGCATGCCGATGTGCAGGTAGTTCGGCGAGATCGTCACATGACTGCCAAGACGGAAGGTGAAGCCGGCGCCGATGCGTTCGTCGACCGGATGACTCCAGTCTCGACCGATGCGAAGCGTGCCGAGAATATTGAAGTCGAAGTTTTTGGTTACCGGTGCGGCGATCTGAACGTCAGTCCAGAATTGATTGTCCGTGCGATCTACTTGTGCCGAAGTATTGGCCACGGACAAACACAGAAAACACAGAACTGAAAAAAAAGTAAGCGGTCTATTTTTTAGCGACATCTGTGTTTGTCTGTGGCTCCAGAACTGTAAATGAGGTTATAGCAACCGTCACTCGCTCACCGACCTGCAACCGGCTCGCAGTCGCTTCCGGTTTCGGCCGCGTTGCGATGATCGCTTTTGTGGTCTGTCTTTCAGGCGTTTCGGTCGTCAGAAAATAAGGACTCTCGTCGCGGCGACACTCGTCACCACCAAGATCCAAACGCAACCGGACCCGCTCGTATGCGCCGACGAAAATGAGCTCTTCAATCAATGCGCTCGAGATCTTTGTGAGGCCCGGGCGCAAGAGATCGCTGCGGCTCACCACCACATCTTCCGGACGAAAAACGATCTTCACACAATCGCCCTCGCGAAACTTCGACGCATCGAGCGACGCGGCAATTTTCGCTGGCCCGACTTCCAGCAAGTCTTTTCTGACAGTGGCTTCGAGAATGTTGGCCGCTCCGAGAAAAGTCGCGACGTATTCCGTTGCCGGATGATTGTAGATTTCAAACGGCGTCCCGATCTGTTCGATGTGTCCCTCGTTAAGCACCGCGACGCGATCGCCCAGCTCGAGCGCCTCTTCCTGATCGTGCGTGATGAAGATCGCCGGCACTTTGACCTTCTTGAGCAACGCGCGGATCTCCCGGCGCAGATGCGAACGCGTTTGCGTATCGAGTGCGCCAAACGGTTCGTCAAACAGCAACACTTCCGGTTTGTAAGCGAGTGTGCGCGCGATCGCGACGCGTTGCTGCTGTCCGCCGGAGAGTTGCGACGGATACTTCTTGCGATGTTCTTCGAGTTGGACCAGGGCCAGCAGTTCTTTTACCGTCTCGCGGATCTCTTTGCGGCGATGCTTGCGAATGCGCAAGCCGTACCCGATGTTTTTCTCTACCGTCATCTTGGGAAACAGTGCGTAGTTTTGAAAGATGACTCCGACGCCACGTTCGCGTGCCGGCAGATCGGTAACGTCCTTGCCGTGCAGGACCACTTTCCCTTTCAACGGCATCTCCAACCCCGCAATGATTCGCAAAATCGTCGTCTTGCCGCTGCCTGATGCGCCGAGTAACACCAGCACTTCGCCCTCAGCCACATCGAAACTGATATTCTCCAACACACTCGTCTTGCCGAAGTGTTTGCTGAGGGCAACCACACTCGCGGCAGCGGGCGGCGGATCGGCGGCCGATTGCGATTCCGGTTGTTTCGGGATCAAAGTTTCCTTTGCTTTCGCCATTGCTTAATCGACGTCGAGCCAGTCGCGCGCGAAGAACAGCACACTGAAGATCAGAAACGAGAACAACGCGAGCACGATCGCGATCGCGTTCGCGGCTTCGATCTGGCCTTCGTTGAATTTCGCAAAGATGTAAAGGGGCGCCGTCTGTGTTCTGCCTGCCAGATTTCCCGAGACCAGAATCGTCGAACCAAACTCACCAACCGCGCGCGCAAAAGTCAGCAACGCGCCGGAGACGATCGCGCCGCGCAACGAAGGCAGCGTGACGTGCCAGAATGTTTGCCAACGCGTCGCACCGATTGTCGCCGATGCTTCTTCGAGCGAACGGCTCATCGTGTCAAAGACCGGTTTGATCACGCCGAACGCGAGCGGAAAGGTAACGAAGATGTTTGCGAGGATGATCGCGCCAGCGGTGAACATCATCTGGATGCCGTGCGGCTGGAGCAGTCTTCCAAGTGTGCCGTAAGGTCCCCAAAGTAACAGCAACGCGAACCCCGCAACGGCCGTCGGAATCGCGGTCGGCAGCGAGATCGTGACGATGAGTGCGTTGCGGCCCCAGAAGTTGTAACGAGATAAAACGTAAGCCGCGAACAACCCGAAGATGACGTTGAAAACGGTGGCCCAGAAACTCGTAGCCATGGAGAGTTTCAGGGCAAAGATCGCCTCTGGAGCCATCAGCGCGGCCCAGAATTTGTCGAGGCCGTTGCTGGTGCCGAAAATGAAGATCGACGCCAACGGCAGAAATACCAGCGGCAACATCATAAAGATGAGCATGCCTATACTGAGCGGCCGCACGACATCGAAGCCACGCACATGTCTCATTGCTGATACTGCTGAGCTCATATCTTTATCGGTTTGGCCGTGTCATCCGTGTTATCCGTGGTTCACTTTCGTTGCACCTGATCGCGAAACACCTTTTCGATCACGTCCGGATATGCTTTGTCCCAACCACCGAAGTATTCGATCGTAAACGGCATCTCGATGTGCGCAAACTCCGGGTTCGCCTGATTGAACGCCTCGTTCGTAACCGAGTAAAAGTGATACTTCACAAACGCCTGCTGCGCTTCGTCGCTCCAGAGATACTGCATGAACGCGTCGACAACCGCGCGTCTATTGCCGCTCACGTTCTTATCGATCACGACTGCGGGATGTTCGCTGAAGATCGTCGCTTTCGGCACCACGATCTCGATTGCCGCGTTTGCTTGTTTCATCAGCAGGGCGTCGAGTTCGTAAGTGATTAGCGCGTCGCCGTTGCCGAGTTCAAACGTGGTGCGTGCTTCGCGCGCTGAGCCGGGAGTCGAGATCACGTTTTTCCAGATCGCCTGTAGCGTTCGAACGGCGCGTCCCGTGTCTGGTTCACCTGATTCGCTTTGGGATTTCTTGAGCTCCGCACCATAGATGGCGAGTATGGACCACTGCGCGCCACCGGAGCTGATCGGATCGGGATGAATCAAACGCACGCCGGGCGCGGCAAGATCCGAGAAGTCGCGAATGTTTTTCGGATTGCCTTTGCGGACGACGATGATGAACGGCGTCTTATTGATGATCCCCTTCGCCGGATACGTATGCCAGTCGGACGTAACAAAGCCGCCTTGCTTGAGACGATCGGCGTCGCGTTCGATCGAAAGGATCGCGACGTCGGCAGGCGTGCCACGCAGGATTTGGTTAGTCACCGTTTCGGAGCCCGCGTACGAAGACTGAAACCGCACTTCCTGGCCGTGTTCTTTTTTCCACTTGTTGGTAAAACCCGGATAGATCGCCGACTCAAGCGACTCTTTCATGATCGAAAACCCGTAGAGGGTGATGGTGATGTCGCCGCCTTCAGCGGTCGGCTGTGGCAGACAACTCGCGACCAGCAACGCCAGGGTGAGACACACGGCGGCGGGCAACAATAAGCTTTGGGATGTAGTCTTCCTCATGGGGGCTCAGACGCCTCCTGATTCTCTGGACAGACCGAAAAGCTGCTGCCGTCATGGCTTTAATGACCGGGGGTGTGCTCCGTCTATACCACAGGACGCGCAGAATTGTCTTGTAAATTCTGGGTATCCTGTCAACGGTTGTAGTAACATGCGGCCATGCGCCGTTCCCTCGCCCAGAGAGTGATCGTAGTACTGCTCGCGCAGGTGTTATTCCTCTCTCCAATCCTCGCGCAGCAACAAACTTCGACAGAGACTCGTCCGCGCCGGGCTCAACCTGCATGGCCGCAACCAACTGCGACCACACCGATCATTTCGCCGCCAAATCTGGCCGTCGTCACCGGTCCTGAACCCAAAATCCGGGTCGCACTGACAACCGATGCGCGTTCCGCTGTCATTTCAACGACCGGACACTTGCTGAACGCGAGTGGCAATAGCTCAACGTTGCTCGCGCTCGACACTTCGCGCGTTCGCGTCGATCCACGATTGTTATCGCCGCTATCCGCGACTAAGGACGATGCGGAGTTTAAAGTGATCGTGTCCGGCGCAGCCACACGCGACGAGGCTGAAGACCTCGAAGACGTGATCGAAAAACTGACCCGCGAGGACGGGCATTCGGCACTCGATACTGAAACGAAGACGTGGGGCGTGGTTGTTGGCTCAACTCATCCGCGGGCTGAAGCAGAGGAGTTGCGCGCGCGACTGGAAGCGGCGGGGTTCGACGCGAGAGTACAAGGGACAGGGATTAAAACGGATTTGGCTAAGGATGAGTCACAGGTGCCAACCGCCAGCGGTAATGTGAGGTTGACGTCGTCGCGATCGAATTTGCCGTCGCGTGAAGTGGTCGCTTCGGGCACCGCGGGCACGATGTTTAGTTCGAGCGCGCCCGTCGTGTTCGCTTCGGACGACGAGAAAGACGCACCCGTGCGTTTTAACGATCGCCCGTATCGCGGCCGCATCGAAGTCTTCACGAATCTGCGCGGCTCGCTGACAGTCGTAAACGAACTCGGTCTTGAAGATTACGTGCGCGGCGTAGTCGCAAACGAACTCTCGCCCGGCGGTTATCCCGCAATCGAAGCTCTCAAAGCACAAGCCGTCGCCGCGCGCACTTACGCGCTCAAAAATCGCGGCCAGTTCATGGCCCAGGGTTTCGACCTTCTGCCGACGACACGTTCGCAGGTGTATCGTGGTCTAACTTCCGAACAGCCACTCTCGACGCGCGCGGTCGACGAAACGCGCGGCATTATCGCGACTTTCGCCGGCGAACCTATCAACGCGCTCTACACGTCAACTTGCGGCGGCCGCACTGAAGACTCGGAAAACATTTTCAACGATGCAGTTCCTTATTTGCGTGGACGCGAATGCGCCGCCGACCACGCCGCGTTCGATCGATTCGTGATTCGCACCACACGCACGCCGGCTGACCTCCGCGACGACGAACACGTCGCGCTCGTGCGCGACATCAGTCTGTTACTGACACAAAACTTCGGTACGTTGCAGGAGCGAGTCTCTGATTCCTGGCTCGCAGCGGAAGCATCCGTTTCCGAAGTGCGCAACTGGATCGCTAACGTTGCGCGCATCGCGCGGCAAACCACGCCGGCCAGCGGCGAAGACGTGAATCGTCCGCCGGCTTTTGCAACTGCGCTCGTGATGGCTGTGTTTGGTGATGATGGCCCAGCGACCCTCCTCAACACTGCTGATGCTGATTACCTTCTCGCTGTGCGCGATGCTCAGGACGTACCGGCCGCGAATCGCGCACACCTTGCGATGTTGGTGCGCGACGGCTATCTGTCGGCGTATCCCGACGTAACCCTGAGACCGCGCGTGGCTTTGTCGCGCGCGCGAGTCTTGCACGCGATTGCGCGCATCCTCGAAGCTCGCGATCTGTTGCGACTGCAAAAAGCAAACGCCCGCCCCGCGAGCGACGGGCAGTTGATTCTCCGTTCCACGAAGGGAAAAGATCAGCCGATCGGAATCAACCCGGACGCGTTTCTGTTTCGACAGCTTGGCGAACGTCCTTACGCGGTTTCGTCGGTAACGCTGGTTGGTGGCGAGCCGGTTACTTATCATCTCGCAGCCAACGGACAGATCGACTTTCTCGAAGTGAAGCCGGCGCCAAACGGCGCGGCTGCCGATCGCTTCTCGCCGTTTTCAAGTTGGACCAACAACCTTTCATTGGGCCAGGTTCAGGCGCGCTTGGCGCGAGCCGCACGCGGCATTGGACAGATTGTCGACCTGCGTGTAATTTCACGAGGTTCGTCGCACCGGGTGACCGATCTGGAGATCGTCGGCACGGGCGGCACTGCTCATGTTCGCGGTGGCCGCATTCGTTCGGCGCTTGGGCTGCGCGAGCAACTCTTCGTAATCGATCGTGAATACGCCAACGGGCGTGTTATTTCGTTTTTGTTTAGCGGGCGCGGGTGGGGTCATGGCGTCGGCATGTGCCAGGTCGGCGCTTATGGGTTAGCGAAACAGGGTTGGTCCTACGAGCAGATTTTGAAGGCTTACTACACGGGTATTGAACTAACACGGATGTATTGACAAGTGCTTTTCTATTTCACCCCAACTCGAGGAAAAAGACTGTGTCACACGAACAGACCGATGCTCCGTTTGTCCCACCGCCACCACCAACGCCAGTAGAAGGTAGTTCGCTTTATCCGCCGCACGTACTGGAAGCGAAAGCTCAAGAAGCCAAAAGTGATGCCAAGAACGCGCTGATTCTCAGTATCGTCGGGTTGTTCTGCTTCGGTTTCATTTTTGGAATCATCGCTTTCAAGAAAGCCTCCAGTGCGATCGAGACCATTGATATGTACGAAGTCGCCAAAGACTCGCGCGGCCTGGCCGTGGGCGCGAAAGTTCTGGCCATCTTCGACATCGTCGGCTGGGTCATAGCGCTGATCGCGCGCTTCGCTTTAGCGTAGTGTATTATTAGCTCCTGCCTCCAATGAGTTAGCTTTAAGGGTATTAGCATGGCCTCAAATATCAAACACCTCATGACCGTCGCGGACCTCGACGCCTTTCCCGACGACGATGGCAAGCGCTATGAACTCATCGAAGGAGAGCTTTTTGTGTCTTGTGCACCAGGACTTCCTCACCAGCTTGTGCTCGCTAAATTAATAACCGCATTTACCGTCTACCTTGAACAGAATCCCGTCGGCATCGCTGCCCCCGGACCCGGTGCGGTCTTTAGCAACTACGACGCTGTGATTCCGGACCTGGTATTTGCCAGCAAGGGACGGTTGGACAGCATCGTAGGTAATGATCGCTTCATTGCCGCACCTGAACTGGTGATCGAGATCGTCTCGCCAGGAAACGAGAACCGCTCGCGAGACCTAATCGCCAAGCGCAGGCTCTACGGTAAGTACGGGGTTCAGGAGTATTGGATTGTTGACGCTGAAAACAAGTCTGTGATGATCTTTCACCTCACTGGCAGCACTCTGACTCAGATCCGTATAGCCAAAAACGGCGATGAAATTATCTCACCGCTGCTGCCCGGGTTTACCTTGAGAGTCAGTTCGATTTTTGACCTGGCTCCGTGGCACTAGTGCGGTTCTCACGCAATCAGATAATCGGCGGATTGTTAATACTCGCACTCATCTGGGTGGTGGCAGTTTTGCGCGTGCTATCCTCAGGCACGTGACGGAGGAGACAAGTCAAAGTCCTGTTATTGCGATTGTCGGACCGACAGCGTCAGGCAAGAGCACGCTCGGGATAGAAGTCGCACTCGAACTCAACGGCGAGATCATCAACTGCGACTCCGTCCAGGTCTACCAGGAGATTCAGGTCGCAACCGCCAAAGTCCCACTCGAAGAACGCAAAGGCATTCCGCATCACCTGATCGACTTCGTCCCTCCTTCGATCAACTACACCGCCGTCGAATGGGCCCGCGAGGCGGCAAAGCAGATCGAAGAGATCGAAAGCCGCGGCCGCATTCCACTACTCGCCGGCGGCACCGGTTTTTATCTGCGCGCACTACGGAATCCGTTCTTCATCAGCCCGCAAACCGATGAATCACTTCGTCTACGGCTAAACACGATGCGGGAACAACACGGCGCCGAATATCTGCATCGCGTCCTGCGCCGCCTCGACCGCCGCGCCGCCGCAGAGCTCTACCCACGCGACTGGCCGCGCGTGCAGCGCGCCATCGAAGTCTACTTGCAAACCGGCCGCTCGATCATGGACCAAAAAGATCAGCGCCCGGAAGCACACGAAAGCTCCCGGCGCCTTCGCATCCTCGCGCTGAATCCACCCCGCGCCGAACTCTACGAACGCATCAACCGGCGCACTGAAGCCCATTTCGAAGCAGGGCTTGTCGACGAGGTCCAGCAACTACTCAACAGAGGCGTTCCGCCTCAGTCAAACGCCCTGGGCGCGCACGGTTATCGCCGCGTAGTCGAATACCTCGAGGGCAAACGCGACCTCCCTTCAGCGATAGAACAGACAAAACTCGACGTGCGCCACTACGCTAAACGGCAATTGACATGGTTTCGCCATGAAGCCGGGGTTGAGTGGTTCGACGGTTTTGGTGAGGAAAAGAACGTTTTGGCCTCGGTTTTGGCGGCACTCGGCGGTGGACCACGGTCCAAATAATCATCTTTCTCTCACATCTCGAACTAACTCTTGTAACTCATCGAGCCGTGTTGTAATCTGATTGCAACCAACGCGCTTTAACAGGATCCATACCGGGCTTCAAAAAATGTCGGACGGCAAACAGGCACCGCAGAATATTCAGGACGCCTTTCTCAACACTGTACGTCGTGAGAAAACGGCCGTGGTGGTCTATCTATTGAACGGCGCCAAACTCACCGGGCGCATCCGCAGTTTCGATAAATTTTCGGTCCTGCTCGAATCCGGCGCTCAGGAACAGCTCATTTTTAAACACGCCATTTCGACGATTTCCCAGTCGCGGCGGGGCACTGGCGAACTGCATCCGCACCCTGACACCCGCGAAGTTCGCGCCGACGACGCAAGCTCGCATGGCGCGTGACAATCGTTTACTTCTAGGTTATGTATGAACGAACCACCGACTGCGTCGGTGGGATTGTTCGCGGTTGTGACGTTTGTAGGTTGTGTATGAAACGACCACCGACTGCTGTCGGTGGGATTCGTGCACGTCTCGTGACCTGTTGTAGGTTAGGTATGAAGAAACCACCGACCATGTCGGTGGGATACTCAAAACCGCCTCAGAAAATCCCAACCCAGAGGGACTTGTGCCTGGAACTTTCATTACCTTCGAAGGTATCGACGGAAGCGGTAAATCGACCCAACTAAAGCTCCTGAATTCTTTTTTGCGTGCACACGGTTGCGACGCCGTCGTGACTCGTGAACCCGGCGGAACTACTCTCGGCCTCCGGCTGCGTGAAGCGCTACTCGACGCCCTCGAAGAAGTCGATCCGTTAACCGAACTCCTCGTCTTCGCCGCCGATCGCGCACAACACGTGCGACGTAAACTCGTACCGGCGCTGGAAACCGGCGCCGTGGTGATTTCGGACCGCTACGCCGATGCAACCGTTGCGTATCAAGGTGCCGGCCGTGGCTTTTCTCCCGAACTGATTTCCCAGATCGTGCAACTCGCAACCGGCGGCTTGAAACCCGAGCTGACGTTGCTGTTTGACGTTTCAATCGATGAGTCGACGAGCCGCACCACGCGGCGCTCGTCAGGCAAGAATTCCGCGAGAGGCGCTCGCGATCGTCTCGACATCGAAGCCGCCGAGTTTCATGCGCGCGTGCGCGACGCATACCTGTCGCTGGCCGCGGCGGAACCGCAACGCATAAAAGTGATCGACACGAGTGGTCCAGTCGAGCGCACTCAAGAACACGTCAAAAAAATCATCGTTCCGTTTTTAAGAAGTCGAGGCCACTTGTTGAATGTTTAGTGATTTAACCGGCAACGCACGCGTCAAAGACGCACTGAAGCGCATGATCTCGTCCGACCGTTTGCCGGGCGCACTGCTCTTTGCCGGCGAGGAAGGCGTTGGCAAGAAACGGTTCGCACTCGAAATAGCGCGAACGTTGAACTGCCGCACACCAAAGGACGACGAAGCGTGCGGTGTGTGTTCGTCGTGTGTGCGAATAGCGAAGTTGAATTATCCGGAACGAGACGACGCAGACGAGTGGACGCAGATCATCTGGACCGATCATCCCGACGTCGGACTGGTCATCGCACCCAAGCGCGTCCTGCGCGTCGAGCAGATGCGCCAGATCGAAAAGGAAGCAAACTTCCGCCCGTTCGAAGGTAAAGCGCGCGTGTTTCTGATCGACGAAGCAGACAAGCTCAACGACGCATCAGCGAACGCGTTGTTGAAAGTGCTTGAAGAGCCGCCACGAACGTCGCATTTGATCCTGATCACCGCGCGGCCGGCGATGTTATTGCCGACGATCCTTTCGCGCTGCCAGATGATCCGTTTCGCGCCGCTCGCGCCGTCGGAGATCGAGAAGCACTTGTTAACCAACAAACTCGCCGACGGCAAAACCGCCAAACTGCGCGCGCGTGCGGCGGGCGGAAGCATCGGCCGCGCGCTGTCGAATGACATGATCACGTTCACGTCGCAACGCAAAGCAATGCTCGGCGTGCTCAACGCGCTGGTGATGACAAACGATCGGGCGCAACTACTTCGCTCAGCCGAACAGCTCAACGAAGCGCAGTACAAAGAGGAATTTGAAGAACGCCTCGACGTACTCGAAACGCTGATTCGCGACGCGTGGATGTTGTCGTTGGGAGTAAAGCCCGAATTGCTGGTCAACGAAGATCTCGCGCCTGATCTGGAAAAGATCAGCCAGCGAATGGATCCGAGCCGTGCGTCAGACTGGATTCTTCAGATCGAAGACGTGCGCGAGAGTTTGCTCGTCAACGTCAACCGCAAAGCAACTACCGACGCATTGTTTCTGACGATGGCGGGCGACGTGCAGCCACAGAAGCG
>DATEHX010000342.1:0-3035 GCA_035279345.1 Pyrinomonadaceae bacterium | reverse complement strand
CGGGCCTTTCTGATCGTTGAGATCGATGTGAAAAAGCTTACCTGCTTCGATGGCCTGGGCCACCACGTGATAGAAGTTCAGTCCCGACATCTGCTCGTGACCGACCTCCGGATTCACGCCAACCATGTCCGCATGATCGAGAGTAGCGATGAAGCCGAGCATCGCGCCGGTCGTCGGCAAATAAATATCGCCGCGTGGCTCATTCGGCTTGGCCTCGAGCGCGAAGCGATAGTTGTACCCCTGATCGATCGAGTACTCGCAAAGGAAATTGAGAGCTTCGCGATTCCACTTCAGCGCCTCGCGCGGATCTTTGGCGGCATCTACTTCAGCGCCTTCGCGGCCACCCCAAAAAACGTAGATCTGCGCGCCGAGTTCCGCGCCGAGATCCATCGACCGCATCGTTTTTTGCAACGCGTAAAGACGCACGTTCGGATCGCTTGAGGTGAACGCACCGTCTTTAAAGACCGGATCGTAGAAAAGATTTGTCGTCGCCATCGGTACTTTCATACCGTTGTCGCCGAGTGCCTGCTTGAACTCGCGGACAATGCGATCTCTTTCCGCGGCCGATGCGTCGATCGGCACCAGATCGTTGTCGTGCAGGTTCACGCCGTACGCGCCGAGTTCACTCAAACGCCGGACGATCGTGACCGGGCTGAGGCTTGGACGTGTGGCATCACCAAACGGATCGCGCCCGCGATTACCGACAGTCCAAAGTCCAAAAGTAAATTTGTGTTCCGGTTTCGGTTGATAATTGCCGCTTGTCATGAACCCCTCACAACTTCGAGTTTAACCGTCTCGTACTTTACTGAACTCGTTCCGACCATGACGTCGAACATTCCCGGCTCGACGACGCTCTTCATATTTAAATCGAGGAACGAAAGCTTGTCTGGTGTGATCGTGAACTCAACTGTTTTGCTTTCACCGGGCGCGAGCGAGATGCGCTTGAAATCCTTGAGCTCCATGATCGGCCGCGTCACTGAGCTAACCAGGTCGCGAATGTAGAGCTGCACGATCTCATCGCCCGCACGTTTGCCGGTGTTCGTGACCGTAACGCTGACCCGCGCGTTGTCTCCGGGGCCGATCTTTGCCGAATTAACCTTCAGATCGCTATAGCCAAATGTCGTGTAGCTTAAACCAAAACCGAACGGAAACAATGGTTCTTTGTTAGCGAAAATATAACCGCGGCGCGCTGTCGGTTTGCGATTGTAATAAAGCGGCAACTGCCCGACCGATCGTGGAAAACTGATGGTGAGTTTACCGGCCGGATTGTAGTCGCCGAATAGAACATCAGCGACGCCAACGCCGGTTTCCTGGCCTAAGTAAAAGCCTTCGAGGATGGCAGGCACATTTTCCGCGATGTAGTTGATCGAGAGTGGACCACTATTAATAAGGAGCACGATGGTGGGTTTGCCAGTCTCGAGCACGGCTTTGACGAGATCGTTCTGCCGGCCTACGAGGTCAAGACTGTCGCGATCGCCAAGATGATTGTCGGCCCAGCCTTCTTTGTTCGTATCCTCATTACCGCCAAGGACAAGCAGCGAAACGTCAGCAGCTTTAGCAACCGCCGCCGCTTCCGCGATCAGTTTTTGATCGTCCGCGAGGTCGCTGAGCTGAGCTCGATCCGCAAACCAGTTGCCGCCTTCTTTCGTTATCTTGCAGCCTTCGGCGTATACGACTTTGGTTCGATCCCCCACCTTGTCTTTGATTCCCTGAAGTACGCTTACGCCGCGACCGGGATCATCGCTGTAGCCTCCGAGATGGACTTGTGCTGCATTTGGACCAATGACCGCGATCGACTTCAACGCACTCAGATTCAACGGTAACAGGTTGTTATCGTTCTTTAGCAGCGTGATCGATCGTCGCGCGGCTTCAGCCGCCAACGCGATGTGTTCTTTCGAGTTTGTGACCCGCGCCGCACGTTCAACGTCAACGTAAGGATTCTCAAATAACCCGAGCAGAAACTTGGCGCGCAGGTTTCGCGCGACCGCCTCGTTGATCGTCGCCTCTGAAACGCGCCCTTCCTTTACTAACTGTAAAAGCGTCGGAAACGAATCAGGATCGGGGAGTTCGGTATCGACGCCGGATTCGATCGCGAGTTTGGCTGTCGTCGGTTTGTCGGCAGCCAGATGATGCAGATCCTGCATCTGCGGAATCGCGTAATAATCGGAAACCACAGTTCCTTTGAAGCCCCACTCCTCACGCAGGAGTTTTTGCAGTAACCACTTGTTTGCGTGCGACGGCACGCCGTCGATCTCATTGTACGAAGGCATCACACTCATGATGCCGGCTTCGGTCACCGCGGCCTTGAAGCTCGGCAGAAAATACTCGCGCAGTGTTCGTTCAGAAAAATTGACTGGTCCAATGTTGGTGCCGCTTTCGGGCTGTCCGTGTCCAGTGAAATGCTTGGCGGTGGCGATGACGTGGTTTTGGTCAATGCCTGGTCCTGGCCCCTGCAAGGCTTTCACGATCGCGACAGCCATGCGCGACGTTAGATAAGGATCTTCACCGTAAGTCTCTTCGGTGCGTCCCCAGCGCGGATCGCGGCCGAGATCGAGATTTGGCCCAAGCACCTGATGACTGCCGCGAGCGCGCGTCTCTAACGCGCCCGCCGTGAAGACTTTTGTGATGAACTCCGGATCCCACGTTGTGGCCAGTGCGATCGGTTGCGGGAAGCTCGTACTGCCCTTCGCCATGTGCCCGTGAAGTATTTCGTCATGGAGTATAGCCGGGATGCCGAGCCGCGTGTTTTCGATCAGCCACTTCTGAACCGCGTTGGCAAACTTCGCCCCTTCACGCGAATCTTTCTGCTCCCTTTGCCGCGCAATCTGGCCGATGCCGTGTTTCATAACTTCAGCCGCTTTGGCCGGAGAGAACTCACCGCGATCGGTAGCAAAGTTCGTTTGCGGATTGGCCTGCGGCCGGTTGGCCCAAAGACAGGTCAACTGTGCGACCTTCTCTTCGAGCGTCATGCGCGAAAGCAGATCGGCAACGCGCCGCTCGACCGGCAAACTCGCGTTTTTGTAGTCCGGTACTTT
>DATEHX010000341.1:0-2403 GCA_035279345.1 Pyrinomonadaceae bacterium | reverse complement strand
CAACGCGAAGTCACAAACAGAATAACCGTGCCGAGACGCTTCTCACGTTTCGACGAACGCAACAGTTGCACAAATTGGACCGCTTTGCTGGTCATCATGAATCGCGCGAAATAATGACAGCTTCACTACGTGATAGCAAATTATAGGTAATGCCACGCCAGGTGATGCGGCGCGAAAAGCCAGCAACGACCGCATTGTAAAGGTAGAGCAGCGATGCAAACGGCCAAAGAAAGACGTGCGCGGCGAGATCGCGCCGCAGCGCGGAACGATAGCTCGTGAGTGGAATACTCACGGCCCGCCAGCGAATGAAGCCTTTCGCAGCGCCAAGCGCGAAGATCACCACGAGCGCGCTCAACACCAACCAAAACGACTGCCCGAGTAACACACGCGTCACAAGCAAAACAATCCCACCAAAGAACGCAATCGCAAACAACGCCGAACCGAGCAACAGCGCCACCCAAAGATGCTCCGCGTAAACCCGGGTGATCTTGATCTGGCGCGTCGTAAACTCCACGAGCTCATTCCAGCCGCAATCACCGACCGAAGGCACGAGGCAACGTGGCGTGAAGTGGATCGGCAACTTCGCTTCCTTCAACACACGCGTGATCGTGAAATCGTCGGAAACAGTGCCGCGCCAATGGTCCACGACTTTCAATTCTTCAAACGTCGAGCGGCGAATCGCCGTCGACCCGCCCCAGCAAAAATTCTTCGTCGTCTCTGCACCGAGCGCTGAAGCAACCGACGCATTCCAGACGCCACGCAAGCGCGAAGCGAGTCCACCTCGTTCCGGAATAAACCAGCGATAGCCCGTCGAAGCGCCAATGTTCTCATCGGCAAGCGGTGCGACGAGTTGGCGCAGCCAATCGGTCGACGGCCGCGCGTCAGTATCGACGAAAACGATCACTTCGCAACGCGGATCTAAATGATCCATAGCGACTATCAGATTGTGAACCTTCTGGCCGCTGTCAGTTGCCGGGCCGCTCACTACGATTTTGCCGCCTAAGTCTCGGACGAGCGGAACGGAGGGATCTTGTGGATCGTCAAAAACGAATTGGATTTCATATCGCGGATAGTTCTGCTCGAGCAGAGGACGGACATTATCGACAAATCCCCACTCGTGACCACGAGTGGGCGCGATTACTGAAACAAAAGGAGAAAACTCAGGAAGCGGACGGCTCGTCTCGCGCCGCACGTAATCCGCGTAGCGCAAACCACCCAATAACGACTTGATGCCAATCCAGACGGCGACCGCAGCGAAGAAGTAGTAGACGATCACTTCAACGCGATTGAGGCAGCGGACGCGAGTGGGCCAATCAGATCCTGCGCGAGCTTAACGAGTGGCTGCGGATAAACTCCGATGAAAAGTATCCCCACCACCGACACGACGAGCGCGGTTTGCAGCGCAGGCGAAAGCGCGAGCGGCTTGCTATCGGCGATGCGATCCCCGAGATACATCACCTTGATGAAGCGGAAATAGTAGTAGAACGAAACGACCGTATTCAGAAGCGCCCAAACCGCGAGCCAGAGGTACCAGCTCTTTCCGTTCCCACTATCCCAACGTTGAATGAGTCCACCAAACAGGAAGTACTTGCCGATAAACCCGCCCGTGATCGGGAGACCGCCGAGCGACAACATGAAGATCGTCATCATCGCCGCGAGCCCCGGCTCCTTCTGGCCGAGCCCGGTCAGATCGTCAACGTTGTCGCCAACAATGCCGCGGCGGCGCAGGCTGATGATGACGCCAAACGCGCCCATGTTCATCAACGTGTAGACGAAGAGATAAACGATCAGTCCGAGGTAGCCATAGAGATTGTTGGCCACAAGCGCGAGCAACAAATAGCCGGCGTTTGAGATCGAGGAATAGGCCAGCAGGCGCTTCGAGTTTTCCTGCGTGACGGCGGCCCAGTTACCAACCATGATCGTGATCGCCGCGACGAGTCCGAGCAGCGGCGCCCAATCGGCTCGCATCGGTCCGAGTGCTTCCGTGAAAATGCGGGCATACAACGCGAAGCTCGCGGCTTTCGACGCGGTCGAAAGAAACGCGGTAACTGAGGTCGGCGCGCCTTCGTAAACGTCCGGCGCCCACATGTGAAAGGGCACTGCCGCGACTTTGAAGAACAATCCCGCACTCAACGCGATCATCGCGAGCAACAACAACGGGCGGAGCCCCACGATGGCGTCCGCCTGGCCGCCCTGACTTGCCGCTTCTATCGCTGTTTGAATCTGCGGTACTACGCGGCCGAGTTCGCGACCGATGTCGCCGATGTTTGTCGAACCCGCCAACCCGTAAAGCAGGGACATTCCATAAAGCAGCACGCCCGACGAAAACGCGCCGAGCAGAAAGTACTTCATCGCGGCTTCGTTCGAACGCTTCTCGCGCTTCGTGAACGCGACGAGGATGTA
>DATEHX010000340.1:0-2507 GCA_035279345.1 Pyrinomonadaceae bacterium | reverse complement strand
GCTCAAGGACAAAGGCCAAAGCTCAGTTCATTACTTCGCCGACGATGGCGGTGAGGGCGTTGTCCTGCAAGGTCTTGTTGCTCGGGAGGGCGCCGTGCAGATCGCAGCCGAAGACTGCGTAACGCGAGAGCGTGAAACCGGTTTCCCGGTCGCGAGTCCTGGTCAGATTTTCACCGAGTAAGGAAGAGCGCGTGACGCGTCCGTCGCCCGGTGCGACCATCGCTTCGGTCACTTGCCGTTTCGACATCTTCACGCCCGCGGACGTCCGATAGTCGCGCGGCCGAAGCAACGTTAACCAACGGTTTCGTTTCGGATCGCGCAGAATCACGGGCGCACTCAGCGTCTCCTCGCAGTCGCCGCCAATCGCCAGCAGGACAACCGGTGAGTCGGCGTTCTCGACCGCATCCAGCGCTTCGTGAAAACGACGCGCACGTTTCAAGATGTTAGCGAGATAGGCATCGATGTCTTCTCCGTCGCCCATGTGTTCGCGTCTGAACTCCTCCGAATTGAGCGCGCCCCAACCGTAACGCTTCCAAACTTCCACGTCGTACAGATCGAGATCGAGCGGTTGCAGGTTCTCGTCGAGAAACTTCGCGGCTTGCTGATGCGGCATTAGTTGAAACACTGACGGCGTTCGCGCCGCGTCTTCGGCTGTTAACTTGTTCAGCAACGGCACGCGACGCCGCAAACCTTCGGTGATCGAATAACCCTCGACAAGCGTGGCGAACGCATCCGACGAACCTTCATTCGGCGTACCGAGCATGACGATCTTGCTGATGTGTGCCGCACCGAGCCACGTCGGATGAATGGCGACATTACCCGGCGGCAAATCGGCGTCGCCGTACATCGCCGCGTAACGCGCGATCAGTCCGCCCATCGAATGCGCGACGATGTTGAACTTGAGATCCGGACGTTGCAGACGTTGTTTCAAACGCTGCATGCGTTGGACCAGATCGCGTGCGTTTGCGACGTTGTCGCGGCGCCAGTCGTAAGCAAAGACGTAGAACGTGTCGCGATCGCCCTCGACGCCCGGATCGTCCCAACTGGCTTCGCGGTAACCGGCATAGCGTCGCAACGCTTCAAGCAGGTCGCGATAAACGTAAACCTCGGGCAGGATCTTTGCGAGGCGCACCGTTTCGAGAATCTTTCCCGGAACGAGCTCGTCGCGATTAGCTTCGAGGTTGGGATTAATCGGTAACCCTTCGTTTGAAGTGCGACGGGCTGAAGGCCAGATCGTTTGACCGGTCTTTGAGTTGATCAGTTCAGTTCCGAGAATTCCCGGAATCACGATTACAGGCCGTTTTCCAGTGCGTGTGCGCGCGGAAGCGAAGATGTGTTCGAGATTCGGAGTACGGCGCGCGGAAATGCAGGCGGTCGAGACGAGCGACAGCGTCACCAGCACCAGCAGCAGGTTGCGGGATTTCACTTGAGGCGACAAGGGGCGAATGAGAGGCAAAGTGAACTCGAAACGAATGGATCGAAAGACTTTGATTATTCAGTTGGTGGTTCCCAGCGCCGGTTGATCAAGCTGGCTACGAAGCCGGCGCCGAAGCCGTTATCGATATTCACCACGGTAACGTTGGAAGCGCAAGAGTTCAACATGCCGAGCAGCGCCGCCACACCTCCAAATGATGCGCCGTAACCGACACTGGTTGGCACTGCCACGACAGGTACGCCGACCAGACCGCCAACCACCGACGGCAACGCACCTTCCATCCCCGCGGCTACAATCACGACGCGCGAACGTTGCAACAGACTGCGCTCCGCGAGGACGCGATGAATACCGGCGACACCGGCGTCCCAGATACGTGAGACCGTGTTGCCCATCGTTTCGGCCGTTAACGCCGCTTCTTCAGCGACCGGGATATCGCTGGTGCCGGCGGTGACAACCGCGATTGGACCAACACCGCGATCTGTTTTGTCGCGTCGAATGCGAATCAGGTGCGCTGATTCGTGCCACTCGGCGTCTGTGACGACATTGCGGACTTCGCCGTAGGTACCCTCGTCGGTGCGCGTGACCAGAATGTTTGGCGAGCGTTGGGCTAACTTTTCCACGATGCCAACGATCTGCGCGCGCGTCTTGCCGCCACCGAAAACGACCTCCGGAAAACCGAGGCGGTGGGCACGGGAGTGATCGACGCGGGCGAAGCCGATATCTTCGAAATGGAGGTTCTTAATGCGTTCGACGGCCTCATTACTCTCGACCTCGCCACGCTTGTGCGCCTCCAGCAACCGTGCCAGTTCCTTCAAATCCATAATGGTCACACCAGGGCTGCATTCTAACACTGAACGACGTTTTGACAGGATTTGCAGAATGAACAGGATGGATATTCACCAGCAGTCTTGTTAATTCTGTTCATCCTGTCTAAGATTCAGGCAAATGCCCGGTGCAAACAAAGACTGACCCGCCGTGTCGACTGTCATAAAAAACACCCGTTTGACGCTCGAAATGATCAAGATCGAGCACACGCTTTTTGCGCTGCCGTTTGCCTTTCTCGGCGCACTGC
>DATEHX010000339.1:0-5100 GCA_035279345.1 Pyrinomonadaceae bacterium | reverse complement strand
ATCGGCCTGCGAGATCGTCTCTTCAACGCGAAGCTGCTTCGGTGCGGCATAGATGCCGGCGGAACGCGTAAACACTTCCCCGGCGAGCAAATTGTCAATGCGGCCGGAAAAGACAGTCCAGTAATAGATCAACACGCCGAGCACAGCGGCGCCGATGAACACGACGGGAATAACTACGGGCGCGCTAAACAAGCGACGGCGCAAACGCCGCCAGAAGCTGGGTCCGTGTTCAACGTAAGAAACCACGCGGGGATTACGGCCCTGGGGCGCTGGATTGTGTGGTGGATACCGTACTGGCATAGAAAAGCAAATCTGGCCGGGAGAGCCTTAACTTAACTCTCACATATTACGTTACTTTCAGCCCGCGGTTCCTCCTGTATTCCGTTTGACAGTGCTAACCGCTTTCGCTAACGTGGCTTCCCTGCCCCAAACGGGACAACCGCCACTGTGATGCCATACTGCTCCGATGAGTCTACCATCCAGTCCCCGATTCCTTCTCACCAGTCGCGCCCGGCTTCGGCTCGGCATTGCGGCGGTCGGCGCGGCGGTAGCCACGGGCACCATTGTATTTCACGTTTTGGAAGGGTGGTCTATAGTTGATAGCCTTTACCTGACCGCCCAGACTGTGACGACAGTCGGTTATGGCGATCTCGCGCCGCAAACAGTTTATGGCCGCGTCTTTGCCACTGTATTCATGATGTTGAGCGTCGGCATCGTGCTTTACGCTCTGACAAGTACAGTGCAATGGGTCGTCCAGTCGGAAATGCTTTTAACGTTCGGCCAGTTACGCCGATCACTAGCGATGAGCAAACTGCGGGATCATTTTATCATCTGTGGCGCGGGCCGCGTCGGTTCGCATCTGGTGCGCGGCCTCAAGGCCGCGAACGATCCGTTTATCGTGATCGAAAAGGATCGCGCGATAGTGGAGAAGTTGATGGACCAGGGCGTCTCGGTGCTCGTGCGCGACGCGACGCTCGAAGAGACTTTACGCGAAGCCGGGGTCGAACATGCGCGCGGGCTCGCGGCGTGTTTGCCGGACGATGCGGATAACGTTTACGTGGTGCTGACGGCGCGCGATCTGAATCCCACGATGCACATCGTTGCGCGCGCGGCGGAAGAACAGGCGGAAAGCAAACTGATTCGCGCGGGAGCGAATCGCGTTGTTGCGCCAACGATCATCGGCGGGCATCGTATGGCTATGGCGTTGACGAAACCCGCCGTAGGCGACTTTCTCGATTCGCTTACGGCTAACGATCTCGAACTCGGATTCGAGCAACTCGAAGTCGAAGCCGGATCGAAGCTGGTCGGACGCAAATTGAGTGAAACAAACATTCGTTCGGAGTTGGACATCGTGATCGTCAGCATCCGGCGGAGTCATGGTGAGATTGTTTTCAATCCGTCTGGCGACGCAAAGATCGAAACTGGCGACATGTTGATCGCGATCGGGCGAGGCGAAGCTTTAGCGAAACTGACTGAGTTGGCGCGCGGGCGTGAGGTTGCTCGAAATCGCGCCGACAATCGGGTGAAGGTTTAGAACTGACAAATGAGAACTCTCGTTACGGGCGGCAGTGGTTACCTGGGAACTTACGTCCGCCAATTTTTCTCCGCCGATGATTTTTCGCGGCGCGCCGGGCTCGACATCCTCAACGAATTCGACGCGCAGCAAGTCCAGGACTACGACACCGTAATTCATCTCGCCGGGCATTTCGACAAGAGTCCGGAAGGCGCTCAGCAGTGTTTCCAAACCAATGCTGACGGAACGCGAAACCTGCTGCAAAACATGCGGCCTGGTTCGGTGTTCATCTATGCGTCGACGAAAGACGTTTACGGCAGTAACGCGAGTGAGACTGAAGACGTCGCGGAAAACACGAGCACTGAGTACGCCGGGCAGTCGGCGTTTGAGTGGTCCAAGTTGATTGGCGAACAGTACGTGCGCTACTACGCGGCGAAGAGAGAGTTTCGTGCGTGTATCCTTCGCATGTCCACGATCTTTGCGCGGCCTTCGGAAGGAAACGAGCTCGGGCTGGTTACACACTACGTTGAATCGATCAAGAATCGGCGGCCGATTCGGCTTCCCGCGGGCATCGATCCGGTTCGCGATATTCTGTACGTCGATGATCTGTCGCGTGCGTGCCGCGAGTTTACCAAGTCGTCCATACCGTTTGGACTTTATAACCTTGGCGGTGGGCGGTTGAATGCCGTGAGCCTGCGCGGGATCATCGAGCGCGTCTCGAAGTTGATCGAGATCGAGCCGGTGATTGAAGAGTTTACGCCGGCGGCGCCGATACCGTTGCGCTACGTTTCGGATACGACGCGCATCACAAACGACTTGGGTTGGCGTCCGCAGATCGGAATTGACAGCGGACTGGCAGTAATTTTGTAGTTTTATGGCTGTGGGTCATGCGAATGAGATAAAGCGAGTCGTCGTACGCGGGACGAACTGGGTGGGCGACTCCGTGATGACCGTGCCCGCGCTGCGAGCGCTGCGTCGTGTGTTGCCGGAAGCGGAGATCACGTTGGTGGTGCGGCCCAGTGCCAAAGGAATCTTTGAGGACGTAGATTTTATCGATCAGCTTTTGATCTATGACCGTCGCAATGCGCTTTCGATCATCCCAATGGTTCGTGAGTGGCGGAAGCGGCAGTTTGACTTAGCGGTCTTGTTTCAAAACGCATTTGAAGCAGCGCTGATTCCCTTTCTTGCGAGCGTTCCGATTAGACTCGGCTACGCGACGGAATCGCGACAGGCGTTGTTGACGCATCCGCTTGCGTTGCCGGATTGGCGTTCGACGCGGCACGAAGTCTTTTATTACTTGTACCTGATCACAGCGCTCGAGCAAATGTTGTTTGGCAAGAGCGAGATTTGCGAGAGCGTGCCGGACACGAGTTTGCAGGTTTCGGACGCGCGGAAATCGGAAGCGACGAACCTGTTGCGTGCTTACGGCGTGCGTGAAGGAGAACCGGTGGTCGCGCTTGTTCCCGGTTCGATCAATAGCCGCGCAAAGCGTTGGCCGGCCGAATCGTATGCAGCGCTCGCCGATCGATTAATTGATTCGCAACGACAGGTGTTGTTGATCGGTTCGCCGGACGAAGCTGACGTGACGCGAGACGTGACCAGTCGAATGCAACAGCAGCCGGTAGTGCTGACCGGAAAGACGTCTCTCGATCAGATCACCGCGATACTTTCGCTCGTCGATCTCGTGGTGACCAACGACACTGGTCCCGCGCACATCGCCGCCGCGCTCGGCCGGCCCACACTCGTGATCTTTGGACCAACCAATCCATTGACGACGCGGCCGTTTGCACCGGAAGCAGAAATTCTGCGCCATCCGCCAGACTGCGCGCCGTGCATGTTGCGCGATTGTCCGATCGATCATCGTTGCATGACGGCGATCGAAGTCAATGAAGTATTCGAACATTCTCAGGCGTTGCTCAAACGCGCTAGCTTTGCCAAAACCGTGAGGAGCCTCTGCGATTCGGTCGCGTGAATAGCAGATGACCAGCAAATGAAAAGCCCCGCACTCTTCATGGACCGCGACGGAACCGTCTCCGAGGAAGTCGGCTACGTCAATCATCCGTCTCGCTTTCGTGTGTTTTCCTATTCGGCTGACGCGATCAAATTGCTCAACGACAACGGCTGGCTGGCGATACTTGTGACGAACCAGGCCGGCGTGGCGCGTGGTTACTTTGCGGAAAACGTGATTGTTGAGGTCCACGAACAGTTAACCCGCACTCTGGAAAATGCTTCCGCGAAACTCGACGCGATCTACTACTGCGCACATCATCCGTCTGTCGGCGAACCGCCGTATCGATTAGACTGCGACTGCCGTAAACCAAAAACCGGGCTAATTGATCGCGCTAACGCAGACTTTGAAATTGATTTGGAACGCAGTTGGATGGTTGGCGATAGATACGGCGATATCGAACTAGCCCGAAACGCCGGACTGCATTCGGCGTTTGTTTTGAGCGGGTACGGCCGCGGCGAATGGGAGTATCAACGCGGTACCTGGAAACACGAACCGGAAGTTGTGGCTGACACGCTGTTGGATGTTGCGAGAACAATTATTGAGCGAGATCGTGCACGAGCGACTACTTAACATCGTCAGGCGGTTTTCAGAACGGCGGCTGCTGATCGTCGGCGACAGCATTGCCGACAAGTTTCTTTACGGCTCGATCAGCAGAGTGTCGCGTGAGGCGCCCGTTTTTATCTTGCGGCACGAGTTGACGGAGACTGTGCCGGGTGGCGCGGCGAATTGCGCGTTGAACCTCGCTGCGCTCGGTGCGAATGTTTCGCTGATTTCCGTTGCGGGAAACGATGAAGCCGGAAATGCGTTGCGTGGAAAACTAAGCGCCGCCGGTGTGAATGTCGAAGGGCTGGTGCTTTCAGAAAAGATTCAGACCACGACCAAGGTACGCATTCTCGCTGGCCACGCTCACGCCAACAAACAGCAAGTCATCAGGATCGACTACGAAGACGCTCCTTTAAATGATCCGGCACTCCGGCAAGTGTTAACTAATTCCCTCCAGACTTCTCTCGCACGCGCGGACGCCGTGATCATTTCAGACTACAACTACGGTCTCGTCGATAAACAAGCTGTCGAATTAATTCGCGAGGCACATCGAGCGAGAAATATTCCCGTACTTGTCGATTCACGCTTTCGCCTGTCAGATTTTTCCGGCTTCACTGCCGCTACGCCGAACGAAGACGAAGTCGAACACATGGTTGGCTCCCCTGCCGATTCGCTCGTGCAGCTCGAAATGGCCGCCAGCCGCTTGCGACAGGAATTGCAACTCGATGCTTTACTCGTGACTCGCGGCCGCAACGGAATGATGCTGGTGACGGACGACCCACTACCACTACAGATTCCCGCAGTCGGCGCACAGGCAGTCGACGGAACGGGCGCAGGCGATACCGTCATCGCCACCTTCGCGTTAGCACTCGCTTCCGATTCATCCTTCGCAGAAGCAGCACAACTCGCAAACTACGCCGGTGGACTCGTCGTCATGAAACGAGGAACCGCTTCCGTCAGCGCCGTGGAACTCGAGCAATCAATCCATGATCTTAGGCCGTGAAGAACTGATAACGCGCATCAACGCCGAACG
>DATEHX010000338.1:0-11914 GCA_035279345.1 Pyrinomonadaceae bacterium | reverse complement strand
GAAATCGACACCGACAAAGCGACGATGGAAATGCAGGCACTGGCAAACGGTGTCCTGCGTAAGATTATTATTGGTGAGGGACAGTCGGCGCCGCTCGGAGTACCGATCGCGATCATCGGTGAGGCTGAGGAAGATATCTCTTCCCTGCTCTCGGAGGCTCCGGCTGCTGCACCACCACCTGCCGCTTCAGCACCTGTACCACCGCCTCCGGCTCCAGCCGCGGCGGAACAACCGGCCCCACCCGCACAAGCGCAAGCTGCTGCCGCGGGAAGTGCTAATAATGCCACTAACGGCCGCCAAACAGTTGCTGCTTCAGCTGCGGCAAGTGCTCCTTCCGGCAGACTGATCGTGTCGCCACTTGCTGCGCGTATGGCTTCCGAGGCTGGTATCGACCTGCGATCGTTACAAGGCAGTGGACCCGGTGGGCGCATCGTCAAGAAAGACATCGAAGCAGCACTCAGCCAACCAAAAGCCGCGCCGGCCGCGCAAAAATATCCACGAGCAGTCGAACCCGCTCAGTTTCAACCGGCGCAGATCGCCGCTGCCTCAGCGTACCGTGACGAGCCTGCTACTCAAATTCGACAGACGATCGCCAAGCGCCTCGTCACGTCGCTCGGGCCAGTGCCGCATTTCTTTCTCACGACCGAGATCGAAATGGATCGCGCCGCGGAAATGCGTCGTGGCATCAACGCACTCGATCCCGATCTGAAGATCAGCATCAACGACATCATTATCAAAGTCACCGCCGCCGCGTTGATGCAACATCCGGAAGTGAATGCTTCGTTCCAGGAGAAGTTTGTCCGTTACTACGAACACGCCGACATCGGCGTGGCTGTAGCTATTGAAGACGGGTTGATTACCCCAGTGGTGCGTGCGGCCGATCAGAAGTCATTAAGCCAGATCGCCGCGGAAGTGCGCGAGCTTGCCGAACGTGCGCGTTCGAAGCGCTTGAAACCGGAGGAGTACACCGGCGCGACGTTCTCGATCAGTAACCTCGGGATGTTTGGCATCGACGAGTTCACAGCCGTGATCAATCCACCCGAAGGTGCGATTCTCGCGATTGGCGCGATGACGCCGAAGCCGGTCGTGCGTGACAACGAGATCGTCATTCGGCAGATCATGCGCGTCACGATGTCCTGCGATCATCGCGTCATCGACGGCGCTACCGGCGCGAAGTTTCTGCAAACTTTCAAGAAGATTCTCGAAAACCCGCTCTACCTCGTGGTATGAGCCATCGATTCCGGCCTCACCTCGCGCTCGTCACAGTTCAAGTCCTCTTCGGCACTTGGCCCATCATGGGCAAGATCGTGTTGCGCTCGATGTCCGTCACCAGTCTCGTCACGTGCCGGCTCGTAGGTGGAGCACTTGCCTTCGCGCTGTTGCAACACCAGCTCAAACCGTTGCTCAAAATGCCGCGGCGAGACTTCGCGTTGCTCGTTCTTTGCAGCGTCTGCGGGGTTGTTGGCAATCAACTGCTTTACGTGAAAGCACTCTCGCTTACGACGGTCATCAACGCGGCGTTGCTGACCGCAACCATTCCGGTAATCACGTTGTTTGTGAGTATTCTCTTTCGGTACGACAACTGGTCGTTGAAGCGCCTCGGGGGCATCCTGCTCGCGGGCGCGGGTGTCGTCTATCTGATTAATCCAACGCAGGCGGAACTGACACACGAAACAACGCTCGGAAATCTGTTGTTGCTCTGCAACGGGCTGCTCTACGCCATTTACCTCGTAATCTCGAAGCGGCTACTCGAGCGCTATGGCGCGCTGAACGTGATCACGTGGATCTTCCTGGTGAGTGCGGTGATGGTAGTGCCGTTGGGTTTTTACTCATTTGGAAACGAGAATGTGGCGGCGATTGGTTGGACCGTATGGTTGCTGGTGGGCGTGGTCATTTTGTTGCCGACCGTCAGTGCTTACTACCTCAACGCCTGGGCGCTTCAGCACGTTTCTCCAGGCGTCGCGGCAATCTACATCTATCTTCAACCGCTCATCGCGTTTGGCTTCGCGCCATTGTTCCTGGGCGAACGATGGAGCTCACGCGCCACCGTGGCCACACTGCTGATCTTCGCGGGCGTAGCATTAGTAACAACTCCCGGCCGCAGCCGTGCCGTCAAGGAAATCTCCGAACATCCTGACGCGTTAGCTCACTGAAACCGTAGCCACAAAGAGGCACAAGAGGATAAAAGGAAAAGCGATCCGCTAACTCCTTAACACTTCTTGTGCCTTTTGTGCTTCTTGTGCCTCTTGTGGCAACTGCGTCTTACGCAGCGCGGGCACTAGGGTTATTGCTGAAACAGTTCGCGATCTCCTCGGCGTCGAGCGTGTCGCGTTCCATCAGGAGTTCGACCAGACGTGCGATCGAGTCTTTCTCGGCCGTAACAACCGCACACGCGCGCTGGAGTTGCGCGTTGATCAACTCGTTCGTCGCTTCCTCGATTCGATCGAGCAGGTTCTGGCTGATCGGTTGATCCGAGTTTCCGAGGTGAATCGGTCCCAAACGGCTCATGCCAAACTCACTCACCATCTTCCGCGCGATCTCCACCGCACGTTCGATGTCGTTCGAAGCACCGGCTGTCATCGTCGACAACAACACCTGCTCCGCCGCACGTCCACCAAGCAACAACGCAATCTGATCCTCAAGGTACTCGCGCTTCTTCATGAATCGATCGCGCTCGGGTAACGACTGCGTTACACCCAACGCGCGTCCACGCGGCAGGATCGAGACCTTGTGAATCGGGTCGCCATTCTCCACCGCCAAACCAACCGCGACGTGCCCGGCTTCATGAACCGCAGTCGCATAACGCTCGTCCTCGTCCATCATGAAGCCCTGGCGTTCGGCGCCCATGAGAATCCGGTCGCGCGCAATCTCAACGTGTTTGCGGCCAACTCCGGCAGCATCATCACGCGTCGCCGCAATCGCGGCTTCGTTCATGAGGTTCGCCAACTCCGCACCCGAAAACCCGGGAGTGCCGCGCGCGATCCACTGGAGGTCGAGACCTTGTTCGAGTTTCAGATTACGCGCATGAACATTCAGAATCGCTTCACGTCCGTTAACGTCCGCCAAATCGACCGCGATCTCACGATCAAATCGCCCCGGACGCGTCAGAGCCTTGTCGAGAATGTCAGGCCGGTTCGTCGACGCAATCACGACGACTGCGCTCGACTGATCGAATCCGTCCATCTCCACCAGCAACTGATTCAACGTCTGATCCTGATCGGCTGAAGCGGAGTCGCCACCGCGGCCACGCTGGCGGCCAAGCGCATCAATCTCGTCGATGAAGATGATGCACGGCGAAAGCTTTCGTCCTTTCGCGAACAGGTGACGCACACGCGCCGCGCCCAGTCCCGCAAACTTCTCTTGAAAACTCGAGCCCGAAGCCGACAAAAACGCAACGCCCGCTTCTTTCGCCGCCGCACGCGCCAGCAACGTCTTGCCCGTTCCCGGCGGACCGTAAAGCAGGATGCCGCGCGGAACGCGTCCACCAAGGCGGCTGAAACGCTCCGGATTGCGCAGGAACTCGATCGTCTCCGTGAGTTCGGCCTTGGCTTCATCGACACCGGCAACATCGTCGAAACCGACCGTCTGCTGTCCGTTTTTATCCGACAACTCAAACGATCCGCGGCCGCTCATGCTTGCGTAAATTCGCCATGCAGCGACACCAATCAAACCAAGCGTCAGCACCGGCAGCAGGTAGTTCAAAACACTGACGAGCACTCCCGCCTGTAACGGCCGAAACTCGACCGGCACGTTGTGCTTGCGAAACAGTTGCACCACGTCGTTCTGTGGTGCTTCACCAGTGACAGTGGCCTGGACGATCGAACCGTCCTGCCGGGTCACAGTCATCGTCTCGCCTTCAATCTGCAAACCGGTGGCGCCGCCGGCTTCAGCCAACGAATAGATTTGCGAATAATTAATACGCTCCACACGGGGTTGGTGGCGCTGGTAGGTGACGATTGAAGCTGCGATTACCAGGGAGAACGTGACGACTGCAAGACAAGCCAAAGCCAACCGGCGAGTACGAACCGATACTCGGGGCGTGGGGGTGGGCATACAAAAACCTCCAAAGCGGCCTCCCGGGGGTCATGCGGGTGGCGCGTGAAACTTAGATAAAAACACAAAGAATCGGGTTAGGAGACAGCGTCGGAACTTCGAAGGAAGGACCTAGGCGAACTGAGATGCTCGCAAAACTCCCATGCGCTTGCTGGCCTGCAAACGCAATCGTCACTTTAACAGCCAATATCGCGTTTAGTCCAGTGGAAGATTAAAAACGAGCACGGCTGCTAATCGAGTGGAAACTTTTAATACGCAGCAAGTCAAAATACCCGCAAAAAACCCCGTAATCCAAAACGGCATGACCGTTGCACTTAGCCCCCACAGATTGCTTTTGTGCCAACGAACTTGTGGCGAAACTTGGTGCGTGGTTGACAAAAGGAGGGTAGAAAGAATGCTTTGGACAATTTTTGTAATCTTGTTGGTCTTGTGGTTACTCGGCGTGGTCAGTAGCTACACTGTTGGTGGATTCATTCACATATTACTAGTGTTGGCGCTGGTCGTGTTGCTCATCAACATAATCGGAGGCCGCCGGACAGTCGTATAGGCAAACGAACACACTGTTTGCCCTGCTTGACGCCCGACACCTTTGCGTTTTGCTAGACGGAGGCTCGTCGGGCGTCCACCTATCAAACAAGGGGTAGATCAAGCACACTCGTGATTCGCCCTACTGGATAAAGATTCATTTGTGGATCCCAGTAGGGCGAACGTCTGTAAAAGAAGCGCAGGCGCGCAGCGGGGCTGGCGGCGAAGTCCGGATCGCTCGCGAGTAATGCTTCAAACTCGCGTTTGAGGTCCGCGTCGTTTTGCATCATCTCGCGCGCGAGTGTTTCGAGTACGTAGTGTTCGGCGTATTCCTTCTCTTCGAAGATTGCGTTGAAGAAGCCCCATCTCGCGAACGAGTCGGGCGCTTCGGGCTCCAATAAATTCAGCACCAGCCTTCCTAAAGGCTGAGCTGACGGCACGACGACTGATCCGGCCGGAAACTCTCTGACTTCGGTCACGCGTTCGACGTCGAAGCGCGGCATGTGTCTTCCTTCAAACGGTTCGTACGGCCAGCGAACGTTCGTAAATCGATAGCTCTCCACTTCAATAGTCTGTGACTCCGCGAGCGATCTGAAGCGCACGCCGTGCGCGTGCAGCACTTCGATCACGCTGGTCCACTGCACCGGCACGATGTAATACAACGGTGGTGCGACCGCGGCTGTTACGCGAAACGTGTCGTACATCGGGATCGTCAGATCCAAAGGCTCACGGCCGTAGATAACGCGCAGATCGCCCGACACGTCGCTCTGTTCAGTCTCGTACTGAAATGCCTTTAGTTCGAACGGAGTCGTTTCGTCTGTTAACTCGAAATCAAGCGGATAAAAATTTGACGGATTGTAGGTGCGGCAGGCGTCGACTGTGCGTTGGTCGGCTTCACGTCCGACTCGAAGTAGTTTGGCCGGATCGTTGTTCACTTGGGTTAACGCGGCGCGGAGGAAGTCGTAGGTGCCGATCACGCGCGAGCGGTAATCCTTGATCATGTGCGTTTCGATCAGAATGCCGGCACGGTTGCGCAGCGGCACGTAGCCGGTGGAGAAACGAGGCGAGCCGTTGAAGTCGCGCGTGCCGAGTGTCAGATCGCGGTTGTCGATGAACTCGAGATACCACGAAATTACGTTGCCCGCTGCCGCGGTGGCTTTGGCAACCTTGTCATCGAACACGTCGCGCTCCCATTCGAGCACTGCCTGGTCGATGCCTGCATGGTGCTCGTGATGATAGGTGATGTTGCAGCGATAGTCCGCGCCGTCCGTGACGTGGCAATCGATAAAGAGATCCGGTTCCCACTCGTTATACAAACGAAGCCACGCGCGTGTTTCGGGCGTGTCGGCTTTCATGTAATCGCGGTTGAGGTTTTGGTAAGTGCTCGTCGTACGCCAGCCCATCGACTCCGGACCGTTCTGGTTGATGCGATTGAAGGGCGTAGAGCGTTCGTGACCGTCGGTGTTGTAGATAGGAATGAAAAGCAGGACTACGTTATTCAGGATGCCGGCGGCTGTTTTCGTGATCGCGATGTCGCGTAGCAGTGCGAAGCCGGCGTCTTTGCCGTCGGGCTCACCTGAGTGAATGCACGCTTGAATCAGGACGACGGCCTTGCCCGCGGCGCGCGCCGCGTCGGGTGTGAATGTTTGCGTCTCGGACGCGATCAGCAACGGCAGTTCGCGTCCCTGGCCACTGTGTCCAAAGCCGCGATATTCGATCGCGGGGGAAGCGTCGGCGAGTTGTTTCGCGAAAGCAATCGTGTCGTCGTAGTTTGGTGTCTGGCGGTAATTGGTTTCTTCAGCGTGTGTTTGCATAGCCACAAAGAGGCACAAGAAGCACGAGGAAAGTTTTTGAGCTTGAACTCAGAACGAACTAGCGAAGCGCGGTGTTACATGAGCGGCACTCCTGGCGACGGCGCGCGTTGAGAGTGCCGCAGTTAAGACAACGAAGGTACACGACTCGTGTGAACCAGCCTGTTATCAGTGCGCTGCCGCCCAGGATGGCGATCAGGACGGCAGCGTTTAAAAGGAAATCCCTCAAGTGTTACGAGTTTCCGAAACTCTACTTGTATAAGCTTGCCCGCGTTCATACCCTTCCCTGAACGCAGTGTCAAGTTCACCCACATACTCAGACTGCAACTCCTGCTCGGCGTCCGCGTAAGACTTTCCGCGCCGCTGTGGGTGCAACGCGGCCTCGTAACCACGGCGATAGCTTTCTTCGTCGCGCTCGAAGTCGCGTCCGTCGCGGTGATAATGAGTGCGCTCATCGCTTCTCAGTTCGTTCCACCAGTCCTCACGTAACTGGTCGAGGTCCATGGCCGTTGACCGGCTCATTACGGTTTCGGCTTTATCAGCCTGCTCCTCAGTATCAGCGTACGCAATCACGATTGACCTTCCGTGCCGTAGCGCGTCCTCGTAAAGATAAATGTCTTCGTGCGGTATGCCCTCACCCAATTCTTCTTCAACGGTATCTCCCACTGCCGCGCCCGCGGTCGCGCCAACTGTCCCGAGCAACGCGGCGCCCAGCATGCCAAACGCGATCACTGGACCAATGCCCGGCACTGCCAACGTGGCCACGGCAAGCCCCAACGTCGCTCCCCCGGCAGCGCCCATCGCGCCACCAACGGCGGCGCCCATGGCGCGGCCCATACCCGGCTCCTCGGTATCGGTGACCGGTAAACCGGCTTCCAATTGATCCGCGTCCGAGCCGGGAGCTACTAGACCTATCCTGTTGTCTGGTATACCAGCTTTTCTTAAGTCGTTAATCGCCTTCGTGGCGTCTGCTCGTGAATGAAATACACCTGAAATCGCTTCCATTGTTCGTGCCCTCCGGTGTTGATATCCGTTTACTTTCTAAGCTACTCGCGGACCACCGGCAAGCTACAACTGGCGTCGACACAAATCGTTGAGGAAATCCGCAAAGCTATGTTAGAGTCCAGGTACGATTTCACAACTGCGGACGCGAGGGTTCATAGCGGATGTACGACATCGTAGAGAAGGAATGGCCGATGTCGCAGGGTGACGGCAAGGCGCAACGCAAGAAGCGGCCGCGCATCCTGGCGATCACGACCGACTGCTGCACCGGTTGTTCCGGTTCACCGGCATGCATCGAATACTGCCCGATTGAGGCATGTATGTTTTGGGTGTCGGATGAGGACCACCCTCCGTTTGGACGAATTGAAGTCGATCCCTACCTCTGCATCGGTTGTCAGAAGTGCATCAGCAAAGGCCCCGACGGCGCGTTTCTCGACGGCTGTCCGTGGGACGCGATCGAGATGGTCCCCACTGACGACTGGGAAGCCGTTCACGGCATCACACTGCCGGACTCGCCTCCCGCACCACCAGCTTAACCTGGCTTTATCTTTGCTTGGATCGCTTTTGCGGTGAGGTTCGCTTGGGCGTGAATCCGTGTTGAAACTTCGGTCGAGTTTGCGTAACTCTGAATTACCGCAAGATCTTCCGCAGTCCCAACAAGCGATAGTCCTCTTAGTGCTTCCCACACGCTGTTCTCGTCTGCATTAAGACTCAAAACTTCATCACCCTGCGAAACCTGCGTTCCGATTCCCTTGTCGACTTTCTGAATCCTTCCCGGCAACGGAGAACGCACTTGCACGACCGTTTTATCAGGCTGCTCGATGCGCGCGAGCAACGTACTGCGCGCCACAGTCGCGCCTTCCCTCAAACTACTGGCAATGACGCCATTCACCGGCGCCCTTACCGGATACGGCTTCAGTATCGAAACGAGTTCGTCACGCCCGCTCGCATCATTGAACCGAACCAGCGCCAGCGCCGCATTGCGCCGCACCAGCGGTTCCTGATCTTTCAGTAACTTCAACAACGATTCATGAAACTGCGGCGCCTGGTTGTCGAAGCCCATTAACCACGCGACAGTCAAACGAAACTCCGGTTCCGCACTGCTGCTCAACTGAATCACCTGCGGGTACCAGTTCTTCGACGCCGCATCGCCACGTTCGATCCGTTGCTGAATCTGAAGCAGTGCGTGCTGCACGTGCCGCGGGTTCTTTTCATCGGCGAGGTACTTCGAGATATCCGCATCGGATAGTTCACGTCCAAACCACGTGAAGTACCACGCGAGGAACGTCGCGATGACGAACAATCCGGCAAGGATCAGGATGGGCTTCGATCCGGGCGTACGCCGGCGCACTTCCACCGCCTTTACTCCCGGATGATTGCCGTTTTCACCCATGCGGATAAATCTGGTAGAGCATGAGGTAAACGATCACGCCGGTGATCGAAACGTAAAGCCATAGCGGCAACGTGATCCGCGCGATGCGCCGGTGTCGAACGAAGTCTCCACGAAACGCGCGATAGAAGGTCAGGATCACCAACGGCACGATCACGATCGCCAGAATCGTATGACTCGTCAGCACCGTGAAATAGAGCGGACGCACCCAACCGGTTCCTAAAAAACGCGTCGAGCCGTGATTGTAGTGATATGTGAGATACGAAGTTAAAAACAGTAGCGAAACACAAAGCGCCGCGATCTGACAGGCGCGATGCGCAACCACGTTCCGTGCGCGGATGAATGAATAACCGGAAAATAACAGGATGGCGCTGGTGCCGTTCAGACAGGCGTTGACGTGCGGTAAATACGAGATGAAATCAGACACAACCAGAGATTATCACGCGTCCTTAGCTTCGGTCGGACCCATGCGGTTCATGATCGCCTTCACGTCGGGCGGCACGGCGCGGCCTTTAGCGTCTAGCAATGGCGGTGTGGTGGCTGACTTGAACTTCATGGGCTCTTGTCCGTCTGAAGATGAAAGCGACGGCGAACGCTTCAATCCCGGCAGCGGTAGTTTGCCTTCTGATTTGAGATAGAGCAGCGGGCTTACGACAAACATCAACGCCATCACGAGGCTTACGGTGATGATGAAAAGATTGTCGATGGTGAGAAAGTCGCCGGAGCTGATCACGCTGACGATGGCCAGAACCAGAAAGCCTACGGCCACCAGCAGACAGATGAAATTGAGAAGTACGAGTTCTTTGCGCATTACAGTCGCTGTCATTTTAATGGTTTAGTGACGGGCCTTTCCAGCAGGTTTCTTCCGTTCACCAATTTCTTCGTAGCCGCATCGTTCGCACTGCCACAACGGAAACGACCCCGCCGGATCGGCGCCTGATTGATAAACCGCGCGATCTGAAGGAATTATCTTGCCTCCACAACGCGGGCAGAACCGTCCACGCGTTGTGTTTCTCTCGACATCGATTGCGAGCGGGTTGTCTTCAGCCATTAGTTTTTGCCACGGACGAATACCGACTCCGTGTTAGTCCGTGGCTCTATACTTCCTCAACAAGATAAAGATCGAACAAAAGATCGTGACCGGCGGAATTAGCATCACCAGCACACCAATATTGAAGTACTTAAGAAACCGAGCGTTGTTAGAACCGCTCAGTGCGGCCCGGCACATCGAACACTGCGCATCAGCCGGCATGGCCAACAGCAACACCACAGCTACAACCAACGCGACGATCAAAATTGTGTGGCCTTTAGATAGCCAACTGGCGCGCAAACGCATTACGGCTCCTCAACTGGCGGCGGCGCCACGGGCGGCGCTTCCTTGTACTGATAACGCAGTCCCTGCGATCTAAAACTATCAGGGAAAAACACCAGCAACAATAGTATACAGACGACCAGCGCCGGTATCAGTGTAATGATCAAACTCAGCCGCTCAAATTTCAAGTGCATGAAATAAGCCATGATCAAGAACGCCTTGATCAACGAGAGGCCGAGCAGGATGGTGAGCATGAAGTGGAGTTCCATCGGCCGGTAAGCCAGAAAGATCTCCAGCAGCGTCAAGACCAACAGCCAAACCCAGATCGATACGAACAGCTTGTTTGAGCCTGCAAAATGCTCGTCAACGTGTGCGCCATGATCGCTCATTGCAGCATTCCTCCAGTTTTGGGTTTAGTGCGGGGCCGCGGCCAAATGTCCACCGATGTCTACTGACATGATGTAGATCAGCGGGAACACAAACATCCAGACGAGATCGACGAAGTGCCAGTACAAGCCACTGATCTCGACGTCTTCGTGTTTGAGCTTATTGATGCGCGCCGCAACGACTAACAAATAGATCGCGCCGGTCGCGACGTGGAACATGTGCAGACCCGTGATCGCGAAGAACGTCGCGCCAAAGAGCGGCGACGGCGGCACGCCGTTTTGCGTAAACACCTGTACCCAATGTTCCGGCAGAAAGAATGGACGCAAACCCTCGTGCATCAGGTGTTGCCACTCGATCAAGTGAAGCACGATAAAGGCTACGCCGAAGAGAATCGTCAACAGTATCCACTTCCGCGCCTTGGCCTTGTCGCCTTTACTCGACGCCGACACGCCAAACACCATCGTCAAGCTCGACGACAGCAGGCAGAACGTCATCACCGACGAGAAGACGATGCTCGGATAGAACGGAAACGGCGTCGGCCAGACGTTTGACGCGCGTAGATAGCTATAGCCAATGAGCAGCGCGGAAAACGTCAACGAGTCGGAAACGATGAACAGCCACATTCCCAACTTGCGATGGCCCACACGATAAGGGAAGGCGCCGCCCTCCCAATCCACTGCGGGAAAATGGCCCGCCTGTGCTTCAGTGCTCACCTGTCACCTCCAAAGGAATAGGAGTAGAAATAGGTAGATCCAAAGTCCGTCCATGAAATGCCAGTAGATCGTAACTGCATCAGTTGCCGCCTTGCGTTTGGCGATTCGAAACTCTTCGGTCAGTTGCCGGCGCGAACCCAGCCATAGAAACGTCAACCCCATGAGTCCGCCCAACAAGTGGACCGCGTGCGCACCGGTAAGCAGATAAAAGAACGAGCTGTGCGGATTCGTCGCGACGTAAATTCCCTGCTTCGCGAGCTGCCGCCACGCTAAGACCTGCGCCACGACAAAGCCGATGCCGAGTAATACCGTAGCGAACAACCACTTCGCGTATGGTCCATTCAACGCGGCCTTCAGTTTCCGCCGGGCGATCTCGATCGTCACACTGCTGCCGATAATCAGCGCCGTGCTGGCCAGCAGGATTTTTGGCATCGGCAACGATACAAAGTCGTTTGCGGAAGCTGACCGCACGATGTACGCGCTGCTCAGCGACGTAAACATCATCGCGACGGACGCGAGTCCGACCCACATGCCGATGCGATAGCGATTCGCCCTTGATTCGGGATCGCGAAAGTCGCCCCGATGTTTCGAACCGTTACCATTTGGTCCAGGAATCTTTGGACCACCACCCGGGCTCGTTTTTCTAAATGGCTTAGTGCTTACCATTGTGGCCATTACTATCCGGCACCTCGACTTCGACGTCAGTTTGCATCACGTAATC
>DATEHX010000337.1:0-6737 GCA_035279345.1 Pyrinomonadaceae bacterium | reverse complement strand
GCGTTGCCGTACCAGTCAACACACGATGCACGGCAGCGATCGTCAACCGCCTTGTCGGCTTGCGCCGCGAGTTCGCCAATCTCCTGAAATTGAAGTCCCTCGTTGCGCAAAAAGAGAATGGCCGCGGACGATTCAAACAAGTGCTCGTAACCGGGACGGCCGGGAAGGCCGATCGGTAAACCAAGCAGGCCGCTGGTCTCACTGTCCGGTTTGTAAAAGAAACCGTGACTGCGCAATTCGCCTTGCGACGCTTCGCGCCGGGTGTAACGCGAGACAATCTCGGGACGTCCACCCAAACGGATCGCGCTGAAGTGCAAATCCTTTCCATCAGTGCCAACGACGACAGCGTCATCACCCAGTTGCTCGATCCGGTCCACGCCGTGCGGCAGTTGTAAACGGTGAGAGCCACGCTTGGCCCACTCGACAAGGTAAAGATCGGCGGATGCTTTGTTCCCACTATCAAACCAGCCGCTGCCCGTGCCGTAAAGCAAGTAGTTCCCGATAAAGCGGTTTTGAAACGTGTCGCCTTCAGGCTTTGGCAAGCGACGGTAGCTCGATCGCGGCGCCCACAGACTGCCATCGGAAAAAGTGTTCAGCGGAACGCGCAGCAATGCAACGTCGCCGTCTGCCGCTTCCGCGGCCCACATGCCGTCGCCCTTTCCTTCAGAACGAACGAGCACGTTCAGATAGTAATCGTCGCTTTGCAAAAATGAGAACTGATCGACCGGACTGCCGGAGACTCGCAAGGCGCTTGGCCCGGAACCATCGAGCGGCATGCGAAACAAGATCGACTTTGATTTGTCTTCATCGCCATAGATCCACGAGGTGGCCCAAACGTAAACCGAGTCTGGCGAAACGTAGAACACGTTTCCCTCTGGTCCAATAGCTGAGGTGGCCTGGCAGTTGAAACCGCCGTTGGCAAGATTGCAGACTGTGACTGTGTGCAATGCCAGGCCGTCTTCAGTATCGAAGGAATATTCCGGCCGGTAAATGCGTTGCGCGGGGACAATGCGTTGGAACTCTTTTTCGGTAGCGCCTTTGTGCCACTTGCGTACTGCCGGTAATGAATCAACGTATTCGTCTTCGCCGGGATACATGTACAGAGGCGCGTAAAAGATCAGCTTTTCGCCGATCAGGCGGCTCGCGTAGTTGCGTGAAGAATAGTAGTCGTTAGAACGCAGATGGTAAGTGGCGCGATAACTCAGCTTGCCCTGCGCGTCGATATTGAATAGACCAACTTCGGTGCCTTCACGCTGGTAGCTGTAGCCGATGATCGCGATCGTGTCGTGGGAGACAAGCATCTCGTCGTACCAGGTTTCGTTCGGATCGATGTCCGGGCCAAAAGCATCGATTGCGGAAACGGGTTTCAACACACTTTCGTTGATTGCGACGGTGAAGAGCCTTCCGCGGCGAAGGATCACGAGGTGATCGCCATGTAGCTTGACGATATCGCCCTCGTCGACCCCGACGTGCTGCGTGTTAGTGATTGACTCCGACTCCTCGCTGCGGGCACGTGCCAAAGGCGCGCTGTCGGCTGACTTTGCCACGGGACTGGACGCGACACCAGCTACCTCGGCAGGCTGGGTAACATTCATGGGCCTCGACTTGGCGGCTAATCGTTTGAAGTAACGTTTGAGTTCCTGTTCCGACTTAAACGCCTGCATTTTTTTTGCGGCCGCAGGAGGTGTTACTGGAGGAATGGTCCCTGTGGTGACGGACGTGAGAGTCGAAAAGCAAACAACGACGGCGGCGGCGAAGAGTGTTAGCACAATCGTTTTCATGTTCGAAGAACGCAAGGGTTCCAAAAACTTGCGCACTATCTTGGACACCACAACGCAGGTCAGTGTTCCCGGGAGCTTTTCTGCAAGTCGTCTCATTCACACCGGGCTTCAGCCCGGTGCTGGAACCAGACACTACGGCAGAAACCGTTTCAACGGTTTCTCTCCGTTGCTCGATGGAAACCGTTAAAAACGGTTTCTCGATAATGTGAGTGCGCCTTTCCACCGGGCTGAAGCCCGGTGTGAATGAGAAGGACTTACTGGGTGGACCATCAAGTGGACCGGAGACGTTAGAGCAGGATTTCAGTGATCAAGCAATCGACGTGGATGCGAGTGGTGTCTAGCAGTGGCATGCCGTTGTGTTCTTCATCGCGAATGAGGAGCGGCAGTTCAGTACCGGCGAGGATGATTGATTCGACACCGTCGCGAGCTTTCATTGCGTCGCCGATGGCGAGGAGTTTGGCGCGTGTTTCGGGTAGAAAAACGTCCTTGAGAAGTTCACCGAAATAAATCTCGTGGATGTAGTTTTGCTCGTCGGCGTTGGGCAGGATGAGTTTGACGTCCGAACGCGCGAAGGCCGCGGGATAGAAAGGCGCCTGCATGGTGAAGCGCGTGCCAAAGAGCGCGGCTGACTTCAAACCCATTGCCTGCGCGTGGTCGCGGGTTGCTTCGACGATGCTGACCAGCGGGATCGCTGATCGTTGGCGCAGCTCGTCGAAAATAATGTGCGGCGTATTCGCAGTCAACGCGGCAATATCCGCGCCGGCGCGGCGCAGTTGTTCGATCGCGCCGGAAAGATAATCCGCGACCTTCGACAACTCGCCGGCATTCATCCACTCGATCATTTGCTTGAGGTTGATGCTGTTGATGATCAACTGCGGAGCATTACCGTCTGCCTTTTCGCGATACTTCGCAATCAGCAAACGGTAATACTCGATCGTGGATTCGGGGCCGGTGCCGCCGATGAGTCCGAGTGTTCTCATTGTTGGGTCGTTGTCGAACGCGTCACTTCGCCGATCTCGTACTCGGGTTTCGCGACGCCCATGATCCATTTATCAAACCAGCCCACGATGTGTTGCAGACGCTCGATGCGATGCCACGGTTGGCCCGAACGCGAGAGCTCGTGCGACTCGTTCGGAAAGCGCACCATCACCGTCGGAATCTTGCGATACTTCAACGCGCGAAACATCGCTTCGCCACCTGGACCAGTCGGCGTGCGCCAGTCCACTTCACCGAGTATCAACATCAAGGGCGTCTGGATCTTGTTGACGTAAGTGATCGGCGAACGCCGCACGTAATCCTGCGGATCTTCAAACGGCGGCGCCTTGAACCACGACGGTTGAAACAGCGTGAAGTCGGCGGTGTACCACCAGTCGGTCCAACTCGCGATGTCGCGTTGCGATACCGCCGCCGCGAAACGCGTCGTTTGTCCCACAGTCCAGTTGGTCAACAAGCCGCCGCCACTGCCGCCTGTGACGCCCATCTTCTTCTCGTCGATGTAACCCCGCTTGATCAGTTCATCAACACCGGCCATCAGGTCTTTGTAATCGTCACCGGGATAGTTGTGCTGGATGATGTTGCCAAACTCCTGCCCGTAGCTCGTGCTGCCGCGCGGATTCGGATAGAGCACGACGTAACCGTGTCCGGCCATCCATTGAAATTCATGGTCGAAAACGAATCCATAAGCCGCGTGTGGTCCACCGTGAATGTTGAGAATCAACGGATACTTCTTGTTCGGATCGAAGTCGGGCGGCTTTTGCACCCAGACTTGAATCTTGCGGCCATCGAAGCTCGTGTGCCAGATCTCCTCGGGTTCTGTCAGGTTTAGTTTGGAGAAGAGTTCGTCGTTGAGATGGGTCAGTTGCCGCGGTTGGGCGTTTGCTTTGTCGAGCCAGTAGAGATCGCCGATGCGCGTCGGTGTGGAGATCAACAACACGAATTTCGATGCATCGGATCCAACGGTGCGGAAGTTAACGATCGCCTGGTTGCCGGTCGTAACATCCGAAAGCTTTCCGCTTGAAGCGTCAAACGAACCGACGTTCGCTTTACCTTCTTTCACATAGATGATGTTGATGCTGCGTGCGTCAGACGACCACACGGGCGGATTGCCGCCGCCTGCGCGCGGCGCGGTGTTGTCGCCCGTCAGTCCGCCACCGATGTCGAAGTCGAAACTCGCGGTGAGATTGCGCGGCTTCGCGCCAGCAGTCATGTCCATCACCCAAAGATCGGGTTGCGAATAGGAACGAACGGGTTCGCGAACGGAGCCGATGAACGCGAGTTGTTTTCCGTCAGGGCTGAGAGTAAACGCGCCGGCGCCCATGTCGATCGTGGTGAATTTCGATGGCTCGCCGCCATTGATCGAAACTGAAAAAATGTCGGTGCTCGGAAGTTCGTAGTAAGGCTCGTCCGTTTGATCGGAAACAAAGTAAAGACGCGAACTGTCCTTAGCCCAGAACGCGCCGCCTTCATCGTAGCGCCCGCTGGTCAACTGTTTTGGGGTGACTTTTTCATCGCCGGTTTTTGGGGCTGTGACGATCCAGATGTGGTTCGGATGTTTGAAGTCGAGGTACCCGGTGCCGTTCGCGCGATAGACCGCACGATTGATCACGCGCACGTCGCTCTCGCGCTCAGCGGGTGTCGGGCTCGGAGTTGGTTGACTCGGATTCGGACTCGGTTTTGCTGCTGCTTTCGCGATCTCTTCCGGTGTCGCGCTGTTGTTGAACGCGATGTATTTTCCGTCGGGTGACCACTGCGGACCGCCTGCGCCGCGTGGCAGCGTCGTAAACTGAAACGGTTCGCCGCCGGCCATCGCCAACATGAAAAGTTGTCCTGGCTCTGTTCGACCCTGCACGTCGGGCGCGCGCACGAAGACGAGATACTTACCGTCGGGCGACCAGCGCGGCGTTGTGTCGCGTGGGCCGTTCGTCAACTGGCGCGTTTCACCGTTTGCAGTTCCAACCGTCCAGACCGAGGTGTTGTAACCGTCCTTCTTGTCGTTGACAGTGACGCGCACGAAAGCGACGCGCGAACCATCCGGCGACACTTGCGGATCGCCAATCCAGACAAAATTAAAAAGGTCTTTTTCGGTGATGTTGCGCTTTTGGGCCAGTGCGGGCGCGGCGAAAGAGACGACGATGATCAGAAGAACAGAGACACGAAGGCGCATGTTGGAATTCCTTTCGAAACGGTGTGGCAACGCGGCGCGCGTATTGTACTAGAAGTTTCCCGCAAAGGCGCAAAGGTTTCTTCTCTCAGTCTTTTCTTTGCGTCTTTGCGCCTTTGCGGGAGACGTAATAGATCACACCGCTGTAGTCGTCGGTTAAAAGAAAGCTGTCTTGATCGAAAGCAAAAATGTCGGCAGGGCGGCCGTTGATTCGTACGCCGTCGAAAAACCCGGTGATAAAGTCTTCCGCGACGCCGGGCTTGGCTTCGCTAATGCGCACCACGCGATAACCGCGATTCAAACTCTTCTTCGTCGAACCGTGCAAAGCGACGAGGAATGAATCGTCGAAATACTCCAAACCGAGCGGCGAGCTGTGGGCTCCGAAGGGCACGAGTGCCGATGGAACCTTGCCACAATCAAACTTTGTCCCGCCCGGATTGAACTTCGGATCGAAATAAACTTTCGCCCCGGCCTGGTAACAGTAAGGCCAGCCGTAGTGCGCGACGCCGTTCAGCGAATAGAACGTGTCAGCGGGACGATTGTCGCCGAGGTGATCCGAACCCATATTCGTCGCGTACAAGCGATTGTTGACCCATTTCAAACCGACAGCGTTGCGCAAGCCGCGCGCGAAGTAGCGCTGGTTCTTGCCGTCGGGATCCATCTCCAAAATACTCGCGCGCACTTCTTCCTTCTCAATACACGCATTACAACTGCTGCCCACTGCGACGTAGAGCTTTCCGTTACCGCCGATCACGACCGTACGCGTCAGATGCCAGCCGCCATATTTGTATCCCAACCCGTAATCGGGAAACGTCGCAAGGACCTGCGGTTCGCCCGCGGGCGCGTCTTTGCCGGGTTCGTAACGATAACGAACTAGACGATCTGTCAACGCGAGATAGAACCAGTTGGTACCGCTGCGATCGGTGTAGAAAGCGACGCTGTTTGGATTACGCAGGTTACTCAGGTACTTCGTGATCTTCTTGAACTGCCGCGTCGGGGGATCGAACTGGTCGAGAATGTAGACCACGCCACGGCGATTGTCGGTGAGGTTGAACATGTCTGTGACGAAGATACGATTGTCAGGACTACGCGCCATGAACCGCACGCGCTTAAGACCTTGAACCGCAACCGCGATCTCAAAGCCTTCAGGAAGATTCAGGTCGAATGACTTGCCGCCGGCGAGTGTGATGTGATGTGGAATTAATTTGGGAGCGGCGAATGTTGTTAACTGAAAGAGGGCCACGAAGAGGCACAAAAGGCCCCAATTGATTCGAGTCATGGCGAGAAAATAACACAACGAACTTGTACGCAATGTGTTTTTGCAAATCCCACCAACGCAGTTGGTGGTAGGTTTCATACCCAACCTACTAGACCACGACTTAGGGCGGCAATCCCACCAACGCAGTTGGTGGTACTTCATATCTGACCTACACGCTTCTCCCAGGGAGCCAACAATCTCACCAACGCAGTTGGTGGATCGTTCACATCGACTATTGCTTTATGAACCATCCACCGACTGCGTCGGTGGGATTGTCGTCCTGAGTGGTGGTCTAGTAGGTTGGGTATGAAATTTACCACCGACTGCGTCGGTGGGATTGTCGTCCTGAGTGGTGGTCAGTAGGTTGGGTATGAAATTTACCACCGACTGCGTCGGTGGGATTGCGAAACACTTCGTTGGTGGGATTTGAAAGACTGCGTTGTCGAGATTCACGAAGAAATCTAGGGGGTGGCCCGAACTGTGAACCACCCCGCCGCGCGATGTGTCGGCGCGGCACTCCCGTAGCCACCCCGATCAC
>DATEHX010000336.1:0-12057 GCA_035279345.1 Pyrinomonadaceae bacterium | reverse complement strand
TGCGACCGGGCTCGTTCTCGAAGACGTTCGCAACATGCTGAGCCAGCAAAACGCCCACATCGCGACGGGACAACTCTCGAACAACACCACGACTTCCGATATCGCGACTAATGATCAATTGTTAAAAGCCGCGCAATATCGGCCTCTGATTGTCGGCTACACCAACGGCGCGGCGATCAGGTTGTCCGACATCGCAAACGTACAGGACTCAGTCGAGAACCTTCGCTCCGCGGGTCTCGCAAACGGAAAGCCTTGCGCGCTCGTAATCGTATTTCGACAACCGGGAGCAAACATCATCGACACAGTCGACGGCGTTCGCGCCGCGCTGCCGCAATTGAAAGCCTCGATTCCCTCCGCGATCGATCTCACCGTTGTCACGGACCAGACAACCACCATTCGCGCATCCGTTAGAGACGTTGAACGCACGCTGATCATTTCGATCGGCCTCGTCATCATGGTGGTCTTTGTGTTTCTGAGAAATCCGCGCGCCACGGTCATTCCGGCGATTGTCGTTCCCGTTTCGCTCATCGGCACTTTCGGTGTGATGTATCTCTGTCGCTACAGCCTCGACAACCTCTCGCTGATGGCCCTGACGATCTCGACGGGCTTTGTCGTCGACGATGCGATCGTCGTGATCGAAAACGTGATGCGCCATCTCGAACAGGGCATGCGGCCGATGGAAGCCGCGCTGCTCGGCGCGAAAGAGATCGGTTTCACTGTGCTCTCGATCAGTATTTCGCTGGTGGCAGTCTTTACGCCGTTGTTGTTGATGGGCGGAATTGTTGGACGTTTGTTCCGTGAGTTCGCGGTCACGCTGTCAGTCGCGATCCTTGTATCGCTGGTAGTTTCGTTGACGACTACGCCGATGATCTGTTCGCGGCTGTTGAAAGCAAAAGCAGCGGACGATCACGGACGCCTTTACCTGTTCAGCGAGCGTTTTTTCGCCTGGATACTAAGCTTGTACGAACGAAGCCTGACGTGGGTGCTACGGCATCCGTTGCCGATGTTGTTGCTGCTTCTGATCACGATCGCGCTGAACGCCTATCTGATCGTGGTTATACCGAAAGGATTTTTCCCGCAACAGGACACGGGCCGTTTGGCCGGAGGTATTCAGGGCGCGCAGGACTCGTCGTTCGTCGCGATGAGAGAACGGATGGCGCGCTTCGTCGACATCATAAAAGCCGATCCCGCGGTGGCAAACGTGGTTGCGTTCACCGGAAGCGGCGGCGGCACGACCACGAACACGGGCCGAATGTTCATCGCGTTGAAACCGCTCGAAGAACGAAAGGTCAGCGCCGATGAGATCATTCGCCGCTTGCGTCGCCAACTCGCGACCGTCGAGGGCGCTTCGCTGTTCCTGCAAGCGACGCAGGACCTGCGCGTCGGTGGCCGAGGTGGAAACGCGCAATACCAGTACACGATTCAGAGTGAAAACCTCGACGACCTGGTTAAGTGGGGACCGATCCTGCTCGATCAGCTACGCAAAGTCCCGGCCGTCACAGATGTTAACAGCGATCAGCAGAACAGCGGTCTGCAAGCTGCACTCGACTACGATCGCGCCACCGCGATGCGACTCGGAATCACGCCCGAGGAGATCGATGGAACGCTTTACGATGCGTTTGGACAACGGCAAGTCTCGACGATGTTCACAACGTTGAATCAGTATCACGTCGTGATGGAAGTCGAACCGCAATTCTGGCAGAGTCCCGAAGGGCTCAAACAGATATATCTTCGATCGGCGAATGGTGGCGTGGTGCCGTTGAGTGCGGTCGCGCAGTATAAACCCGCAACCGCGCCTTTGTCGGTCAATCACCAGGGCCAGTTTCCCGCTGTTACTTTCTCGTTCAATCTCGCGCCCGGTGTTGCGTTGAGTGATGCGGTTAAAGCGATAAATCAGACCGAGGAAACCATCGGCATGCCGGCGACGATTCACGGCAGTTTTCAAGGCACGGCGCAGGCGTTTCAATCATCGTTGGCAAACGAGCCCGTGCTGATCGCGGCCGCGTTGCTCGCGGTCTACATCGTGCTCGGAATCCTTTATGAAAGTTACGTGCACCCCGTAACGATCCTTTCGACGTTGCCGTCGGCCGGCGTCGGTGCGGTGCTGGCGCTGTTGGTCGTGCGCATGGACCTCAGCCTGATCGCCTTGATCGGCATCATCCTGCTGATCGGCATCGTCAAGAAGAACGCGATCATGATGATCGACTTCGCACTCGCGGCGGAACGCGGCGAAGGCAAGAGTTCGCGCGATGCGATCTTCCAGGCGTGCATGTTGCGCTTTCGCCCGATCATGATGACTACGCTCGCGGCGCTGTTCGGTGCGCTGCCTTTGGCGTTGGGAACGGGAACGGGTTCGGAACTGCGGCGGCCGTTGGGTGTTTCGATTATCGGCGGACTGCTCGTGAGCCAGATGCTGACGCTGTTTACGACACCGGTGGTCTATCTCTATCTCGATCGGTTGCGGATTTACGTCGCGTCATTGCGAATGAGGTGGAGTAATGCCTAGTCAGTTCAAGATTATCGGGGTTTCATTGCTTGGTCTGTTGTTGTTCAAAGGCTGCGACAAAGCGCCGAAGTATGTGAAGCCTTCCACGGCGACGACGCCGGCTTTCAAAGAGCTTCCGCCCGAGTATTTCAAGGAGACAAAGGATTGGAAGTTCGCGCGGCCCAACGATGCGGTGATTCGGGGAAACTGGTGGGAAGTTTTCAACGACACACAATTAAACAACCTCGAAGAACAGGTGAACCAGGCCAACCAGAACATCGCGCTTGCGGATGCAAACTTCCGCACCGCGCGCGCGTTGGTCAGGGAAGCTCGATCCGATCTGTTTCCGACCGTGACGACCAGTCCGTCGATCACTCTTTCAAGACAATCAGGAGCCGCAACTCATTCCAACGTTTCACCGGGCCGTCAAAGCGTCAACTACACGTTTCCGGTTGATGCAACGTGGGAACCGGATTTTTGGCACCGCATCCGCAACAACGTCATCGCTAACGCGTCTGAAGCGCAAGCCACTGCGGCAGACTTGCAAAACGTTCGTTTGAGTGTTGAGTCTGAACTCGCTTTTGATTACTACACGCTTCGTTCTGTTGACGCGGAAAGACGTTTGCTCGATACCACGATCGTGGCATTTCAACAGCAACTCGATCTGACGCGCGTTCGTTTTCAAACGGGCATCGCTTCGGACGAAGACGTTGCGCAGGCAGAAACGCAGCTCGCAACGACACAGGCACAAGCAACCGATCTCGGCATTCAACGCGCCCAACTCGAACACGCCATCGCGATCCTGATCGGACAACCGCCGGCGGCGTTCTCGATTCCCATCGCGCCTTTGGACGCACAACCGCCTGCGGTTCCGATCGGCCTGCCCTCGCAATTGCTCGAACGGCGTCCGGATATCGCGGCCGCGGAACGGCGCGTCGCTGAAGCAAACGCGGATATCGGAGTAGCGAAAGCCGCGTTTTATCCTTCGCTCACACTCGGCGCAACCGGAGGATTTGAGAGTACATCGATCGCGAGCTGGTTCACGTGGCCAGCACGTTTCTTTTCACTTGGACCAACGTTGACACAAACGCTTTTTGACAAAGGCCGGCGCCGCGCGGCCACGGACGTCAGCTACGCACAATACGACGCCACGGTGGCCAGTTATCGCCAAACTGTCTTGACTGCTTTTCAGGAAGTGGAAGATAATCTCGCCGCACTGCGAATCCTGTCCACCGAACTGGACCAGCAGAATGCCGCCGTCGCCTCGGCTCAACGAGCATTATCTCTCGCGACGGAACGTTACAAATCAGGAATCGATAGTTATCTGAACGTGATCACAGCCCAGACCACGCTCCTCAACAATCAACGTACCGCGGTAAATCTTCAGGCGCAGCAAATGACAGCAACCGTGCAATTGATCAAAGCACTCGGAGGCGGTTGGAACAGCTCACAGCTTCCGACACAGAAACAGCTCGCGCACTGAGATTTTCCCGTGGGATCTGAGGCTCAAGCCTCGTCATAAGAGTCAAAAAGAACAGGGGCTAGTTATCTCCAACAAGAGTGTCTAAATCTGAAAGGAGGCAAGTCAGATGGAATTTCAGGGAAAACTCGAGGGAAGAGACACCCAGACCAATTCAAAACTTAGAATTCAGCTAGACGCCAATACAGCCGACGTCCAGGTTGGAGGAGAGGGCCGCGGCGGCGACATCGCGATTAAAGATCACAACAATTCAACCAAAATTCTCCTCGACGCAGGTGGTTCAGAGCATCCGTTTGCACAACCGGAACTCTTTGTTCCACCAACCATCACGCATCTGGAGAAGATGCCACTATCAAAGTCGGTGGCCCTTCCAAGTCAGGGCAGATTGTAGTCATCGACCAGGGTAGCAAGAAACGGATCCACCTAGATGCTGAGACAGCCGACATTCAGGTTGGAGGAAATGGCCGAGGCGGAGACATAAAAATCAAAAATGACTCGGATGAGATCAGGATTTCTCTGCATGCTGGAAGCGCTGGGTCTTCGGTTCAGGTCCCTTACCCACCCCCGATTTCGTTGAATGGAGCGATCGGTGCGATCAGTGCGGGTGGCCACGGTACGAATGGTAGTCTTTCGCTCCGGGAAGGGGTGGACGACAAGAGACGGATTTACCTGGATGCACGCGCAGGAAATATATGGATCGGAGGTCATGGCGCAAATGGCAATCTGCTGCTCTTCCGCTCGGATGCTGCTGAAGTCGAGAACAGTGAACATGCTACCGTCGCGATGAATGGACGGACGGGAAGCATCCTACTCAAGGCCCGAAATGAGGCAGGGCGTCTTGAGAACCGGATTTTTTTGGACGCTCAAGAAGGAGATATTTGGCTCGGAGGTAATGGTATAAGCGGCAATTTGTTTCTCTTTCCTCACAATGGGGATAACAGCCTTAAAGAACAAGCCACCGTTCGCATAAGTGGTAGGGATGGGGACATTGTCCTGCGCAACGCCGACTGCGCCGAAGACTTTGATATCTCTGATTCAGTGGAGGTCGAGCCGGGAACTGTAGTCGTAATAGACGACGAAGGAAAACTTCGACCTGCACTCATGCCGTACGACAAAAGGGTTGCGGGTGTGATTTCCGGGGCTGGCGAGTGTAGACCCGCCCTTGTCCTGGACAAGAAGGACTCAGCGGACAAAAGACTACCGGTGGCCCTCATGGGTAAAGTCTACTGCAAGGTGGATGCTCAGTATGGATCCATCGCAGTGGGAGACCTCTTGACCACTTCAGCAACATTAGGCCATGCGATGAGAGCGGGTGAGCCACTCAGAGCCTTCGGAGCCGTGATTGGGAAAGCTCTACGATCCTTCAAATCGGGACAGGGACTTATTCCCGTTCTGGTTGCATTGCAATAACCTGAAACTCGGCCTTACTCGGAGCGAAATTGGATTTCGTGAAGCTCTGAATACAGACCACCCGCGGCGAGCAACGCGTCGTGTGTGCCACGTTCGGCGATCGTGCCGTTTTCGATGACGAAGATCACGTCCGCTCGGCGCACGGTGGCCAGACGATGTGCGATGACGATCGTGGTTCTGCCGGTCATCAACCTCGTCAACGCTTCGAACACCAACTCCTCCGATGCCGCGTCGAGGCCGGAGGTCGGTTCATCAAGCACGAGAATCGGCGCGTTGCGAATGATCGCTCGCGCGATTGCAATGCGCTGGCGTTGGCCGCCGGAAAGCGTCGCACCTTTTTCACCGACCATCGTGTCGTACTGCTGCGGCATCTTTCTGATGAACTCATCCGCATTCGCCAACTCCGCCGCACGCAAAATCTCCTCGCGTGAAGCTTCCGGCCGCCCGTAAGCAATGTTTTGCCAAACCGGCGCTCTGAACAGAAGCGTGTCCTGCAATACGAAGCTGATCTGCCGTCGCAACGACTTGATCTTGTATTCACGCACGTCCCGGCCATCTATCTTCACAACACCTTTTTGAGGATCGTAGAAGCGCCCAATCAAGCTTGCGATCGTCGTCTTCCCTGCACCGGTTGGACCAACCAGTGCGGCGAGTTGACCTGGCTCGACGTGCAGATTGATGTCCGCGAGTGTGCGATAACCTTTGTCGTAACCGAAATAAACGTGCTCGAATTCGATTTCACCTCTGAACTGCGGCGCTTTTTGCGCGCCCGGCAGGTTGCGTATCCGGTCCTCGGTCTCAATCACTTCGTGGATTCGTTCATAACCGACTGCCGCTTTCGATAACGTGTCAGTCATCTTCGACAAGTCGCGCATCGGCTTGTACATCTTGCCGAGATAAAGCAGAAACACGAGCAACGAACCCGACGTCATCTGATCGGTCAACACCAGATTGACACCGTACCAGAGCACCAGACACGTTCCCACCGCCACGATGACCTGGACCACGGGCGCCAGTTTTGCCTTGAGACTGCGCGCCCTGAGCGCGATCTCGACGTTCTCCAAACTCTGCTGCGCCAGACGCGCTTCTTCGTAATCCTCGCGCGCAAACGCTTTGACCACACGTATCGAATTGAGCACTTCCGCGACGACCGAAACGACTTCACCCTCTTTCTTGCGCAACGCGCGCGACGCTTGCTTGATACGGCGCGTGTATGTGTAAACCACTCCAAACAAAAACGGCGTCACTGACAACGCGATCAGCGTGAAGCGCCAGTTGAGATAAAACATCACGAGCAGCATGCCGATCAACGTCAGCACGTTAACCACGATGCCCAGCAATGCCTGTGAGATGAAGTCCTGAATCGAATCGATGTCGGCGGTAACCGTGCTGATGAGATCGCCGGCCGGTTTGTTGTCGTGATAAGCGAGAGACAAGCGTTGAATGTGGTGATAGAGAACGCGCCGCAGATCGTGCATCACCCATTGACCAACTGACGTGGTCAAATACTTTTCCGCGTACGCACTAAGCGCACCCGCAAGTGCAATGACGATCACCGCGAGAATCGCGAAGTGAAGTATGTCGACTTTAGTCAGACCGAACGTCGCGGAAAGCAAGCCCGACATCCACGCCGGCAAATGCTTCGCTCCGAAGACGTAATCGAAGACGATTTTTAACGGCCACGGTTCGAGTAGATCCGTCGCGGCTTCACCGACGACTGCAAGGAACGCCAGCACCAGCATTGTGCGGTGGGGACGCAGTAGGTAACCGAGATTTATTTTCTGCTTCTGTTTTTTTGTGGGTTCCACTGAGTACCGAGGTAGTCGGTCGTGCTCTTCCTGGGACCGCAAGCTGATTCAACACAGCACCTGCTTTCGCCACTGTGCAGGCGTGTACCTGGGGCCCCAGGAACAGCACGACCAAACTGTTGCGGCGCTTACAACGCCGCCCGGAAAGCTTTAGGCGTCGCACCCGCCAGCCGGCGGAACGCCGTCGTGAAATGGCTTTGACTGGAGAATCCTGAACGCAGGGCAATCTCCGAGATCGGCAATTCAGTTTCTTCCAGCATCTTCTTCGCCCGTTCAATCCGGCGTTCCGCGATGTAATTAGTCGCAGTCATTCCCATCGACTGCTTGAAGGCGCGTGAAAAATGGAAGTAGCTCATGTGAACGTCTTGTGCGACCACGCGCAGCGCAACACGTCCTTCCTCTTCGTCAGACAAATGATGATCGATCATCGCGACCGCGCGGCGTAACTTGTGCGGCGCCATTCCGCCGTGTCCGATGTGGACGTCTTTCAACGAGCTGTAGCGGCGAACGAGTTGAATCGCGAGTCCGGTCGCGAGTGAATCCGCGTAAAGCCGCCCGACGACGTTTGCTTCGTTCAACTCGTGCAGGAGCGACATCGCGACGTGACAGATGTGCTTGTCGCGAAACCCGATTTGTGGAGTCAGATCGATCTCGTGGTGAGCAAAATTCACTTCGCGCACTGCCGAACGTACAAACAACGGACGCAGGTACAGCAGCAACATCGCCGGCAACTCTTCTGCTTCAGAGCGGCACGTCCATGATGAGCCTGCCGGAATAATCGCTACCTCGCCCGAGCGTATCTCGCCTTCGAATCTACGTTTGCCGGGTTGGACATAAGCGAAACACGGAGCGCCGAGGTTCAGCACCATGCAGTGGTCGTCCGAGGCTGGAATCAGCACTTCTTTTGCACTGTGGCGAAAATGTAATGCGCGCACGTTTTGCCACCCCGTGGCGTCGCTGGATTTCAGCACCGACTCGGGATAAAGCACCGTAAGATCGCCGGCGGATCTCTTTTCAAAGTGATTAAGACTCACCGAGTCTGAGAGTGGCTTCACCGATCGCGCAGCCAATGATTGATAGTTCGCAGCAGTCACAGTTTGTAGCATCACACGTCCCCTTTGTCGTTTAACCCTTATCAAGACAGGCGCTGATTGCTCGGACGAGAGCATCCTCGCTAAACGGTTTCTTCAGGAAGTCAACAGCTCCTGCCCGCAAGCCTCGGGCCCTGGCATCTCCATCGTCATGGGCCGAAATGAAAATTATCGGAATGGAGGAATGGGTGGCGTTTAATCGATCTTGAAGTTGGAGCCCGGTCATTCCCGGCATGCGAACGTCGGCAATCAGACAGTCCGTGTGGGAAATGTCCGGCGAATTCAGGAACGCCTCGCCCGAAGCAAACACCTCGGCGTGAAAGCCCATCGAGTCGAGCAGACTCTTGAGGGCGTCGCGCACCGACTCGTCGTCGTCAACAATTGAGATCAGTGCAGGTGCAGTGTTCATTACGTGAGGAGATTACGATTGTGGGAGAGGAAAAACTATTATACGGAGGTATTCGCACCCTATACCTTGGTATAGGAGCCACAAAGAAGCACAAAAAGACTTCTTGTGCCTTTTTGTGGCTTAGGTAGCGCTGAGTTTTTCGGCCATGCGCACGAGGTCGGCGAGGGAGTCGGCGTGCATTTTTTCCATGACCTGGCGGCGATGGAGTTTGATGGTGATCTCGCTCGTCCCTAATTGAAGGGCGATCTGCTTGTTGAGTAGTCCTTTGACGACGAGTCCGAAGACTTCCGTTTCTCGCGGCGTTAGCGAGTGGTAATGATTCAAAAGCTCAGCGTTGCCCGCGCGCTGGGAACGCGCGAGCCGATCGCGTTCGAGTGCCTGTTGAATCGCATCGAGCAGATCCTGATCGCGAAACGGTTTCGTCAGAAACTCAACCGCTCCGGCTTTCATCGCGCGCACGGACATCGGAATGTCGCCGTGACCCGTGATGAAGATGATCGGAATGTGAATGTTTGCTTCCGTCAGGTCGCGTTGCAGATCGAGACCACTCAATCCCGGCATGCGCACGTCGAGTATCAAACAACCCGGAACGTCCGGACGCCGGCTCTCCAAGAACTCATGCGCCGACGCAAACGTTTCAACGTTGAGTCCGACAGATCTGATGAGACTCTTCAACGCCTCACGTATCGATTCGTCGTCGTCAATAACGAAAACGATGGCCTCGCTGGCATCACTCATTGTGTGGCGCTCTTTCAGATGCAGGGGCAGAAGCAGAAGCCGGTGGTAACTGAAACTGAAACACCGCTCCTTTTGGCGAGTTTGACGTGGCCCAAAGACGCCCGCCATGCGACTCAATAATCGTGCGGCTTATCGCCAGGCCCATTCCCATCCCGTCCTGCTTGGTCGTAAAGAAGGCATCAAACAAACGCTCTGCATTCTCCGGTTCGATACCGCCGCCCGTGTCGCGCACGGCGACGATCAGGTTATCGGATTCATCTCTGCTCGAGCGAACTGCCAATACTCGTTCGCCGTCCCTGCTCTTCCCGATCGCCTCGATGCCGTTGATCACCAGATTCAGAATCACCTGTTGCAACTGAACTCGATCGCCAAGCACGAGAGGCAAATCGTTCGCGAGCTCTTGTTTGACAAAAACGTGGTTCCGGTTCGCCTGACTTTGGGCCAGCGCCAGTACTTCGCGAATCACCTCATTCAGATCGACCGGGTAATTTCGCGGCGGCGACTTCTTTACCAGATTTCGCACACGCTGAATGACCTCACTCGCGCGATAACCGTCCTTGATAATACGTTCCACCGATTGCCGCGCCTCAACGAAATTCGGTTGCACGCCTGCGAGCCATCGCAAACAAGCATTGCCGTTCGTGACGATCGCCGCGAGTGGTTGATTAACTTCGTGCGCGATGGAAGCGGTGAGTTCTCCGAGAGTCATAACGCGCGTCGCGTGCGCGAGTTCCGTTTGCACTTTTTGCAGCGCTTCCTCGGCACGCTTGCGTTCGGTGATGTCGTTATTGGTTTCGAGCACGGCCACCGGATTCCCGTGCTCGTCACGCTGAAGCGCCCAGCGGCTCGCAACAGTGACGACCTTTCCATCACGGCGCGTATGAAACAGTTCTCCTTCCCACCGGCCAGTGCGCGTCAGTTCCGCATTGATCTCCGTTAAAGGCGCGGGAAAACCCGTGCGCACGATCCCGTGAGAAACCTGCCCGATCGCTTCCTCACGATTCCAACCGTAGCGCTCTTCGGCGCCTCGATTCCAAAACGTGATCACGTCGTTCTTGTCACGCACGATGACTGTATCGTGAGTCAGATCCAGCAAGTCGGCGCGCTCACGCAAAATTTCGTTTGCCTGTCGCAGTTCGGCAGTTCGCTCCTGCACTCTTACATCGAGATCGTCGCGAGCATGGCGCAGCGCTTCCTCTGACTGCCGCCGCTTACTACTCATCCAACTGGTGACGACCGCCAAAATCCCGAACACGAGCAGGAAGCTGAACGACTTTCCTCCGAGCCGGAGTGTGTAAAGCGGCTCAACAAAGTAATAGTCGATCGACACTGTGGCCAGCGCGACAGCCAAAAGACCGGGTCCTCTACCGCCGAACCACGCGCTGATCACGATCGCCGCGTAAAAGAGCGGGGTGATATCGGTGTATCGAACGAGCGACTTCGTGATGAGCAGGGCCACTGCGACCGTAACTACCGCGAGACCAAAACGCCACAGCGTTCTCAGCATTTAATCGCCTCCGAATCCACAGCTTACACAGATTTACTAAGATCACAACTGCGCAACTACTTTCTACTTTCCGCAAAAATTCGTAAGACCAATCCAGCAAGCGGCGCGCACCATACAAGAAAAAGAAAGTGAGGGAATTCTTATGCCATTGAGACTACTCGAGCTTCATCGCTTTATGAGAGCCCTGATGGTTCTGTTGGTGTTGGCTGGCGCAACTTCCATTCAAGCGCAGGTCACTACCGGCACCGTTCGTGGCGTCGTCAGAGATCAGGCGGGCGCGGTAATCCCCGGCGCGACCGTTACGCTCACGAACCCGAACACGAAGACATCGCAATCCGCGGAGACCGGAAGCACGGGCGAATATCAATTCAACAATCTGCTAGTCGGCACTTATGTCATCACCGTCCAGCCCCCGGCTGACTCGAATTTCAGCACGCTTACGTTGAACGACGTACGAGTGAAGTTAAATGAAGTCACCGATGTACCAACGGTCATGCAACCCGGTGAAGCCACCGCGTCAGTTACCGTGTCAGCCGGTGGTGCCGAGCTGGTCGACACAACAACACTCAATCTCGCCAAAGACTTCAGCGCGCGACAGGTCGTCGATCTGGCGCAAACAGGAGAAACCGGAGGCATCTACAATCTGGCACTGATTTCGCCGAACGTTGTCAGTGGTGGCGGTGTCGGCGTCGGGACCGGCGGTTCAGTCGGCGGTCAACGTCCGCGCGACAACGATTTCATTGTTGACGGTATCGACAACAACGACAAGGCGGTTTCGGGTCCGCAGATCTACATCTCGCCGGAATCGGTTTCTGAATTTAATCTGTTAACCAATCAGGCTTCGGCTGAATTTGCGCGTTCAAGTGGCGGGCAATTCATCACCGTGACCAAGTCGGGCGGTAACGATTTTCACGGTTCGGCGTTTGAGTTCTTCCGCAACAAGGACCTGAACGCGCTCGACACCCTGCAAAAGCTTTCCGGTCTAACACGCGAAACCAATCCGCGTCTCGATCAAAACCGTTTCGGCTTCAACATCGGCGGTCCACTCTATCTGCCGCGTTTTGGCGAAGGTGGTCCATTCACATATCCGTGGAGCGGCAAAAACCGGCTCTTCTTCTTTTTCCAGTTT
>DATEHX010000335.1:0-4585 GCA_035279345.1 Pyrinomonadaceae bacterium | reverse complement strand
CCCAGATCGATCGCCGAAATGTCTTTCAGCACGCCGACGTATTCGCCCATTGGCGTGCGCTTGCCGCCCAGTATGAAAACTTCCTTACTCATTTCTTATGTCCCTCAGTTTACAATCTCCCGCTGATCAAAACCTTGAAGGCTAGCAAAACAGATTAGATGTTCGCAACTCGGCGCCGTTTGATGTTCACGCTCGTAACTGTAGCAGCGTTTTTCGCGGTTTTCCTGTTGTCGCTGGGGGTTTACGTGTGGTGGTGGAAGACTTCGCTGACGCGCGGAGACGTTCCACTGTTAAAGGTGCCCGCCTGGGAGTTCAGAGCCCTCGACGAATCCAACGGTCAACTTATGCTTCGGCGTGACACCGAAGCAGGAGGCGCCTTACTTCTCAAGCGTAACGGTCTCGAAACTGTTTACCGCTACGACGCACAGACGCGCAGCGTTAGTGCCGTAACCGATGCTGCGTGGCAGAAGGCAACCGGGCAGATTTCCAAGTGCGTGGACCAGCTATATGTGAGTCCTCGTTCCGTGCTTAATCGCAACGATCGCGATCACAAATTATTCGCCGGGGAACGTGAGGTTCAAACTGCCGGAGCTATCGTACGTAATAATTTGACCTCACCAAGCGGCAAATGGGCCGCGGTGGTTTCGGCAGCGGGTCCGGCGGTCCAGTCGATCCTGCCTTTCTCCGGCGACCTGATCTATGGCCAGCGCTATCACGAGATCCTGTCGCTTCCCGAAGCTGTTCGAGTTGGCCGTCCCGTACGCATTCCTGTGACCGACAAAAACGACTTCCTGGAACCCTGTTGGTCGGCTGATGAAAAGTTTGTGGTCTACACGACTTACTTTTTTAATTTGCTCGTGGTGGTGGAGACGGGACTGTGAGAAATTCTTCTCTGTGCCTCTGTGGTTAAGTTTTCCTAACTAGTTTGTGCTGAAGCGATGCTCGCGGAGATAGCGATGGAGTAGTTCTTCGAGAAAGCCTTCGTAGGTAAATGTGTTGAGGTCGTAACCAGGACGAAGTTTATAAAGAATCGGCAGCGCGACACGCCACGCCATCCATTGCCGCGGCACATCGGCGAGATCCCAGCGGCGCCGCAAAAACGTTTCCACCACTTGAATCTCGGCTTCAGTCAAACTGTTGAGACTGGCCGTGAACTCTACCGGTTTGAACGAACGGCGCAACGCGGGATCGCTCACCGGACTCGCAAACACCTGCGCAAACTCCGGCGCTTCCGCTTCTCGTTCGCGCACGACAACCGTACCCGCAACCAGATCGCCGACGCGCTGATCGCGGCCGTTAATAAAAACGCTGATCAATCCAATCGAATAAAACGGCGCGGGCATCATGTCGAACGTGCGTAGAAGATTGCGCACACACGCTTCCCAAAACGTTATCGGCCGGCCGTCCTCACGAATCACGCGCAGCCTCATCCAGCGTTTCCCGGGCGTTTGTCCACTCCAGATCCATTCAAAAAAGGCGAAGTAACTCGAGAAGATCAAAAACATCGTCAGGATCATGATGGCGATGACCCACTTCGGCGCGCTCTCGATCGTGTTTGCCAGATTGGAAACGTTCATGATGATCACACCGACGATCACGCTGAGCACCAGCGCGAGCACCTGAATCGTGTGGTCTATCGCGCAGGCGAGAAAACGATTCCCGATCGACGCGAGCGCAAAGTGCAACGGCACACGCTCAGGCGTTTCGATGATCAGAACTTCTTCGGTTGCGATCGTCGCAGACATCCGTGTTAATCCGTGTTTCCTTTGACTCGCATAAAGCGTCTCTTCCCGACTTGCAGCAGTAAACTCCGCTCTTTGCTCAACTCAACATCAGTTTGCGGCGCTCGCTCGCCGTCGATGTAAACACCACCCTGTTCGATCAGCCGCCGCGCTTCAGCCATCGAAGGAGCGAGTTCGAGTTCCACCAACAACCGCGGCAACTTCCACGGTCCAGATGAAACGGTTCGTTCTTCAATATCCTCCGGCGCCTGTTTACTGCGAAACATCAAATTAAACTGCTCTTCAGCAGCTTGTGCGTCGGCTTCGGAGTAGAAGTCGGCAACGATCTTCTTCGCGAGATCGACCTTGCTGTCACGCGGATTGCGATCGCTGCTCTTCAACGCATTGATCTGTGTCGGCGAAAGATCCGTGCAGAGCTCGTAGTAGCGCCACATCAAATCATCACTGATCGACATCACCTTGCCGAAGATTTCCCGCGGCGGCTCGTTGATGCCGATGTAATTACCCAAACTCTTCGACATCTTCTGCACGCCGTCAGTACCTTCAAGCAAGGGCATGATCGCGGCAATCTGCGACTCCTGCCCATACTCGCGTTGCAGGTTGCGCCCCATCAGCAAGTTGAACTTCTGATCCGTGCCGCCGAGTTCGACGTCTGCTTCCAACGCAACGGAGTCGTAAGCCATCACGAGCGGATACATCACTTCGTGCAGCGCGAGCGGACGATTCTCGTCGAGTCGCTGCTTGAAGTCGTCGCGTTCGAGAATCTGTCTCACCGTGACGTGCGACGCGAGCCGCAGAAAACCCGCGGAGCCGAGCGTGTCCATCCAACGCGAGTTGAAATCGATGACCGTCTTTTCGGGGTCGAGCAGTTTGAAGATCTGTTGTTTGTAAGTCTCGGCGTTGGCGTTGATCTCTTCGCGCGTGAGTTGCGGACGCGTCGCGCTCTTGCCCGAAGGATCGCCGATCAAGCCCGTGAAATCGCCGATGAGAAAGATTGCCGTGTGGCCCAACTCCTGAAACGCGCGGAGCTTGCGAATCACGACCGTGTGGCCGAGATGAATGTCCGGCGCGGTCGGATCGGCGCCGAGTTTTACACGCAGCGGCTTGCCTGTCTTCGCCGACTTTTCCAGCTTCTCGCGCAGTTCGGCTTCGCGAATGATTTCGGTGGTCCCTTTGGCAAGGTATGAGAGTTGTTCGTCAATCGTCATCATCGTGGCCTGAGCCTGCATCACATCTCCTCGCACGCTCCCAGCGCGCTCATTAGCTCGATAGAGTAGCTGATTTCTTCGACCCTGCGCTATCCTCAGATTTATGGTTACAGAGACAACGGAGCTGATTCGCGATCCGTCGAGCGCGCTGGAAAACTGCCGCCTCGCGTTCATTGGTAGCGGCGTGATGGCCGAAGCGATGATCGCCGGACTGCTCCGCAAGAAACTCGTCAGTCCTGACAACGTGGTCGGGAGTCATCCGCGACTCGCGCGCCGCGAGGAACTGCACGTCAAATACGGCATCGAGATGTTTGAGCACAACCGCGAAGCGGTGCTCGCCGCGGCGCCAGATGCGACGGACACCGGATCGATGGTGATTCTCGCCGTGAAGCCGCAGCGGTTAGCGAAAGTGTTGGGAGAGTTGAAGGGTTCGATTCATCCGGAGCAGCTCGTGGTTTCGATCATCGCCGGCGCGCGAATGCAGACGATCACGGACGAGCTCCTGCACGCAGCCGTGGTGCGCACGATGCCAAACACACCCGCGCAGATCGGCGAAGGTGTTACCGCGTGGACAGCGAGTTCAGCAGTTAGTGAGAAGCAGGAAACGCAAGCGCGCGCGCTGCTGGAAGCGCTTGGCAAAGCCGTTCACGTCGAGAACGAACGTCAGATCGACATGGCGACGGCCTTGAGCGCCACTGGTCCGACCTACATTTTTCTCGTCATGGAAGCACTGATCGATGCGGGCGTGCACATGGGGTTCTCACGGCACGTGGCCGAGGAACTGGTCCATCAAGCATTGCTCGGTTCGGTGTTGTTTGCGCGCGAGTCGCACAAGCATCCGGCGGAGCTGCGCAACATGGTCACGTCGCCCGGCGGAACGTCGGCGGAAGCGATTTATCAGATGGAGAAAGGCAGTTTGCGAACTGTGTTATCGAAAGCAGTATGGGCTGCGTTTCAAAGGGCTGAATCGCTGGGACGGAAAAAGCAATCCACAGATTACACAGAGTCTGCGTAATCTGTGGATGGTTTGCTGAGTACCAGTGCGACGGCTTCGGCGTAGAGCTGGTGTTCCTGTTCGAGAATTCGCACCGAAAGACTTTCTACTGTGTCGCCTTCCAAAACCGGCACAGTCCGCTGTGCAACGATCGGCCCACCGTCCAGCGTTTCGTCAACAAAGTGAACCGTACATCCGCTGAACTTCACGCCGTGTTCGAGTGCCTGCCGTTGCGCGTCCAGACCGGGAAACGAAGGCAACAGGCTCGGATGGATATTGAGAATACGTCCGCGAAACGCGTCGATGAAGCACTGCGATAACAATCGCATGTATCCGGCGAGACAAACCAAATCCACGCGCCGTTCGCGAAGGATCTCAATAATCTCCTCCTCATGTGCCTCACGCGTGCGCCCTTTGCGCTCAATCGCAAGCGTCTCAATCCCGCGCTCGGCCGCCAAAGCGAGTCCACGTGCGTCACCCTTATCACTAATTACAACGGTGATTTCAGCGTTCGGGATCTTTCCCGCGCGAACCGCGTCGTGAAGCGCGAGCATGTTTGAGCCGCGGCCGGAGATGAGGATCGCGATTCTCTTCAGACGATCACCTCGCGATTGCCTTCGATCACTTTCCCGATCTCATAG
>DATEHX010000334.1:0-4102 GCA_035279345.1 Pyrinomonadaceae bacterium | reverse complement strand
AACCCCGACTCGAGTGTGAAGGTGTAACCGGTAAAGACGTCGCCCGAATCATCAGCTCCCCAAAAGAGAAACGTCGAATCGTTGAGCTGCGCGATCTTGCGGAGTAGTTGAGTGGGATTGCGCGCCTTGTCGATATTGATGTACCCGCCTTTGTAGTGCGGAAAGATGCGGAAGCCGATCGTATCTTTCGACGTCACGCTGATCACAATCTCAAACTGCTCCGCGTTCTTCAATCCGTCTTTCATCACGCCCGTGAATACAAACTGCGACTTCGAACTCGGCGTAAAGCTGACGTTGATGTTGGGACCGATGCGTTGCAGCAGCGCGTTGAGGCGTTCGCGTGTTTTGTCACGCGTGGCAGTGTCGTCTTGAGCGAAGACGGCGTGAGCGGCGGCTAAAATTACGGCGCAAATCAATAAACGAAATATACGGGGGATCTTCATCGGGTTCTCCTTAATCGAAACGACTCCGTTTTGAGTTCAAGCTTTAGCTTGCGATTCGCGCGGCAGCCTAAAGGCTGAACTCAGAACTAACTCACCTTTAGGTTAAGTGGGAGGCAATGTCAATAGTTTTGATTCGTTGTATGCTTAGGTTTCGTGTTTGTGCAGCGCTGCATCAATTGTGAAAGCGAGTTTGGAATCGATGAACGGCTGTACGTGTGTTCGCGGTGTGGCGATCTGCTCGACGTTGAGCGGAGCGAGCCGCTCGGGCAAAGTGCCGAGGAGTTGCGCGCGATGTGGTCGGAGCGGTTGAAGTCTCGTGACGCGCGCGATCGCAGCGGTGTGTGGCGGTTTCGCGAGGTTCTGCCTTTCGGATCTGATGATGTTGTTGTTTCGCTCGGCGAGGGCAACACGCCGCTCTACGACGCGCCACGTTCCGCTGATTACTGTGGCCTTTCTGCGCTACAACTCAAACACCAGGGCAATAATCCTACGGGGTCGTTCAAAGACACCGGAATGACGGTCGCGGTGACGCAGGCTTTGAAACTGGGCATGCGTCTGGTGGCGTGTGCGAGCACGGGCAACACCGCGGCGAGCCTCGCGGCTTATGCGGCGCGCGCGCGAATGCTTTGTGCGATCCTCGTGCCTGAAGGACAGATCAGCGACGCGAAGCTCGCGCAGGCGCTCGATTACGGCGCGAGGGTGCTGGAGATCGAGGGAAACTTTGACGTTTGCATGCGCGTGATTCAGGAGTTGGCCGAACAGAGCTCGTTGTATCTCGTTAATTCGATCAATCCGTTTCGCATTGAAGGGCAGAAGACGGTGGCGTTTGAACTCGCCGAACAGCTTGAGTGGGATGTTCCGGATCATCTCGTCGTGCCCGGTGGAAACCTCGGGAATAGCTCGGCGTTGGGCAAGGGATTTCGAGAGTTATTTAGCCACGGATTAACACGGAAACAGCCACGGATTAGTGTGATTCAGGCTGAGGGCGCGGCTCCGTTTGCGCGGTTTGTTGGTAATGGTGATGGAGAGTTTAGTGTGGAGAAGGAGCCGCACACGTTGGCGACGGCGATAAAGATCGGGGCGCCTGTTTCGTGGAAGAAAGCGTGGCGTGCGGTTCGTGAGACTGGTGGCCGTGTAATCACTGTCAGCGAACAGGAGATCGCCGATGCGAAGGCGATGATTGGACGCGACGGTGTGGGTTGTGAACCGGCGTCGGCGACGACCGTTGCGGGAATTCGCAAACTCGCCGGCGATGGCGTGATTGGTAAGAACGAGAGCGTTGTCGCAGTGCTTACCGGGCACGTGCTCAAAGACACTGATTACGTGATCAAGTATCACAACCAGACGCTGGCTACGGAAGATGGCGAAAGAATTCGTGGTACGTTTTCAAATTCGATTATGAGAGTGGCTTCGCGGTCGTGTGCGATCGAAAACGCACTGAAGAATTTATTTTGAGTTCAAGGTTTAGCTTGTTTTGATAATGGAAATCCGTGTCCCAGCATCAACTTCCAACCTCGGACCGGGCTTCGACTGTTTTGGTCTCGCGCTGAAGCTGTATCTCACCGTACGCGCGAAGGCCGCGCCGGAGTCGTCTGAGCCGTGCCGCATCACGACTACCGGCGCGAAAGAGAACGAAGCGCTGCCACGCAACGCGTCGAATCTGATCTATCGTGCGATGACGTTTGCCGCGCGGCGCGAAGGCGTTTCGCTGCCGCCCGTCGAGCTTGAAGTCCACAATGAGATTCCGCTGGCGAGTGGACTCGGGAGCAGTGCCGCGGCGATCGTTGCGGGTATAAAGTTGTCGTCACTGCTGACAGAACATGAAATCGAGGATCAATCGATCCTTAATTACGCGGCTGAGTTCGAGGGACATCCCGACAATGTTTCAGCGTCGCTGTGTGGCGGGTTTGTGATCAGTTGTCTCAGAAACGATCGCAGTGTGATTGCGGCGAGGTTCTACTGGCCGTCGCAAGTGCGCGTGGTCGTTGTGTCGCCACACTCACAACTGCCGACACACGTCGCGCGGGCGGCTTTGCCGCGCACGGTGAGCCGGTCAACTGCCGTACATAACCTGCAGCGAACCGCGTTGTTTACCGCGGCTCTCGCTCACGAAAAATACGATTTGTTTTGGGAAGCGATGTGCGATCAGTTGCACCAGCCGCAACGAGAATCGTTGGTTCCGGGATTGGCGGAAGCGTTGGCGTTGCCGAAGATGGACGGGTTGCTGGGTATTGCACTGAGCGGCGCCGGTCCGAGTATTTTGGCTTTAGTGGAAAGGAATGAAGACGAGATTGGTAAGCGTCTCGCGAGTTGTTTCAAAGCCCACAAGATTGAATCCACGATCAGAACGCTCGACGTCGACAACGACGGCGTGCGCTTACTTCAATAACTTCACCAGTCGAAACACCGGATAACTCGCCGCCAGCAAAGCCAACGCGTAAAGACTGTTAGTCCTGTCGGCATAAACCGCACCAGCTAAAAACAGCACCGATCCAACGAGCGCCAATCCCGGCGTCAGCGGATAACCCCACGCGCGGTACGGCCGTGGCGTGTCTGGTTCGCGAAAGCGCAGCACAAACAGCGAGATGAATGAGAGGATGTAGTTCGCAACGAAGAAAAACGCGCAAATGATGATGACGCGCTCGAACGTCTGCCCGAAAAGAATGAACAACACCGCAACTGCCGCGCTCAAGAAGAGCGACACCGTTGGCGTGCCGCCTGTGTTTACGACGGCCGCTCGTTTCGTGAATAGACCGTCGCGGCTCATCGCGAAGATCACGCGCGTCGCCATTAGATGAAGCGCGTTGATGGCGCTAAGCATCGAGACGATCGTGATGCAACGAAAGATCGTGTCGCCGTGTTGACCGAAGATCACGTTCGCTGCATCGCCGGCCGGAAACTCCCGCCCTGCGATTCCCGAGATCGGCAACACGTAAAGCAACGCAACGTTAACCAGCAGATAGATCGCCGCGATTGTCAGCACGCCACCGAGCAGCGCGCGCGGAATGTCGCGTCCCGGATGCTGCACTTCCTCGGAGAAATAGATCGCGCCGCTCCAGCCGTCGTATGTGTAAATCGCCGCCTGGAGCGAAGTGACCACTGCGGCCAGCGTCACCGTTGAAGTTGAATAAGTTTGAGAGCTGGTAAGTGCACCACCGCCGCCTCCGAGAACGAACGCCGCGGCAATCAAGACAAAGAACGCGAGCGCTTTCAGCAGACTGGTGAAGTTCTGGATCGTGCTCCCCCAAACGATGCCGTGCCACTGCAACACCGCGAAAAGGATCGCGACCGCTGCGGCAACCGCCGGTCCTTTTCCGCTTAGCGCGGGAACCAGTGCACCGGCAAACGTGCCGATCACGAGTGATACCGCGGCCGTTGAACCACACGACGAAATCCAGTCGCTCCAACCCACAATAAAACCCGCGTACTCACCAAGCGCATAGCGCGAGAACACATACTGCCCACCCGAACGCGGAATCAGCGTCCCTAGCTCCGCCAACGAAATCGCACCGAGCAACGCATAAAGTCCACCCAACAACCACACACCGAGGAAAAGCCACGGGTGCGGAAGTTGTTCGGCGATCTGTCCGGGCGCACGAAAAATTCCCGCCCCGATCGTATTCCCAATAATCACCGCCAACCCAAACCCCACCCCGAGC
>DATEHX010000333.1:0-8178 GCA_035279345.1 Pyrinomonadaceae bacterium | reverse complement strand
CTTTTGTCTTACGTCGATCGCACATCTATTCCCAGGGTTGCGGAAGAAGTTGACAGCAATCAGTTGTCGATCAATGTGAGACCTTTCAGCCTTAACCAATGGCTGATTCACTCCCAATCAATGGAGCAGACGAATGGCATCTGACCATACGCCCACCAACACCCAGCAAACCGATCGTTCCAGAAAACAATACCTGCCTCCGAAGCTTGTGCATTACGGCAACCTTCGCGAGATCACCAGGGCTCTCGGCGGAATCAACGGAATGAACGACGGCGGCGCTGGAAAAGACAAAACCGGCTGAGACTTGGCGGTGGGATATTACTCACTTATCTATGGCCTCCGCGTCCATCTGAACGAAAGGGTCCCCGGTCTTCTCTTATCGAACCAGCAATCGGTAGCGCCGGATGTTGAAATCAAGTTCGGCTGCATGCCGGCTTGGTTTCAGCAACACTCGCTCACCAAAAAACTGTGGTACGCACATCCCCAGCACACACCGGGCGAAAAGCCGACCTTAACGGCTTGGAAACTCGCCGGTCATTATCAGCTCGAATACGCCGACGGCACGCAGTTTCTGATTGACGATCGCGGAAAGCAGATCTGGGCGACGTGGCCTGCTGACACGCTGACGCTGGAAGATACAGCCACGTATCTCCTCGGTCCGGTTATGGGTTTCGCGTTGCTACTGCGGGGATTCATCTCGCTGCACGCGTGCGCCATTGCTGTCGATGATCGTGCGATTGCGATCGTGGGTCCTGCTGGTTCCGGCAAGTCGACGACCGCGGCTGCGTTTGCTGAACGTGGTTACTGCGTTCTGGCTGAAGACGTGGTGACGCTTCGCGATCTCGGCACGGAGTTTTTGGTCCAACCCGGATATCCGTCGATCAGGTTGTGGCCTTCTTCAGTAGAAGCTCTGTATGGCAATGGCGTGAGCTTGCCGAAACTCACGCCAACTTGGGACAAGTGTTATCTCGATCTGACGCAGGACAAATACGAGTTTCAAACGTCTCCACTTCCCCTCGCCGCGATCTATCTTTTAGCGGAACGCGTAGACAATCCGGCGGCTCCGTTCGTGCAGGAAATCTCTCCGGCTGAACAACTGATCGCCCTCGTCGCCAACACCTACGCTGCTTATTTGATGGACCGGGAGATGCGCGGACGAGAGTTTAAGTTTCTGAATCGCGTATTGGATGCAGTGCCTGTCAAGCGAGTGACGTCGCATTCGGATCCCGCGCGTATCGGTGAGTTGTGCGAGACGATTCTCGAGCATGTATAACCTCTCGGCCTACGGCAAAATGATCGCAGACGCGCCGCGTATGGACGCGTATATCTCAGCTTTGCGACAGGCGATCAAACCGGATTCGGTCGTTGTCGATCTGGGTAGCGGACCGGGATTCTTCGCGATACTGGCGTGCCGTCTGGGAGCGCGCCGTGTGTTTGCGATTGAGCCAAGCAATGCCATACAGGTCGGACGCGACGCTGCTCGGGAGTATGGATTGAGCGATCGGATCGAGTTTATTCAGGACCTCTCGACGAGGGTCACACTTCCGGAGCAAGCGGACGTAATCGTTTCCGATCTGCGTGGAGTGTTGCCGTGGTTTCAGCAGAGTATCACGTCGATCATCGACGCGAGAGCACGGCTTTTGCGGCCTGGTGGAGTGTTGATACCACGACACGATCGGCTTTGGGCTGCTGTGGGTGAGAATGCGGCGCGCTATGCCGAGATCGTTGAGCCATGGGAAGCGAATGGACATGGTGTTGCGTTGAATTCCGGTCGCAATCTCGTCGTTAATTACTGGACGAAACTCCGCGTGGCTTCGGAAAACCTTTTGGGCCAACCGGTGCTCTGGCACGAGCTGGATTACCAGCAAACCGAAGAAGTGAATGTTTGCAAGAACATATCTTTGCCGGTCACGCGAAAAGGAACGGCTCATGGATTGTCAATCTGGTTCGATACGGAGTTACTCAGCGGTGTTGAGTTTTCGAATGCGCCCGGAAGCGCGGAGTTGATTTACGGCCAGGGATTTTTCCCGTTTCAGCAACCTCTCGAAGTCGCGGCTGGGGATCGAATTGACGTCCGGGTTGAGGCGCGTCTGATTGGAGATGATTACATTTGGCGTTGGGACACCGCGTTGGTGTCGCAGGAAAAAATCACGCACAGCTTCAAACAGTCGACTCTGTTTGGCACTCCTTTATCTCTCGCGCAACTGCGCAAACGCGCCGGTGCTTACGTTCCGTCGGTCAACGAAGTAGGCGCGATCGCAGGCTTCGTACTTTCACAAATGGACGGAACGAACTCCAACGAACAGATCGCAGTCAAACTGCTGCAGCAGTTTTCGTCGCGATTTCGCAACGAAAACGACGCGCTCGATCTCGTAACCGAGATAGCTGAAAAGTATAGTGGCTAGTTCCGGTCTACAAATTCTTTCCGCCAAACTGCGCAAAGCGCTCGCGCAGTTGCCAAACCTGCCACGCGCACTCGCGCTTGTTTGGGAAGTTGCGCGCCCCTGGACCATCGCGTGGGTCGTCTTGTTGATTCTTCAAGGTGTCTTGCCAGCGGCGATCGTTTACCTGACGAAGCTGGTGGTCGACAGTGTTGTTGAAGCACTGAAGAGTGGCAGTTCGTCCGTCGCGATGAGGCCAGTCGTCGTGCTGCTGTTGTTGCTTGGCGGCGTGCTGCTGTTGATGGAAGTCGTTCGCAACGCCATCAATTGGGTGCGCGAAGTGCAGGCGGAGTTATTGCAGGACCACATCACTTCGCTCATTCATAAAAAATCGGTAACTGTCGACCTCGCGTTCTACGAGCTTTCCGATTACTACGATCATCTGCATCGCGCGCGAGTTGAGGCTCGTTACCGGCCTGTCGCGCTGCTCGGCAACCTGGGGGCGCTGCTGCAAAACAGCATTACGCTGATCGCGATGGGCGCGATTCTCATTCCACTTGGACCATGGCTCGCGTTGGCGCTGTTGCTCAGTACGCTGCCGGCTTTTTATGTGGTCGTTCATTACGCTGTGGCGGAGTATGAATGGCGGCAACGCACGACTGCTGACGATCGGCGCGTTTGGTATTACGACTGGCTCATGACCGCTGGAGAAGCGGCCGCCGAGATCAGGCTGTTCGGGCTTGGCAAATATTTTCTTTCGCTACACGAGGGTTTGAGAACACGACTGCGCGGCGAGCGTCTGCACTTAACACGTAGACAGGGTCTCGCCGAACTCGCGGCAAGCTTGCTCGCTCTGATCGTGATGGGCGCAGCGCTTGGCTGGATGGTGTGGCGCGCGTTGCACGGCTTCGTGACGTTGGGAGAGTTGGCGCTCATTTACGTGGCCTTCAATCAGGGTCAGGGGCTGGTGCGAACGCTGTTGGAGAACGCGGGTCAGATCTATTCGAACAGTCTGTTTCTCGGCAATCTGTTTGAGTTTCTCGCTCTCAAACCGCTGGTGAGTGACGGCAGTCATAACATTAGTGAGGTTGAAAGCGGTATTAGTTTTAAAGACGTATCGTTCCGTTATCCCGACGCGACCGGCAAAGCGCTCGACGATTTCACGATCACGATTCCGCAGGGAAAGATTGTGGCGATCGTCGGTCCGAATGGCGCGGGAAAGAGCACGTTGCTCAAGCTGCTTTGCCGTTTCTATGACCCTGACAATGGCCGCATTGAAATCGATGGCCGCGACTTGCGAGACATGCCGGTCGAGAATTTGCGACGGCTGATTACGGTGCTGTTTCAGCAACCAACTCATTACAACGCGACCGTGCGTGAAAATGTTTTGTATGGCGATCCAGAACTACAAGCATCCGATGCTGAGGTGGAGGAAGCGATTCGCGCCGCCGGGGCGGAAGAGATCGTCGCGCGCCTGCCTCAGCAGGAGCAAACACTACTTGGTCGTTGGTTCGCTGGTGGAACAGAACTGAGCGTGGGCGAATGGCAGCGCATCGCACTCGCGCGTGCGTTTTTGCGGCGCGCGCCAATTATCATTCTCGACGAACCAACCAGCGCACTCGACCCGTGGGCGGAAGCGGATTGGCTCGAACGTTTCCGCGAACTAGCCATCGGTCGAACGTCGATCATCATCACGCATAGATTTACGACCGCCATGCACGCGGACGTGATCCACGTGATGGACCAAGGTCGAATTGTAGAATCAGGCAGTCATCAACTATTGCTGGCGCACACTGGTCTTTACGCCGAGTCGTGGTCTCGTCAAATGATGTCCGTGCAATCCGTGTAATCCGTGGCCGCTTTGAACATGGAAAAGGAACTACTTCTCTGTATCGCGCGGCGCAAGCTTCGCGAGGATAAACGTGCGGAGTTGCGCCGTCTCGCAAGACAGCCTCTCGACTTCGATTATCTTTTCAGCAAAGCTCAAACTCACGGATTACTACCGCTACTCCAGAAACACTTGGCCACCGCCGCCGCCGATCTTCTCCCCGGCCATTTTCTTTCGCGATTGAAACGCGAAACAGTCGCCAATTCGCAGAACATGCTGCACCTGCTCGGCAGGCAATTAACCCTCTGCAAAGTCTTTGAAGAAAACGGTGTCCCGATCGCGATCTTCAAAGGCGCCTTACTCTCACAAATGGCTTACGGCGAAATCGCCTTGCGCGCGGCCGGTGATATCGACGCGCTGATCGGCCTGCAAGACTTCACCCGCGCAAAGCAATTGCTCGAGTCGCTCGGTTACGAGATGAGTCCAAAGCTCACGCCGCGCTCGTTGGATTCACACCTGAATCATCACTGCGAGCTACAATTCATGCGCGACGAGTGGTTCACTATCGTGGATCTGCATTGGGCGCTCGCGCCGAAAAGCTTTGTATTCAAGTTGGAAACGGACGAGGTGATGTCGCGCTTGCAGTCTGTGGAGATCGCCGGCGCGAAGATCAAGACACTCGCCACCGAGGACCTGATCCTGTATCTGTCGATGCACGGCGCGAAGCATCTCTGGCGCGGACTCGAATGGATCAGTTCGCTTGGCGAAGTGATACGCGCCGCCGAATCGATCGCGTGGCCGGCTGTAATCGAACGCGCCGCGAAGGCACACGCAACGCGCATGTTAGCCTTGGGACTGCATCTGGCTGAAAGAGTTTCAGATGTCGATATTCCCGGTGAAGTGTTGACCGCAACCGATGATGACGGTTCGATGAGAAAAATGTCCGGCGAGATAATGGCAACGATCTTCGACGAACCGCGCTACGCGGAATCCACCGAGACGAACCTTTACAACCTCAAAATCATGGACCGCAAACGCGACGCGCTCGTCTCTGCCCTGCGCGCGATCTTCGTCCCGACATTCACTGACTGGCAATCGCTCAATCTTCCACCTTCCCTGCACTCGCTTTACTACGCCTACCGTCCGCTGCGTCTCTCGAAAGTTTACAGCGCCGCACTCTGGCGAAAACTCGGTTCGCGAGGAGCGGCATGTTTGTGAATTTGAAGCCTCCGTTGAAATGGGCCGGCGGCAAACGCTGGCTCGTGCCGCATCTGAAGCCGATCTGGGAGAAGCATTCCGATCGCCGCTATGTCGAACCGTTTTGCGGCGGGCTCGCGGTCGTTCTCGGGTTGCAACCTGAACGCGCGTTGCTCAACGACGTCAATCCGCACCTCATCAATTTCTATCGTCATTTGCAAAACGGCCTGGAACGCCGGATCGAGATGCGTTACGACGAGAAACTCTTCTACAAACATCGCGAGCGTTTCAATAAATTGATTCAGAATGGCGGCGCAAAGAGCAGCGAAGCGGCTGAGTTGTTCTACTATCTGAATCGCACGTGCTTCAACGGCCTTTGCCGTTTCAATAAAGGCGGTGGATTTAACGTGCCGTTTGGCACCTATACAAGGATCAACTACGCGAAAGATTTTGGTGCGTATGGCGAGGTCTTCAAGCAATGGGAGTTCACCAGCGTTGACGTAGAAACGGTGGCGATCGAAGAAACGGATTTCATCTACGCCGATCCGCCTTATGATACGGAGTTCACGACCTACAGCCCCGGCGGGTTTTCGTTCGACGATCAGAAACGAGCTGCGACGTTGTTGGCGAAGCATCCGGGACCAGTGGTGATTTCGAATCAAGCGACGCCGCGCATTGTTGAACTGTATGAAGACTTGGGATTTGAGTTGAGTTATCTTGCGGGGCCGAGACGAATTAGTTGCACTGGGGATCGTACGGCGGCGCGCGAGGTGTTAGCGATTAAAGAATGAGTCAAGCGTGGTTACCTGAGCTGATTTATGTCAACGGACGCTTTCAGTCCGGCGTTGCGCTTGTCTGTGACGAAAACATCGTCCGGCTTGTGCCTGCTAGTGAAGTTCAGGAGCCAATCCGCCTTAATAAGCGCGCGTTGTTACCGGGCCTCATTAATACGCACTCGCACGCGTTTCAACGCGTGATCCGCGGGCGCACGGAGCGCCGTTCGGAACACACAAGCGATAGCTTCTGGACGTGGCGCGAGCAGATGTATAGGACAGCCAATCGACTCTCACCGGAAGATATTTATGACGCGTCGCGGATGGCGTTTCTCGAGATGGCGCTGTCGGGTATTACGGCGGTCGGCGAGTTTCACTACATCCATCATGCGCCGGACGGTTCGCGCTATAGCAATCCTAATCTGCTGGAACGCGAGGTGATCCGCGCTGCGCGCGATGTGGGGATTCGCATCGCACTCCTCCGGGTCGCTTACGCACGTGCCGGTTTTCAAAAAGAACCAAATCCGCAGCAGGTTCGCTTTATCGAAGATTCGCCAGAGAGTTATTTGAATAGTCTCGAACAACTGCTCGTCACGCCGGAACTGAAAGCCGGTGAGGCGTGGATCGGCGTCGCGCCCCACAGCGTGCGCGCCGTCCCACTCGATTATTTAAAGTCGATCGTTGCTTACGCAAACGAACACGGTTTGGTGGTCCACATGCACGTCGCCGAACAGACTGCTGAAGTCGAAGCGTGTATTGAAGAGTACGGGCGTTCCCCGGTCGCGCTGCTGGACACTGAGGGTCTATTGAGCGCGCGGTTCACTGCCGTGCACGCGATTCACGTAACACCGAAAGCAATCAACGCGTTCGCACGCACACAAGCAAACGTTTGCGCGTGTCCGACCACCGAACGAAATCTCGGCGATGGTGTCGTGCCTGTCGATGCGTATTTCAACGCGGGCGTGCCGGTTTCGTTAGGCACCGACAGCCAGACTCAGATCGATCTACTCGAAGATGCCCGTGAGCTCGAATATCACTTGCGCCTGCAACGAACCGCGCGAAACATTCTCGCGCCCGGCGACGACACGCAACAATCAGCCCTCGCGCGAAGATTGTTTGCTTGTGCAACGACAAGCGGCGCAACGAGCATCGGTTTCAACGGCGGAACACTCGAACCCGGCGCGCCCGCGGACTTCTTTACCGTCGACCTTGACGATCCGTCTGTCGCGGGGTCAACAGCAGATAATCTCCTGGCTAACGTAGTCTTCTCGCTTTCCCGTACGGCTATTAAAGATGTAGTAGTAGGAGGGAAAAGGATCGTTGCCGACGGGCGTCACGCGCGGCAAGACGGGATCGTCCAGCAGTTTGCGGAGTTGCAGAAACGATTATGACCCCTCAACAAACGCTATCGGAGCTCGTGCGGATCGACTCCGTTTCTTCTCGTTCAAACGCCGAGATCGTCGATTACCTCGAGCGGCGCTGTGAAGCACTCAAACTCAAAACCAAGCGCTTCGCGTATCAAGACGAACACGGCGTCGAGAAGATCAATCTCATCGCCCTCGCGGGCGCTGAGTTTTCGCAAAACACAAGCGTCGAGCTTGCACTCGTCGGACACACCGACACCGTGCCCTACGATCCAAACTGGACGGAAGCAACAAACCTCACCGAACACGACGGCAAACTCTACGGCCGCGGCTCGTGCGACACGAAAGGCTTCATCGCCGCCGCACTCTCAGCGGTCGAAACGATCGATCTCGCAAGTCTCAACAAACCACTCGCACTGATCTTCACTGCCGACGAAGAGATCGGCCTGCGCGGCGCAAAGCATTTGGCCCAACTTAAACCGCTGCGCGTCCGTTACAGCATCGTCGGCGAACCAACTTCGCTACAACCGATTCGCGCGGGCAAGGGCTACTCGCTTGCCGAAGTCGTCGTGAAAGGACGCGAGGCCCACAGCGCCTATCCCGCACTCGGCGCGTCCGCGGTTTTTCGCGCCGCA
>DATEHX010000332.1:0-12660 GCA_035279345.1 Pyrinomonadaceae bacterium | reverse complement strand
CTATCACGATGAAGTTCGGAGCGAACAGGCGTTTCCGCAGTTTGAAGATCCGGTTCTGAGCCACACGCTGCACAGCGTGCAGGACAAGTTTGCGATCAACTACGGCATGGCCGGCGTTGGCGCGGAGATCCTGGCAAACAGGCTTGGCGTCGGACCGATGTTCAACTGCACTGAGTGCAAGTTTGAAGAGTTCTTTCTGTCGTCATGGGCCATCGGCGATCCCGCGCAAATCGTGGACGTACCGGCCAACACGACCGACGGATCCGGCAACCTGATCAAAGGACCCAAGGCGACTAAAGTCTTGTATCCGGATGATCCTTCGAACGTACATCACAGCTACATCGGCGATCCCGTGAAGATGCGTGTCGTTCACGCGGGACCGAAAGAACATCACATCCACCACTTGCACGCGCATCAGTGGTTGCAGACGCCCGACGACGACAACTCGACTTATCTCGATAGTCAGGCACTCGGACCGGGTTACGCGTTCACCACTGAAATTTCCCACGGCGGTTCTGGCAATCGAAACCAGACCGTGGGTGATTCGATCTTCCACTGTCACTTTTATCCACACTTCGCGGAAGGCATGTGGGAACTGTGGCGTTCGCACGATGTTTTCGAACCGGGAACAGTTCTCGATGGCGACGGTATTCCGGTAAAAGGCGCGCGCGCGTTGCCTGACGGTGAAATCGGCCGCGGAACGCCGACGCCGGCAATCGTTCCATTACCAACATTGGCGATGGCGCCGATGCCGACTGCGGCTGTACCGGGTTATCCGTTCTTCAGTTCGGCAGTAGCAGGACATCGTCCACCAAAACCACCGCTCGACACGATCGATGATGGCGGCTTGCCGCGACACATCATCACCGGCGGAACCGCGGTGTCCGTTGAAAACCGTCTCGACTTCAGCAAGGAATTGATCACCGCGATCGCGCAACCCATCCCGGAAGCTGGTTCAGCTACCGAGATCGCGGCGATGCAGTATCACGAACAGCGTTTACACGCGAGCTTCAAACCCGATGGAACACCAGCCAACTTCGTAACCAACGGTTTGCCACGCAAACCCGGCGCACCGTTTGCCGATCCCTGCATGGACGACAACGGTAATCCGGTTGGCGTTCCGCGCACGTACAAAGCGGCTGCGTTTCAGATCGATCTAAAACTCAACAAGGCGGGCTGGCACTTCCCGCAGTCGCGCATTCTTTCGCTGTGGGCGGACGTCGCTCCGACAGTGGCGGGCACAAAACCGCCGGAGCCGTTGTTCTTCCGCGCGAATACAAACGACTGCATCACCTTCTATCACACGAACCTCGTGCCTGGAGTTTACGAGCAGGACGACTTTCAGGTACGCACACCGACCGACATCATCGGTCAGCATATTCACCTCGTGAAGTTTGACGTTACCGCGTCAGACGGAGCGGGAAATGGTTTCAACTACGAAGACGGCACTTTCAGTCCGGACGAAGTGATCGAGCGCATCCGCGCGATTCGCAAACAGAATTCATGCAACGGCATCGATTCCGGCGACGCGCAAGACGGCACGTTCACCTGTCCGGTTGCTAAAGCGCATCCGTTCTTCGGCACTCTCGGCGCGCAAACCACCGTGCAACGCTGGTACGCCGACAACACCTTGAACAACAACGGTGTCGATCGCACTTTACGCACCGTATTCACGCACGATCACTTTGGACCATCAACGCACCAGCAAACCGGTCTCTATGCCGGTCTCGTCATCGAGCCGCAAGGTTCGGTCTGGAAGAATCCGGAGACGGGAGCGGTTATGGGAAGTCGCGCCAGCGACGGTGGACCAACAAGCTGGCAGGCACTGATCATCGAGAAGAATGCGGCGAACAGTCACCGTGAGTTTTTGTTTGAGTTCGCCGACTACCAACTCGCTTATCAGGCCGGCGCGGGTGTCAACGCTAAAGGCCACCCGATTGCAGATCCGACGGGTGTGATCAATCCGCCAATCGTCGACGAGGTCGGACTACCGTTCATCGTCGAGAATGGTTTGGTTTGTCCCGGTGGCGTTCCGGCTCCGTGTCCGGAAGCAGTCTCCGCGGCTGATCCCGGAACGGGCAGTGTCAACTATCGCAACGAGCCGGTGCCTTTACGCATTCGGAATCCTTCGACCAACACACAAGCTATCGGCGCAGCCGGTGACCTGTCGAAGGTTTACAAGTCAAACATTCTTCGTGCTGATCCGGACTTCAACGTTCAGCCGACGTTCTATCCGGCGTTGACGAGTGGCATCCAGCCGGGTGATCCGTTCACACCGCTGCTGCGAGCTTACGAAAACGACAAGGTTCAGATTCGCATCCTCGTCGGAGCACACGAAGAAACACACAACCTGACAATCAACGGTCACAAGTGGCTGCACCAACCGGGCACGCCGACCGATCCGTTGGCGGTCAACAACTCCGGCTATCGCAATTCGCAAATGGCCGGCATCTCCGAACACTTCGAAATGCTGACTGGTAAGGAATCGGTCATGGGCAGCCGTCCATTCATCGATTACTTGTACCAGAACAGCGCTGCGGTCGACGGTCAGTGGAACGGACTCTGGGGATTATTCAGGGTCTACAACGGCCGGTATGGATTGCGGAAAGATCTTCTTGCACTGCCTAACAACATGGAAGGCGCTGCACCGCCACCACAGAACGACAGTGCATTCCCGATCGACACTGAACGTCCGACCGGCATCACGGATTACAAAGACTCCAGTGATCCGTCGGTCGAGTCGGATACCAAAACTACGGCAGATACAAAATTCATGTCACCCGACATGGCTGCCGATCCGAACAAGAAAACGGACGGTACCGAGGGGCTTAAGGATGCGGACGGAACTACAAAAGCCGTTGTCATGTCAAACGACACTGACTTCAGTACCAGTACGTTGCTGGCGACGAGTATCTGTCCCGCTACCGCTCCACGAAGGACGATCAACGTGACGGCCGTGAGTGCCGCGGCACTTCCGGGCGGCAAGTTGATCTACAACAGCCGCGCGGGTAACGGCGGCGCGCTCAACGATCCGACTGCGATCATGTACTTCCGCAGTGGGGACATCGACGCGTTCGGCAAGGTCAAAGCGGGGGTTCCGATTGAGCCACTCGTCGTCCGTGCGCGGGCCGGCGAATGTATCAACTTCAACCTCTATAACAAGCTGCCGAAGATCGTGGCGGACCTGGACGGCTTCAATACCATGCCGAACATCATCCACCACTTCAACGCTAATCAGGTTAAACCTTCAAGACAGGTGGGCCTGCATCCGCAACTGCTCGCTTACAACGTAACGAACAGTGATGGAAAGAACGTCGGATTCAATCCGAATCAGACGATTGGACCAGGCGGCTTCGCGAGATACACGTGGTACGCAGGCGACGTCGTTATCAACGGCTTCCAGCGTATCGCAACGCCGATTGAATTCGGCGCCACCAACCTGATCTCATCCGATCCGATCAAGCACAGCAACAAGGGCGCGATCGGCTCGCTGATTATCGAACCAGAGGGCTCGACCTGGATTGAAGACGCGACTTCGCGTGCGCAAGCCACAGTGACCAAAGCTGACGGCACGTCGTTCCGCGAATTTGTCCTTCAGTTCCAGACCGATATCAACATGCGCTATGCAGACGGTAGCCCGGTGCCGAATCTCGGTGGTCCGGACGGCGCTGAAGACGCGGAAGACTCCGCTCAGAAAGCGCTTAACTACCGCACTGAACCACTCTGGAAACGCATGGGATACGCACCGGAAACGCCTTTCGAAAACACACGTAACTTCGACTTCACCAACGTGCTTACAAACGCGATTGTTGGTGGCGATCCGCAAACGCCGGTGTTCACGGCGCGCGCTGGTCAGGCAGTCAGGTTCCGCATCCTGAATTCGAACGGACACATGCGCAACAACTTGTTCAACCTGCACGGTCATTTCTGGCAGGACGAACCTTTCACCAACAACTCGAAAGCGATTGGCAACAATCCGCTCTCGGAGGTCAAGGGTGTGCAGTACGGCATTGGCCCAACGTCGCACTACGAAGTGATTCCCGTTAATGGTGCAGGTGGCGCGCGTCGCGTGACGGGCGACTACCTGTGGCGAACACAGGAATCGTTCATGTTCGATGGCGGAATTTGGGGCATTTTCCGCGTAGCGCCGTAGGGCCATGTGCTGTGCAATGCGGTTGAGGTTAGCAACCGCAATCCGAGTGCAGCCTGCTGCTGGGGCAGGCTGCACTCAAAACTTCACCATTTTTACGGAGACCAAGATGAACACCCTTATGAAACTCACTGTGCTTTCATTCCTGATCCTCAGCGCCGCGGCCGCGACGTTCGCACAATCACAGAAGTTGGTAGAGCAGGGAATTGCGATCGAGTTTGCGGTTGATTCCCCAAAGACCAACGCGAAGGTTCGAGCCGGCGAGGACGCAAACATCAAATTCAAAGTCACGGACACAACGACCGGCACGCCGATCAAAGGTCTGAACTTGTCTGCGTGGCTCAGCTTGCGTGCGGGAGACAAACCTGTTGACGCGGAACAGTGCCGCGAGAAGATTCAGTCGTATTTGACGGGCAGCATGCGCGCGCGGCCTGACGTCGATCTGAATTCATATTACATACTCGCTTTAAATCACAGTCCCGATATTTCGGTCATCGATCCCCTGCTGGGTTTCGGCGGCAGCAAGCTGTTGACGCTCGTGATGATGAAGAGCCCCGGCGAAGACTGGGTGTTGACCGCGGATCGCGAAAAGCTGTTTGTGACGTTGCCGCTGGTGAACCAGGTGGCGGTGATCGACACGCGCACGTGGAAGGTCGTGAGTTACATCGACACTGGTGTTAGACCAACCAGGATCGAGTTGCAACAGGACCAGAAGTATTTGTGGGTTGGTAACGATGAGGGCGACAAGAGCGGCGTCACAGTTATTGACACGAGCACGTTGAAAGTCGCGGCGCAGATTTCTACGGGCGCCGGACGTCACGAGATCGTGATTAGTAACGATAATCGCTTCGCGTTTGTATCGAATCGCGAGAGTGGAACTGTTTCACTGATCGACGTCGCAAAGCTGGAGCGTGTGAAAGACGTGAAAGCCGGTTTGAATCCTGTTTCGCTGGCCTTGTCGGAACTGAGCAAGGCTGTTTATGCGGTCAGTGAAAAAGATGGATTGGTGACGGTGATCGACGCACAGGGGGAGATGTCGACGCAGATCAAAGTCGCACCCGGCGCCCGCATGATTCGCTTCGCACCCGATGGCCGTTACGGATTCGTGGTTAACAGCGCCCAGAACACGGTCAGTATTTTCGACGTTTCTTCAAATCGCCTGTTGCATGATGTGAAAGTCGGTAAAGCTCCCGACCAGGTGATCTTCAGCGACACGTTTGCTTTTATCCGTTCGCTCGAGACTGAGACCGTTGCGATGATTCGTCTCGCCACGATCGGAACCGAGATCGACATGACGGATTTTCCGGGCGGTCAGTCGATCCCCGCGAAAGGCTCCGCGCCCGTGCGAGCTGAATCGCTGGTGCGCGCACCGGAAGGCAACGCCGTCATCGTCGCGAATCCGGTTGATAAACAAATCTATTACTACTCCGAAGGCATGGCCGCGCCGATGGGTAATTTCCAGAACTATCGTCGCGAACCGATGGCCGTCGCGATCGTCGATCGATCCCTACGCGAAACGGCTCCCGGTGTTTACTCCACGACCGTGAAGCTGCCGGCGAGCGGTCATTACGACGTTGCGTTTTTGACTGACGCTCCGCGCATTGCACGTTGTTTTGAAACGAGCGCGGATTCGAATCCGCAGTTGAAACAAACACCTGCGGTTGCGCTACGTATCGAGCATCAGGTTCGCGGGCGTGAGTTACCGGTGGGTCACAACTTCGCGCTGCGTTTCAAACTGATCGAAACAAAAACCAACAAAGCCAAAGATGACTTGAAAGACGTGCGTGTGTTGACGTTCCTCGCGCCGGGCACCTGGCAACGTCGCGATATCGCGAAGTCGCTTGGTAATGGCGAGTACGAAATAAATCTCAACGTACCCGAGACGGGTGTCTACATGGTCTTTGTTGAAGCGGGATCAATGGGCGTGAACTACCGTGATTTACCACACCTGATGTTGCAGGCAGTGGAGTCTACGCGAAAATGAAACACGCCGTTTGAACCGGAAAAGCCTTGACATGAAACGCGGGCGGGAGTAGTTGTTCTTCCGCCCCGTTTTTTGTTTTTGGGCTGGACCTCAGAGGCTGCACAAACACTCATTCCTCAGGCCATCCCCACGCAACAAAACCAAGCCTTTGGCTTTTCTCAAGGAGTTGCTCAATCATGCCGGAAAAGAAATCAACCTCAACCGCAAACGTCTCTGAAATTGGTCCGAATGGAAGTGAACTGGGCCGCGCGACTTATAGCGCGCAACAAGTTCCGGGCGCAGTGATCATCTTCGCGATGGGCTGCCATCCGACTTCGGGCTACATAGACTTTTTCGAACAATCACCAATGCGGATCTTTCCGCCGCAGTTCATCTTTCGAACGATTCCACCGACAGGGATTGTTCTGCCGGTGCTGACGCCGTTTTCGATCTGGGTAATGTTTGAGGCAAGCGAACCCGTCGAAACCGTCACAGTTCACGACGCAGACGGAGCTCACGAGATCAAAGTGGAGCAAGTGCCGGACTTTGCTAAATCAGGACCGTGGGTTAGCGGGAGCGTCGTGCGAGGCGGCCAGCAGGGAAGCGCGCAATTCGCCGCGCGAGCGATGATGGATCGTGCTACCACAATGGCGACTGGCGAGGAAGGCGGCGGTGGTCCGACAACCATGGCGACCGGCGAGGAGACCGTCACTGGCCCCACCACGATGGCCACCGGCGAAGAAGGAGGCGGTGGTCCAACGACGATGGCGACCGGTGAAGAAGAAACGAGAGTGGCCACTACTCTAGCGCTCGGCGAAGAAGGAACCGGTCCGACGACCATGGCTCTCGGCGAAGAAGGTCCCGTGATGACAACCTTCGCGTTGGGTGAAGAAGGTCCAACCCCAACCACCTTTGCGCTGGGCGAAGAAGGACAAATGACAACGTTTGCCCTCGGTGAAGAAACTGGTGGCATACCGGCGCTACAACGTAACAATCCGTTTGGAGGCTTCTAGAGAGGAATGACCTCGGGCACACCGTTGCGGCGTTCGCTTCTGATTTTTGGCGGGGACGCTGATCCAAACATCACGGCCTTGCTCTCAGCAGCGGACCGCAACGGCGTGTCGTATCAAAAACTGCTGGTAGGAAAAACTTCGCATCCCTCGCTGGCATGGGATCTAAGTACGCAGGAATTGTGGTTGGACGGCAAACCGCTGCAATGCGGCGCGGCGTTTGTTCGTTACGACGTCTTCACCGCGTTGCAGGATGGCTCTGCGTCTTCACACTATCGTGCGCAGGCGTGGCATACGGCGATCACCGGCTGGCTGGCGGCACATCCGGAAGTGTTTGTCTTCAACGCACGTAACCTGAACCGCTTAACCAATAAACCGCTGGTGTTGAAGTTGGCCCAGGATTGTGGCCTTGCCATTCCACATACGTTGGTTACGAATGACAGAAACCGTGTGGTGAATTTTCTCGACACGAATGTGCGGAACAAAGTGGTGAAACCGATCAATGGCGGCGGCTACTGCGAATCTCTGGCGGAAGTACTCGAGCACACGCAATTCAAAGACGACCGCACGGCGGCGCCAGCGATCATTCAGCAGCGACTCGTGCCACCCGAGATTCGGATCTTCGCCGTTGGAGCGCGATATTTTATCTACAATGTGATCTCAGCGGAACTGGATTATCGTGCTACTCAAAACTGCCGGGTTGAGTTCGCGGGCACTGAACGTGAGTTTTCAGATCCGCGGCTGATCGACGCCTTTGGAAAACTTCTGACCACGTTAAAACTCGACTTTGCGGCCGCGGATTTCAAGACTTGTCCTGACACCGGCCGTCTTTTATTCCTCGAAGTGAACACCGGCCCGATGTTCGCGGCCTTCAACCACGCGAGCGATGGCAAATTGTGCGCTGCGATGATAGAGCGCCTGGTCAAAAGATGAGGCGAGAAGGGAACCTGTCTTACCCTTCTCGCCATCGGCTGCCCGAGCCTCCCAGCACAGGGCAACGAAGTCAATCGAACGTCCGGGGTGAGATGCAAAATTTTTGCATGACTCTTTGACGCCCGTCAATAGTAGTTTGAAAATTCTTTTCCGCCAGCCCTCCGGTCTGCCCTTGTCAGAAGTTCAAAGCTGTTTTAAGTTTTGAGGCTCGTAGTTCAACTTCTGCATGAAACCTCAAGGCTTCCGCGACTTGGAAACTCATAGTCTCAGTGTCGACAACCGTGCGCGGGCGGCTTGCGAAATAGCCAAAGAACTTGAATACAAAGGCGAATACGAGCGAGCCCGGCAGGCGCTTAAGGCCTACTGGCCGCGGATTGGCGAACGCCCAACGACTAAGGATCTGGGAGCGAGCTCGGCCGCAGAAGTCTTGATGCGTGCGGGGGTTCTGACCGGCATCATCGGAAGTAAGCAGCAGATCCCGGATGCGCAGGAGACGGCCAAAAACCTGATCAGTGAAGCCGTCACGATCTTCGAATCAAGCGGCGACGGCAAAAAGATAGCCGAAGCACAGACTGAGCTCGCGCTCTCTTACTGGCGCACCGGCGAATTCAATGAAGCTCGGGATCTTGTAGCGGACGCACTATTACAGCCTGCGTTGGACACCGACGTCAAAGCAAAAGCGGTGTTGCGACTAGCCATCGTCGAGCACCAAGCACGGGAGTCGCACAAGGCACTTCAAATCCTTACCCGCAACGCGGGCTTGTTTCAGAGAATTGATAACCAAACCTTAAAGGGCAGTTATTATTCGTCTCTCGCAAACGTGCTCAGAGGTTTGTGGGAGATTGAGGGTGGCACGACCTACCTGGACCGGGCTCTCGTGGAATACGCGGCCGCGAGTTATCACTTCGAACAAGCGCAACACCGGCCTTACCAGGCCGTTATCGAAAACAATCTCGGTTTGCTGTACTTCAAGATCAACGCATACAAAGAAGCACACGAGCACCTGGATCGTTCGCGGCGGATTCAAGTAAGTCTCAAAGATATTTCCTCGGCAGCGGAGGTTGATGAGACACGTGCGTGTGTGTTTCTCAAGCAAGACCGTGTGAATGAAGCCGAGCGTGCAGCGCGTTCGGCGGTGATTAATCAGGAGAAGAGCGGTCGACACGCACCCTTGGGCGAGGCGCTTATCACTCATGGCCGAGCATTGGCTCGTCTTAACAGGCATGACTCATCGCTGGCCGCGTTTCGCAGAGCGATCGACTTGTTCGAACAGAACGGAAATCCAAATCGGGCAGGGGAAGCGGCGCTGGCCTTGTTTCAGGAGCTTGCCGAACACTTGACCGTGATAGAACCGCTGGAGCCAGACGATCACATGATCGAAGAAGCGCGACGGCGCTTTGCCAGCGGCCGCGGTCTGATTGAAGAAATACGATCCTTTGAGCACGACACGATCAAAAAAGCGCTCGAGCGTTGTCAGGGCAGCGTCACCAACGCCGCTCGCAGCCTCGGAATGTCTTACCAAGCGTTGAGTTACATGTTGAAGACGCGGCACAAAGATCTGCTCAAGCAACGCACGCCCGCACGCCACCGCCCGCGCAAGGATCGCCGGTCCGACTCATAGGAAGTCCTAACGTCGTCGAACCCTCAGTCGCGCAACGTTGATTTTCGAACACGACTCATTTGTATGGTGATCGTGAAGCCTGCGAAGGCGCCAATCAGCCCTCCGATTGTGCCGAGCAGTAGATCGCCGACGATGGTGCCGGCATTGATAGCGAGAATCAGAATAAGTATTCGCGAAACCCGAGGACCTAACCAATGAACGTCTCCTGGCATGTGAGTTCTCCTTTGAGGATCGAGAATTTACCAGACGCTTCAGAATACGTACCGCGCAAGAAAGTAGATCAATAAACCGGCTACGAACCAGAAAGACAACGAGATAAACAGAGCTAACCAACCTTTAAACCAGCTTCTGCCAATTCTGGCAGCTCCACCGGGATCGGTCCTTCCGGTTACGAGTTCACCGGGCAAGAGAAATAAGACCCGGAATATGCCAAAGATGATCTCAAACAGCGCCTCCAGCAGTAGTTCGGCCATCGTGCCTCCGGTGAGTGGCTAAGGCCCCTCTTTCTATGTACGACGCTTTTGCGGTTCGGCTAAATGTGCGGTTGTGTTTTCCGTCACACTGGTTGGAACCGCATCCGTGAAGGTTGCCTGGTCCAACAATTTCGCGGTTGACGCGGATTTGAATGCCGGTTGCGTTTCAGAGAAATCCGGTTTGCCTTCGGATAGCGGGGTTCTTCGTTTCCACTGCTTTTTCAGCTTCTGGGTTCTGATGAGGGTCTGAATATGCCACGCGCCGATCGCGATCAGGATCCCGGACGTAGCATAGATCAGCGGATGCGTGCTCGGTTTGAGGGCAAAGAGCAAAATCGACAAGGTAAAACTCACGATAATGGTTAAGGCGTTGAGGACCGCGTTTGCTTTCAGGTGATCTTCGGGCGGAAGTTCGCGTTTAAGAGGCTTGGATAAATCAGGCAGAAAGAGCCCGCATTGACGGCAGAAAGTCTCAGGCGCCTGCTCGGCTTTTCCGCAGCGTGGGCAATACATAACGAGTAAAAACGATTGTAGCAATAAAAAGTTTGGTCTGATTGGTCCGGGAGTGAGATAATTCCCGAACCAAACCGCTGCCTCGCTGTCCAGGAAAGGAAAACCACTCATGACTTCAATGAATAAACTCATAGTAGCTATAGCAATGGTTATCTGGTTGCTCACTCTCAGCGTTTACGCACAATCTCCCGATCCGAAATTGAACCATTTGGCTACGCGCGAGATTTCCTTTGATTATCCGGCCGGTTATTCAGTCGCGGATGAGAGCACAACGGACGTGCAAAAATTTATTATCACGCGCAAGGGAAGCTCAACCCGGCTTACGATCGTTGTGAGGCGGCCCGTAACTCTGTCTGGTGAATCGCCGGCAGCGATCGAAAGCTTCAACGAACCAATAATCAAAGAAGTAGGGTTGACACTCGGACTCACTAACTCCGCGGCACGCAGCGCTATCAAAACCCAGGTTGGACCAAGGGAGGCTGAAGGTGTTCGACTTCGATCCTTACGTACCCGGAAGAGAACCGGTGAAGTGATCTGGTTACGGATGAGTTTCCATCTCGTAGCGTTGTCGTTTGTCCGAGCAGATGCAGATGAGGCGGTTGCATCGCCTCTCTGGGAGACTGTTCGTTCTAGTTTAAAGGTCGAAGCACCGGTGATTGCTGTTACTACGGAAGGTGTGGACTCAACTAAGGGCTCAACTCGGAAACCAATCATCGGCGGCGTACTCAATGGAAAGGCTTTAGCACTACCAAAACCAGCTTATCCAGCAATTGCTCGAGCGGCACACGCTTCCGGCACGGTAGTGGTCCAGGTCCTCATCGACGAAGAAGGTAACGTCGTCGAAGCACGCGCCGTGAGTGGCCATCCTCTATTGCAGGCGGCGTCTGTTGCTGCCGCGCGAGAAGCCAGGTTCTCACCAACACGCTTAGCGGGTGAACCCGTCAAAGTTACAGGAGTGATTCAATACAATTTCATAGCGCAGTAGGGTTCGTCAGCGCAGACTTCACCGCTGCGTCCCAACCAGTGTGACGGAAACTACAACCCGGCATTCAGTCAAATCTCAGAGCCACACAGATGACTCGACAAAGAACTAAACATTTCTCTGAAACCACAGCACTACATCTGAGATTTTCACCCCCGCAAGATTACTTTTGGTGACTTTAAATGTGGTGGTATTCGCTCCGATTTTGAGGCTTCCGCCTCCGGAAAAAGTTTCCAAAAGGCTGCAAATGGTGCCGGTTTTGAGCGTGTATTTCGTCAAACTAATATTGTTTGCCAAAATTTCAAACTCAACACTGGTAGCAGCGCCGAAAAGTCCTCCGGAAACGTCGGCTACCACAAAACCCAGGACGCCTCCCGCACTTGTAGAAATACTCACTGGAAGGTCGAATGGAAGGTCCTTTTTGGGGTTACTCTCAGTGAGTGTGAAAGGTCCCTTAGTTATGATTTGGTAATCTGCTATCTCTGCCATGATGTCCCCTTTGATTTTGGAGATGCTGACCACTCATGGTGTGAGTCTCCAAGGATTCGAGGGTTAGTCGGGGTGAGCGAGGCTGGTACGCGGTATATATCACATGCAAATAAGTTTGGGAATAAGTATCGGCATACCCACTTGACTCAAAGTCGTTCAGCACGATTCGCCAACGAATAGCAAAAACCGCCCACAAGAAAAGCTCGCCAGCCGGAGTTTTCAAGTTATATTGTCCGCCTATTAAGTCCCACAGCTTAACCGACTCCCAAGCCCGGACCGACGGAACTCCCAAAGCCCAACATTTGAACGCTCCTCCCTGCGAACGTGAGGGTAGCTCACTTGTTTTCTGTCGGCGTATGGATGAACGAAACCAGAGGAAGACTCACTTCAGGCTAAGTGTCCGAGTGCTCCTCAACCACCAACACCACTCAAAAGAGCAAGCGCTTTTCGAGTGCGGTGCAATACCCATGCACCTGAAAGGAGACCATCAATGCGAATTAAGAGATTGATCCCCGTCATCGTCGTG
>DATEHX010000331.1:0-6121 GCA_035279345.1 Pyrinomonadaceae bacterium | reverse complement strand
CAGCAACGCCGCCTGCACTTCATAACGATTAATTCTTTCCAGCAATGCCGGAACGAGTTCGTCAGCAATGCGCGCGGCATCGGGAATGAAACCGCTGAAACTCCAGAAGACCGGATTGAGTTGACCGATGATGCCGTTGTTTTCAAATTCACGCAGCCGCTCGATCGGAATCTCGGCGTTCATGTCCTGTTGAACCGCAGCCGGATCGTAACCGCGAGCAGAATAACGAAGATCGGCGCCTTCGACGTCGACCGGAATCTCTTTGAAAGTCGCTTCTGACTCGGCAAACTCCGGCGTACCATCAATGTGGGCGCCTGCTGAACTGATCAACGCCAGATTCAACATCGGCAACGCACGTCGCGCCGGCGTGAACGGCGCGCGGCGATTTTTCACAAACGGATAATCAGAACCAACGTCGCCATCGCGGGACGATGCGCCACCTTGTTTCCAGTCGGCAAAACGACGCCGCCAACCATCAATATCCTCGATGATCTCCACCTAATTCGCTTCTCCCTTTGAAGTCACCGGCCGGCTTCGGACCATCAGCACCAGCGCGACCAGAGCCGCAATCATAGCAAGCGAAAGCACAATCACCGAATACCCGTGCAGGCTGTTGAACGCCGCGCGACGCGCGTCATCCGCTGTTAGTTGATCGATTGGCAGGATCATCGTGGCCTTTATGGCGCGCATGCGAGCGGCGATTATCCAGTGGCCCAACGCGGTCGTCACCGCGATTACGGCAAGGCAAATGCCCTCCGCGAGAAAGCTCTTTCGTCCGGTTGAATCGCGTCTCGCGAAGATCGTGACTGCCAGTAACAACGCGATCACAAATCCCGTGACGTTTACGACTGAAAGCGAACGCGAAACAATTGCGCCCGCAATCTCGCTCGCGTTCGACAACTCATACAATCGCAAAACGCCAAACGCCGCCGGCGCAACAACCATACTGAAGTACAGCGCCGCGCCGAACCATGCCGCCAGCAACACCAATCGCGTTGAATTCAGAATGCGCACAATACCTTCCTAGTCAAACTCATCAACAGCCGCCAACAAACGAATCTTCGGCGGCACAATCTCCGGCATCGCCAACTCCCGCGGATCGGGAACACTTAACAACCACGACAACGCCGAATCAAGTTGCGCCTGGTAATTCTCCAGGTCCAACGACATGAACACCGCACATCCTAACCGCGCAAACTTCTCTTTTGCACGCAAATACATCTGCCGCGCCGCGCCCGGACGTCCAATGTCCAAATGATGAAACGCGACTGCCGACTGAATCATCGCTTGCAGAAACAGTTTCTCCCGCGGTCCGACTTCGCCCATCCAGCGTTCTTCCCACGCATCATGGGCCGCATGAAACTCGCCGGCGTTGTAAAGATCGATGCCCGCGATGTATTCGATCGGATACGCCGCGATGTGCGCGTGCGTATACGGAGTTTCGATCTCGACTTCAGCCATGAATTCTTTGCGCGTTCAGTCGTGCGGCGATGACTTTCGCGGCGGTTGCGCCAGCACCGGTCGCGCCGCTGATCGTCGGCGCGATCGGATTGGAAACATCGCCGGCGGCGAACACCATCGGCACACTCGTTTCCTGTTCGCTGTTCACCGCAATATAGCCTTGCTGGTCCAACCCTAACTGTTCGCGAAACAGATCGGTATTCGGCTCTACGCCGATGCGAATCAACACGCCGCGCACCGCTAACTGAAACGGCTTCAAACCGTCTTTGCGCAGCATCTCAACTGCTTCAACACGATCGTTTCCAATGATACGCGTCACGTGTGACTCCGTAAAAACCGTGACCGCGTGGTTCGGCTGCAAACGTTCAACAAACTCACGCCGCGCCCGCAACCTCCTGCTGCGATGAACCAGCGTCACGGTCGGACAAACCTCCGCCAGCAGTAACGCATTCTCCACCGCCGCATCTCCGCCGCCGATCACGCAAACGTCTTCGCCGGCGAACTGTTGGCGATCGCGAGTCGCGGATTCTATTATTCCTTTTCCCGCAAACTCATTCTCACCGGAAATGTTCAACGTTCGCGGTCGCACACCGGTCGCCAGAATAATCGCGATCGATTGCAACTGCTCGCCACTGCGCAACGAAATTCGTTTCGCGCGCAGATCGATCGACTCGATCTCTGTTCCCCTCCAAAGATCGAATTCGGCTTCGTCGACGTCAGCAGAAAAGCTTTCGAGTAGTTCTTTTCCGTTATGTGCTTTCAGACCGAGATAATTATTGATTGGATTGTAAACGCGGTGCAGTTGACCGCCGATCTCTTCGGCTTGTTCGAGCACGAGCGTGTCCAGACCCAATTCATCACACCAGAAAGCGGCGGACAGGCCCGCTGGCCCTGCGCCAATGATGATCGCATCATGCATGTTGAGCCTGAAGCGTGGTAAGTGCTTTCAACACTGCGTCCGGCTGCAACCCCGAAGGCGTCAATTCACCGTTTTGATCCAAAAACTTCACCGCAGAAGTCATCTCCCGCTGATCCCGTTTCCACTGGCCGTTACGATTCGTTTCCTTCTCATTTAGTGCGTGCAGCGCATCAGTAAGATCGCGCCGCGCAATCGACGGTCGCACCACAGTCTCAGCCCACGAGTAATACGGATAATCGAGACGATAAAACCATCCACCATCAGCCGGTATTCCGATCACAAACAATTCGCCGTGCGCATATTTCGAGATCGCCGTGAAAGGAGCCGAATGCCTCGTCGGACTAAACCCGCCACCGTGGAAAATACTCGGATCGAGCGTTACCAATGAGATCTTCGCATCGCCATACTCACGCACCTGAGATCGCCCACTCTCAAAACTCTCCAGCGCATCCGCCACAGCCTTCCAACCGTCCCGCCAAAGCGGCTCGTACGCATTCACGTTCGTCAGCAATCGTTCAACTTCCGGAAACACCAACTCGTACGCGAGCGCATCGTTCTCAGCGATTCGACTGGCCATCTCACGTCCCGCTAACATCTGCGCCAACGGCGAACCATCGTCATTATTCGGACTCGACTGCTCCGCTCCTTGTATCGCAATACTGACTCGCACACCGTCGTCACTCGAATGCTCAGAAAAGTCTCCCGCTTCTGCCGCCGCGATCAGCAAATCTTTAAACTCCAGCGCGCGTTCACCAGTCAATACGGTCCAGCACGACAACACACCGTCGCAATCGAAATGATTGTTTGTGACCAGATCGATGCCTTTCGTAAACGAATCGCGATCCGGCGACGCCACGAGATTCAGCGCGATCTCCGTCGACGTATCAGCCTTTAATTCAAGGGGTGTTTCGTTGCCTTCCCAATGTGAGAAATGAATGCTGTTGGGGACGGTTCCATCGACTGACAACTTGGGCGTGTTTTCAAGAACGTCAGTGTAAAATTCGAATCTCATGTCCTCAGAGTGTAGCGCACGCCCGCCACAAACGCGTAAGATACCGGCTATGGAAGAGATCACCTCAACCGAACTCAAACAACGCCTCGACAACGGCGAAGACATTCAAATTATCGACGTGCGCGAGGATAACGAATACGCGTTCAATCAGATTCCAAACTCCGTGCACATCCCGCTCGGCCAGGTGCTCGCGCGCATGGACGAGATCGATCCAAACCGCGAAACCGTCGTGCACTGCAAGATGGGCGGACGCAGTGCCCGCGCAATAGACGCGCTGCAACGCTCCGGTTTCACGGGGAAGCTGCTCAACCTGAAGGGTGGAATTCTTGGTTGGTCTGACGAAGTGGACCCGAGCGTGCCGAAATATTAGTGAACAATAGGTCCTATAGGACTTATAGGACCTATAACAAAAGCGGGCTTACTTGGTGATACCGTCGAGCTCGATAAAGCGGCTGAGCTTCGTAATCACCATGCCCTCTTCACACTCGAGCCGGCACGAAAGCGCGGGCCGATCGCTCTGCTCGGTCTGCCCGTTCAGGTGATACCAGATCTGGCAATTGGTGCATTCGCCATTCCAGCAAAAGTCGCCGTAAGAGATGGTGTTGATCGAGAGATACTGAAAACAACGCAGCAACCGGTTTTTCTCCGGCACGCTGACCTTCTTGCCCACGATTTCGATACCGACAAGCTTCTCGTAAGGATCCAGCAGATCGGCAGCCGAGTCGTCCAGCCCGCTGCTGGCTGCGCTTTGTTCACTCATAGGCAGCGGCAGTATAATCGCTCCCTGCGTTAATTTGTAACTAAAACGCCGGGGGTTAACGATTTGGCTTTAGTCATCTATACCAAGCCGGGCTGTCCATACTGCCAGCAGGCGCGCGAGTATTACACCAAGAAAGGAATTCCCTTTCTCGACTACGACGCGCAAACTGATAAGACGCGCCGTGCCGAGATGTTCTCTTACTCGGACGGCGATCCGACAGTCCCGTGCATTGTGGAAGACGGTAAATACATAGGTTCCGGTTGGGGCAACCCGCCACGAGGTTGAACTGTTCACGACTAAGCCGGCCGTGCGCCGGTTTCCGAAAACAAAATCTGTCTCCCTCTCACAATCTGACTCGATGAGGAAGGTGCATTCATGCGCAACAAATCCATTCACCTTTTTACGGTCGTGTTTCTTGTATCATCCATGCTTTCAACCAATGGCGCATTGAAAGCACAATCAAACGGAGGTTCGGCGCCGAATAAAGCACCAATGACAGAGAAGAAGCCGAAGACGACAAAGATTCACGGCGACACACTGGTCGACGACTATTTCTGGCTCCGCGAAAAAACCAATCCCGCGGTGATCGCGCATTTGCAGGCTGAGGAAGCCTACACCGATCAGGTGATGAAACCGACGGTGCCACTGCAAGAGAAGCTCTACAAAGAGATGCTCAGCCACATCAAGCAGACCGATACGGATGTGCCGTATCGCTGGGGCGATTATTTCTACTACACGCGCACCGAGGAAGGTAAACAGTATCCGATTTACTGTCGCAAGAAAGGCAGTCTCGACGCGCCCGAAGAGATCGTGATCGACGAGAACGAGCTCGCCAAAGGGCAGAAGTTCATGGACGTCGGGTTGTTCGTGCCGAGTGACGACGGCAACCTTCTCGCATACACCACCGATAACACCGGCTATCGCCAGTACACGCTCCAAATCAAGAATCTAAAAACCGGCGTACTATTCTCCGAACGCGTCGAACGCGTGAACAATCTCGCTTGGGCCACTGACAACAAGACGTTTTTCTACGTAACTGAAGATCCGGTCACCAAACGCAGCGACAAGTTTTTCCGGCACGTGCTCGGAACTGACAAAACCGATCTCATTTACGAAGAGACGGACGAGCTGTTTGATATCGGCACCAGCCGCTCGCGCGACACAGCGATAATCTTCGTTCACGCGTTCAGCAAGACGTCCACCGAAGCTCGTTTCCTGCCGGCGAATGATCCGAACGCTAAGTTGAAAGTCATTCTGCCGCGCGTGCCGGAACATGAGTATGACGTCGATCATCGTGGCGATCTCTTCTATATCCGCAGCAACAAAGGCGCGAAAAACTTCCGCATCGTCACTGCGCCCGTCGACGATCCGTCGGAGAAGAATTGGAAAGAATTTGTTGAGCATCGCCCGGCGGTTAAGGTCGAGGGGATCGACTTGTTCGCGGATCACGCGGTAGTTTCCGAGTGGGAAAACGGTCTGCAACAACTGGAGGTCATCAAATTCGGGAGTAAGAGCCGAACTCGGATCAAATTCCCCGAACCGGTTTACGCTGCTGGTACGACATCGAATCGTGAATTCAACACGTCGACCGTTCGCTATGTTTACGAGTCGCTCGTAACGCCGACCTCTTACTTCGACTACGACATGAACACGGGCAAATCGACGCTCTTGAAGCAAGAGGAAGTGCCAGGCGGTTTCGATCGCGCCAACTACAAATCGGAACGCGTTTTTGCGACCGCCTCCGACGGCACGAAGATTCCGATGTCGATGGTCTATCGCAAAGGCGTCAAGCTCGACGGTTCCGCGCCGTTGTTGCTTTACGGCTATGGTTCGTACGGCTACTCGATTCCGCCGACGTTCTCTTCGAACCGTTTGAGCCTGCTCGATCGCGGTGTGATCTTTGTGATCGGGCACATTCGCGGCGGCAGTGAGATGGGCGAGGAGTGGCGCCAGGCCGGCCGCATGATGA
>DATEHX010000330.1:0-13825 GCA_035279345.1 Pyrinomonadaceae bacterium | reverse complement strand
CCACGCAAAACCGATGGAAGGAAGAATCTTGCTGAAGTCGCTGTCAAACAGATCACCTTCAACCCACTTCAGGGTGTTTGACGGAGCTGCGCCAAGCTTCACCGGCTGATTTGGAACCAGGACGGGCCGGCCATTGGTGCTCGGCGTCAACTTCGGTTCCCAACGGACACCTAAGTCCAAAACCAGATTCGGACGCACGCGCCAGTTATCCTGAAAATAAAAATCAAGCTCGTTGTAGTTAGCTTCGTTGAGCCACCGTGTTCCGGCGGGAGCGAAGCTTCCCGCATTCGGGTCCGAGACAAACGCCAGCGAAGCCACGCCGATTCTTCCGAGTTGATCCGCGATCGTGCTTTGCAGACGAGTCAAATCGTTTGTGTTGATTCCGGTATTGCCCGTACCGGGTAAATTGAACCCGTTGAAGTTCGCGGCAGTACGGCTGAGTGTCACGGTTGGTTCAATTGCGAATCCCGCAACATTCGAACGATCATCGCGATGGCGGCTGAAGCGGAAATTGATTCCACTCTTGAGCGTATGTGAGCCGCGGATCAAAGTGGCGTTGTCGATGAACTGAAGTGTGCGCACGCCACGCGCGTTGTAAGTGAAGTTGGTATTCGCAGTGGCGACGTTAAGGAACACGAACGGAAGATTTGGATCGGGATTCGGTGTAGCAAAGGTGAAGAAGAATTTGCTCAGGCCGAAAACGGCCTCGTTAGTGAAAGTCGGCGTCGGTGACCAGCGCCAGTTAACAGCGAGATTTTTCGGCGTGCGCGAAGTGTCAACGAAGTTCGGAGCATCGGGAAAGATCGGGCGGCCGGCATTGGCCGAGTCACCGAACGTGCTCTGACTTCCCTGCGCGTAGCGCACGTAGACCAAACTCTTGTCCGTAACGGTGAAGTCAAACTTGCTGACGAAGTCATACTGCTTCTCGCGTTGCGGCGAAGCGAAGTTGAAACCCGCGGTGTTCAGGCCGTCGCCGGTGGTGAAGTTGTTTGGCAATGGCGACGCGTTAATAAAACCCATGAGCGTCGGGTCGAGGCCGACTCCGGTTGGATTGGTCGCAATGTTGTACGTAGCGATGCAGGGCGAGTTTGTCGGCGGGTTGCCGTTGCAATTCGGGAGCACTGGAGCGCCCTCGCCATTGACCGAAGCCGTGCCAGTACCGGCGGGCGCATTCGCGCGGCCGACGACGTAACGAAACAGACCTTGCCGCGCGGCTTGCGTGTAGACCGTTCGCGTCACAAGCGCCGTGTCGTACGCACGCAGGAATTGCAGGTTGACGAAGAAGAACGCTTTGTCTCGCAACCAGCTCGCGCGATTCCCTTCACCAAAACCGGGATTGAATAGTGGACCACCGATGCTGCCGCCGAAGATGTGCTGCACAAACTGGTCCTTCGCCAAACCGGCGATGGTTACCGGATAACTCTTGGCGTCGAGTGCTGGTGTGCGATAGTACTCAAACAGGCTGCCGTGAAAATCGTTCGATCCCGACTTCGTGACGAGCGTAACTTGCGCACCGCTGCTGCGTCCGAGTTCCGCGGTGAAGTTACTGGTCACCACCTGAAACTCCTGGACCGAATCTGGATTAGGACGAAGTGGCGTAAAGTTTGAACCGCCGGCGGTGGAATCGTTGATGTCGATACCGTCAAGCGTGAAGTTGAAAGCGCGATCGCGCGAGCCGTTCACGTTGACTGCGCCGCCGGTGTTGCCGCCAAACACGACGCCCGGTTGAAAGTTCAGCAAGTCGAGAGGATTTCTTCCACGCGTGCCGACGATCGGCAAACTCTCAAGCGTTTGTTGCTCGATGGTGGTGCCGAGGTTTCCGGAAGTGCTCAGTTGCACTTGCTCGGCGGCCGCCGAGACCAGCACCGTCTCCTGCACCACGCCCGTCTCCATCGTCGCATTCACCGTCGCCGGCTGATTGACGTTGACGGGGTTTCCCTGACTGACGAACTTCTTGAACCCTTGCTTCTCGATCGACACGGTGTATTTGCCGATCTGGACCAGGTCGAACGAATACGTTCCGCTATCGCTCGTCTGAGCGGTAAAGGAGACTGCGGTGGCCTCATTCGTCAGTGTCACCAGCGCACCGGCGATCGCGGCGCCGTTGGCGTCCTGAACAGTTCCCGTCACGCGGGAAGTGGTTCCCTGGCCGTTGGCCACTGCAACGAGACAGAACGTCAGGAGCAAAAACGCAAACAGTGGTTTTCTCATTTCATCCTCTCATTCGAAGCGAAATTGGTTGGAGTAAGGGTTAAGCTACGAAAATTCGGGCGGATTATATGTTTGGTCGTGGAATAATGGTAGCTAAAGATTTTTATCCTTTTGATAAGCATCGCTGATGCTACCTGTGAACGTGCTAGACTGCGCGCGACAATGACTAAAGTGGTGTTTGGGCCAGGGGAACGGGTGCCCGGAAGTTGGAATCTGGGGCTCGATAACCCGCTGGAAACGCGAACTGCTTCGCGGATTGAAGAGGTGTTGCCTTTGCTGGTGTTCGCGGAAGAACGAGCGCGAGCGGGAGCTTACGTCGCGGTGATGATCGCCTACGAAGCCGCGGCTGCGTTTGATTCTGTGATGACGACGCATGAATCGGGCGAGTTTCCGTTGGCGTGGGCAGGTGTGTTTGCGAACGCCCGGGAACCCGTGGCGCATACGAGCGGTGGGTTTGTTTCACACGGATGGAAACCCGGGATTAGTAAAACCGAATACAATTTGGCCGTAAGCACGATTCGCGATCTGATCGCAGCCGGCGACACTTACCAGGTCAACTACTCGTTTCCGTTAACTTCCAAATTCAGCGGCGATGCTTATGCGTGGTACCGCGAACTCTGCGTCGCGCAGGGCGCGCCGCATTCCGTTTATCTCGATCTGGATCGTTACAAAGTCCTGTGCCTATCACCTGAGCTTTTTTTCTTACGCTCTGGCGATCGCGTGGTGACGAGACCGATGAAAGGCACGAAGACTCGCGGCCGCTGGCTCGACGAGGATCGCGAACACGCCGAATGGTTGCGCGAGTCGCGAAAGGACCGCGCCGAGAACGTGATGATTGTTGACCTGCTGCGCAACGATCTTGGAAAGGTGTCCGTTCCTGGAAGCGTGCAGACGACTTCGCTGTTCGATATCGAGAGATTTGAGACGGTGTGGCAAATGACGTCGACGGTTGAATCGACGTTGCGCCCGGGCACGAGTCTGGTCGAACTGATGAGCGCGCTATTTCCGTGTGGCTCGATAACCGGCGCGCCGAAGATCCGCACGATGCAGATCATTCGCGAGCTCGAACGATTTCCGCGCGGCGTCTACACGGGCGCGATCGGCTTCCTGCGTCCGGGAGGAGATTGCATCTTCAACGTCGCGATCCGCACGGTTGTGATCGACACGCAAACGAATGTCGCGACGTTTGGCGTTGGCGGTGGTGTGACGATCGATTCGACCGCGGCTGGTGAGTACGACGAGTGCCTGGTTAAGAGCCGCTTCCTGAATAACCAACCGGTTGAGTTTGAGTTGTTTGAGTCGATGCTGGTCGAGGACGGCGAAATCTTTCTCCTCGAGCGACACATCGAGCGACTCAAAGCTTCCGCGGCTTATTTTCGTTTTAATTTTAAAGAAGAGGCGCTCTACAAAATCCTGCCCCATATCCCTGTTCAAAAGGCCAAACTAAAAATTAGTCTTCGAAAGGACGGACGCCTTACAACCGAAACGTCGCCAATCATCGCTCACTCCGAACCAAAACTAGTTTCGCTCGCCACCACACCCGTCAACAGCTCCGACCGTTTTCTCTTTCACAAAACCACTAACCGAGACTTCCGCGACGGCGTTATTTTCTGGAACGAGCGAAACGAAGTAACAGAATCAGGCATCGCCAATCTCGTCGTGCGATTAAACGATGAGCTCTTCACACCGCCGGTGAGTTGCGGCTTATTGGCAGGTACCTTTCGTGCTCAACTACTGGAACACGGATTAATAAAGGAGCGCGTGATTACGGTTGAGGAATTTAAAAACGCGAAAGTGATCTATCTGATTAACTCGGTACGCAAATGGATGAAAGCGGAATTAATTGTAGAGCAGGATCTCCGCGCGAGCGCGTCTGAACTCTTGTAAACCGGTATTCCACGACGCCACGATATCTCGCGCACTCTCACCACGCTTAATCCGTTCCAACGTGTCGGCATTCACCAGCAGCCGCAGATAACTATCGATCTTCCAATCATTCGGATACATATTTCGCAACGCCAGCGCCATTTCAATCCCCGTCAACAACGGCCGAAACGCAACGCGATCCGTGACGATGATGTTCACGCCACCGCACTGCTCGTCCTTAAACACCGACGCCTTCGGCGTGAAGCGAAGCGGCACAAACCGAACACCGGGAATGCCGCGCTGATTCAGATAGTCGGCCAACTTGTCCCCTTGAATCCACGGCGCGCCGACAATTTCAAACGGCGTGTCAGTGCCACGTCCAACCGACACGTTTGTCGTTTCCAACAATCCGACGCCTGGATAAAGCGTCGCTTCCGTCAGACTGCGCATGTTTGGCGACGGATTGATCCACGTCAGGTTCGTTTCATCAAACCACATCGCGCGCCGCCAGCCTTCCATCTTGATCACGCGCACGTCGGCGCCGATGTTTCGCTGCCGGTTGAAAAGTTGGGCCAACTCGCCGACAGTCAAACCATGCCGCGTCGGGATCGTGTGATAGGAGATGAACGAGAGCTTGTCGTTGTCGGCAATCGGACCGTCGACGTCAACGCCGCCGATCGGATTCGGACGATCGAGCACGTAGACCGGCAGCTTTGCTTTCGCGGCTTCTTCGAGGAGGTAACCGAGAGTTGAAATGTAAGTGTAGAAACGTACGCCGACGTCCTGGATGTCGTAGACGAGCGCGTCGAGATTTTTGAGTTGCTCGGCCTTCGGACGCCGCGTCTCACCATACAAAGAATAAATCGGCAGCCCGGTAGCGTCGTCTTTTGAATCCGAAATGTTTTCGTCGGCGAGGCCGCGAATGCCGTGTTCGGGTGAAAAGAGCGCGACGAGTTTGACGTTTGATGCTTTGTTGAGTACGTCGATCGTTTGGCGACCTTCGCGGTTTCTTCCAGTGTGATTGGTCACGAGACCGAGCCGCAGTCCGGCGAGCGGTTTGAAGTTGTCGCGCTCGAGCACGTCGATGCCCGTCAACACTTTTACCGATGTGGCACTGCCTTCGTTGCGCGCAGCAAACTGCTGTAAAGCCCTGATGATTTCCGCGTAATAGTTCGCCGACTGCTCCCGTGCGTGCTGGGCTACACTTGTGTCCGTGATCGCGCCGGCAACGATTGAAGCGACACGTCCGCGCAACGGTCCAACATCACCTTTGCCGTCGGGATGAACTCGATTACTCAGAAACACGACAAACATCTGACTCGACGGATCGATCCAGATCGACGTGCCGGTGAAACCCGTGTGACCAAACGAACCGAGTGGAAATAGCTCGCCGCGATTAGTGGAGAAACTGCTGTTGATGTCCCAACCAAGTCCGCGCGTCGCGCCGGTATTGGAGATCAAGCGCGGGCGCGTCATTTCGGCCACGGATAACACGGACAAAACACGGACACCGTTATATTGGCCGCCGTTGAGGATCATCTGACAGTAGACAGCGAGGTCTTTCGCGGTTGAGAAGAGACCCGCGTGGCCGGCGACGCCGTCCATTCGATACGACGTCGGATCGTGAACCTGACCGCGCAACCAAACATCACCTTCAGCAGCGATGTTTGCCGCCGTGTCGCCCAGATAACTCATCTGCCCACGCCGCTTTTCTGTCGGCGCGATGCGCGTGCGCAGATTCGCCGCGGGACGAAAGCCGGTGTCGTTCATCCGCAACGGCTGAAAGATGTTCTGCTTGGCAAACTGATCGAGCGGCATTCCACTGACGCGCTTCACTACTTCACCGAGTGTGATGAAACCGATGTCGCTGTACACGAAACGAGTGCCCGGCGGATTGCGCAGCGGCTCCTTTATTAATCGCTTGATCGCTTCATCGTAACCGGTCCAACGTTCGCGCAGATCGAAATCGGGCGCGTAACCGGAGCGATGAATCAGGAGTTGTTCGATCGTGATGCTGTCTCTGCCCTCGCCTTTGAGTTCGGGAATGTAGACCGAAACGGGATCGTTAAGCCGAACCTTGCCACGCTCGACGAGAATCATGATGCTCGTGGCGGTAGCAACGACTTTCGTGAGACTCGCAAGATCGAAGATCGTCTCCGGCGTCATCACTTCCTGCGCAGGTTCAACCGCACGAGAACCGTAAGTCTTCTGCCAGATGATGCGCCCTTTGCGGCCAACCAGGACCACTGCTCCCGGAAGTCGATGTTTGCCAATCTCGTCCTTAATAACAGAATCCATCCGCGCCAGGGCCACGGATGACACTGATTCCGTTTCGGGTTTTGCGAATCGCAGTTGCGCGAACGCCGGTTGCGCAACGAGCAGCAGGATCAGTAAGAGTCGGAGCATCTACTTAGTCGCCTTCACTTGAATTCCGGTCCCACGAGGATACAAACCCGGCAGAGAGATCGGCAGCTTTCCGGTGATGTCGATCTCGCCCGCCAACGCCCGCGCTACGGCGTTTTGCAAACTCGGCATGTCGCCGTACGCCACGAGGTAAGTTCGCAAACCGGGAAAACTTTGCAGCAGGTACGGATTGCCAAAACTGATTCCGACAAGCGGTTTCTTCGCCGCGATCACGGCAGACAACGCGCGGGCTCCCGGTTCCGGTATGCCGACGCTCGAAACCTGACCCGATCTCACGCGGCCATACAACGAAGCCAACACCAAATCAGCGGATGTGGCGCGCTCGATCGCTTTTTGCACATCCTGTGGGCTCGATCGTTCGTCGAGCACCACGGTTTCGACTTTCACACCGCTGCCGTTGAGCTTCGTCACGAATGGATTCGCGATCCACGCGCGGTCGTCGCCGTTCGTGACCGCGAGATTGAAGATCTTCGTTTCCGGTTTTAGCTTCAGCGGGATGAGTTTGTCTTCGTCACGAACGAGTGTAACTGCGTGTTCGGAAATCTCAGCGGCGAGCTTTAACACATCTTTACTGCCGACAACACGATCGATCGTGTCGACTTGTGTGAGCCGCTGTTCTACCAGACCGAGATCGTACTTCGCAGCCATTATCTTGCGTGCGGATTCTTCCACACGCGTCTCACTGACGCGTCCACTCTTCACCGCATCGCGCACACCGCGAAACGCAGCGTCGACATCCGCCGGCTTCAGCAGCATGTCCGCGCCCGCTTCGAGCGCGCGCACCGCCGCTTCTTCCGGAGTGAAGTAAATCGTCAGTCCACTCATGCTGAGCGCGTCCGTGACGATCAGTCCGGGAAACTTCAGATCGTTTCGCAGAATGTTACCCATCACCGGCGACATCGTCGCGGGCATCGTCGCTTTCTCGTCAATGATCTCGCCCGCTTCGTCTGTGTCTATAGCTTTTCCTTTGAGAGCACGGGGCAACGGCTTGATTGCGGTGGAATCGATCTGCGGCAACGCGATATGGCCCACCATCACCGAAGCAACGCCCGCGTTGATCGAAGCTTGAAAGGGAACAAACTCGACGTTGTTGAGTCGATCGCGGCTGACGTTGATCTCCGGCAAGCCGCGATGCGAATCCACGGCCGTGTCGCCGTGACCGGGAAAGTGTTTGGCCGTGGCGATTGCTCCTGCTGCCTGTGCGCCGTCGGTGAACGCGGCCGCAAAGCGGGCCACATCTGCCGGGTCTTCGCCGTAAGAACGAACATTGATCACCGGATTCGCGGCGTTGTTATTGATGTCGACCACCGGTGCAAAGATCTGTTGAATGCCCAGTGCGCGAGCTTCACGCGCGGTGATCTCACCCTGGCGTCGCGCATAGTCGGGAGTGCCGGTCGCGGCGACGGCCATGTTCCACGGGAAGTTTACCGTGTCGTCGAAACGCATTCCCGCGCCGGCTTCAAGGTCCGCGGAGATCAAGAGCGGGTATTTCGCCAACTGCTGCATTCGATTGACGAGTATTACCGATTCGTAAACCGGGCCGCGAAAAAGAATGATGCCGCCGACCTTGTTGTCTTCGATGTGGTGTTTGAGCGTGCGATAAGCGTCCGATTCCTGGTTGAGAAAGGTGGCGTTGATGCCGACCGAGATCAACTGACCGACCTTCTCGTCCAACGACATCCGGCGCAATTCTTCGTTGGCCCACTTCACCGCCGCGGACGTTGGCTCGCGTTTGAACGCCACGACCTTCGGCGTTTTAACGAGCGCGGGTTCCTGCGTCCGAACCGGCAACGCCGCCAGCATGAGTAGGAGCAACACAAGGGCAGGCGAAATATAACGATTCAGGCTAAGCATAATTCCAGTCTTTCCTTGTTTTCTCTGTGTCTCTGCGTCTCTGTGGTTATCTTTCAACCACAGAGGCACAGAGGCACAGAGACTTTCGGAGCTAATCTTCAGTAGCAACTGCAGGTGACAACTCGTCGCGCGTCTCAGCGGGCGCGGGCCGGAAGGCAAAACTCGCGAGCCACGCCACCACGAAAGTAATCAAACTGCCAATGAACACGTACCACGTCCACGCGATCTGCTTCTGCACAAAGAACACGTAGAGCATCACTGCAAGACTCGTGAGCATACCAATCAACGCGGGTGCCTGGCTGACTCGACGCAAGAACGTGCCGACCAGAAACACGCCGAGTATTGGTCCGTTAATCAGCGAAGCAATCGAGAGCGCCATGCTGAGCGCCGATCCCGGCTGATTCCTGACCGCCAACGCCACCCCAATCTGTACTACTCCCCAGATCAACGTCAGCACATGCGAGACTTTCAAATAGTGCTTGTCACTTCGTCCCTGACGAAACGGTTTATAAAGATCGTTCACCGCCGTGGCCGCGATCGAGTTGAGCGACGACGACATCGCCGCCGCAAAGATCGCCGCCACTACCAACCCCGAAAGACCACTCGGCATGTGTTTGGTGATGAAGTCCGGGAAAACGCGGTCGCCACTGGTGAACTGTGCGGTGTCGGGGTAGTAGAACGCGAAGAGCAACACGCCGATAAATAAAAATCCGATGAACTGGGCCAACACGATCGCGCCGCTGGTCAGCAACGCCACGGTGGCGTGGCGCGGACGATCGGTGCAGAGATAACGTTGGACCAGATACTGATCGGTGCCGTGTGTGCTCATCGTCAGGAAACAACCGCCGATGAGTCCCGACCAAAACGTGTAAGTTTTCGTGTAATCAAAAGCGAAGTCGAATACCGAAAACTTGCCGAACTGGCTCCCGAGCGCAGTGGCGCCGGCGAGTCCGCCATCAATCGAGTTGATCAGCACTACCGCGGCAGCGATCGCGCCAGCGATGTATATACCAAGCTGTACTACCTCGACCCAGATCACTGCTTCCATGCCGCCGAAGTAAGTAAAGATGATCATCGCCAGTCCGATCACGACAATCGAGACGATCGTCGCGACCGCGATTGATTCGGGGCTCGCGTTGGGCTGAAACGACGCGTAGACCGCTGCGAGCACGATCGCCGTTAGCAAAAGCCGGATGCCGTCGGCGATGTTACGCATCACGACAAACAGCGAGGCGGCCAGCATCTTGATCTTGCCGCCGAAGCGCCGATCGAGAAGCTGGTAAACGGTCAGCAGTTCGCCGCGGAAGTAAGACGGAATGAAGAGTATCGAAATGACGATGCGTCCGAGCAGATAGCCGAAGACGAGTTGCAGAAACTGAAAGTTGCCGCCGCGTGCGAACGCGATTCCCGGCACGGAGATGAAAGTGATCGTCGACGTTTCGGTAGCGACAATCGAGAAAGCGACGGCCCACCACGGCACTGATCGATCGCCGAGGAAGTAGTCGCTGGTCGTCTTCTGCTTGCGTCCGAACCAGGTGCCAAACAGGACAATCCCGATCAGGTAGCCGAAGATGATGATGAGATCTAGAGCTTTCATCCGTGTCGATCCGTGGCCGGCGACCTAATCCGCTGCACTGCATCCGGAACCTTCCAACCGGTCGCTTCCAGCGCCTCTAGTGCGTCCGCAAAATCCCTTCCGGTTTCGGCCATTACAATTCGCACCGCGCGGTCCCGCAGTTTTACGTTGCGCGCCTGCAAGTTGGACATGCGATTGCCGCTGACGTATCCAAGCCCGACCATCGTCGCCGTCGAGATCATGTTCAAGACCATCTTCTGCGCTGTTCCGGCTTTGAGACGGCTCGAACCCGTCAACACTTCTGGTCCAACAACGGGAACGATGCTCAACTCAGCCGCATTCGTAATCGGTGAATCAGGAACGCACGTCAAACCAACTGTAAACGCGCCGAGCGAACGCGCGTAAGTCACTGCGCCGACGGTGTACGGCGTCTTTCCCGAAGCAGCAATACCAACCACGACGTCTTTGCCGGTCAAACCGCGCTGCTGCAAATCGTTGCCACCTGCGTTCGCATCATCTTCAGATGCTTCAACCGCGCGATAACACGCATCGTAACCACCCGCAATCACACCCTGGACCAACTCGGGCGACACACCAAACGTCGGCGGACACTCCGACGCATCGAGTACGCCGAGTCGTCCTGACGTCCCGGTGCCGACGTAGTAGAGCTTTCCTCCGGCGCGTAATCGCGCAACAGTTTCATCAACAGCCTTCGCAACGTCATCGAGAACAAGATGCACTGCCGCAGCGACCGTCGCGTCTTCTGCGTTCATCAACTCAACAATGTCGCGCGACGACTGCGAACTGAGATGCTGAGAACGTGGATTTTCTTGTTCGGTGATCGGAAGTGCTTTTTGTGCTTCTTTGTGGCTCAAATTTTGTGGCTCAAACCGCGAGAGCAACGTGATTGATGCGTTCACGCGCCATTCTAGCTGCCGCAACCGCCGGAGCGAAGTGCGGCGGCTCAAAATACGCGCGCGGCGCAACCTCGCTTACCTCGGCACGCAGCATGTCGAGCATCAGATCGCCGGCTGAACGAAACACGCCGCCGACGTATGCGACCTGAAAACGCTCGCGTTCCATCTGCAAGTGACGAATCACGGCCACTGCCGCCATCCCGAGTTCCGTGCCGCCGTCAGCCACGATTTGCAACGCCACCGAATCTCTTCGTTTCGCTGCATCGACCACGTCGCGGCCAAAACCCGCTAGCCGTTCGTTCGTGATTGAAGGCGCGTAGATCGCGGTAGTCAGATCGTCCGGATCGGTAACGTGAAAGTAACCACAGGCCAACTCAGTCAATAGCGTTTTTGGACCACGGCCATCGGAAGCATAAGCAACGGCGCGCAACGCACGCCGCGCCAGCCACGCGCCACCGCCTTCATCGCCCGCAATCGGTCCCCAGCCGCCGGCGCAAAAAGTTTTTCGTCGCGCGTTAATGCCGCAGCAGATCGATCCGGTGCCGGCGATCACTACCAGTCCGGGCGCGCCATCGGTTGCACCGTACAAGGCGATGTTTGCATCGGTCACAACTTCGATCTCGCCGATGCCGAGGGGCATCAACGTCTCACGCATGCGTTCGCGCAACTCACGCCTTCGTGCGCCGGCAAGTCCTATCTGCGCCGCGATCAGATCACCGCGACGTATCTTTGCCGCGGCACACGCACTATCGATTGCCTCGCGTACGGCCGCCGCCGCACCGGCGATACCCACGCGCAACGGGTTGGATGGACCAGCGAGACCTTCGCCGATTACGTGTTGTTGGGCATCCATGATGACGGCCTCAGTTTTCGTACCGCCACCGTCGACACCCACGACCGAATTTTGCGTGTGCAAGCGTCTGGCTGGAGAGAGATCTGCTGTGCGTCGGTCTGTGCTCACAATCGGGGCTCGGCTGGACCAGAAAACACTGGAAACATTTTGACCATTCTAGGAGCCAGTGATTTATAATCCAAACTAAAAGATTTTATTATTCCGATAATTCATCTTGATAGGGGATTCTGCGGTGGAAATTCGACAACTGAGGGCCTTCGTGGCTATTGCGGAAACAGGAACCTTTACAGCGGGCGCGTTGCGGGTGCACGTGACGCAGGCCGCGATCAGCATGCAGATTAGACAATTGGAGTCGGAAATCGGCGCGCGCGTGTTTGTCCGTGCGCCGCGTCACGTGATCTTGACCGAAGCAGGCGAACAACTGCTGCGCCGCGCGCGGCACATCTTGCGCGAACACGATGCGGCGTTGGACGAGATTGCGGAACTGGCCGGCGCTGAACGCGGACGGCTGCGAATCGGCAGTGCGTCGGCGATGGTGCTCACGGAGCAGTTACCGGCGATCCTCAAGGAGTTGCGCAAGCAGCATCCGGCTGCGGAAATCTCCGTCACTTCCGGGACCAGCGAAGTGCTCGTGGATCAGATTCTCGCGGGCGAAGTGGACATCGCGTTCGTTTCGCTGCCGGTGGATGTTCGCGGCATAAAAACCGAACGACTGAGTGAGGATCAACTGGTGGCGATCGCGTCGCCGCAGCACAGACTCGCGAAGCAACGCACGATCGATGCTTACACGCTTGCCGGCGAAAGACTGATTCTCGGCGAACGCGGCGGCAACACGCGCCGTTTGATCGATCAGTTTTTTGCGCAGGCCGGTGTGACGCTTCGCGTCGCGATGGAACTGAGCCGCCAGCAAGCGATCAAACGAATGGTTGAAGAAGACATGGGAGTCGGGATCGTGCCGTTGCAATCGGTGAAAGAGGAAGTTGAAAAAGGACGGCTGATTCGCTGGTGGATTGAAGGAGCGCAGATCAATTGGGAGCTGGGGATCGCGCAGTTGAGCAACGGTTACGATTCACCGATCATGCAGAAGTTTGTGTCGCTTGCGCACAGGAATTTTTTGAGCGAAGCACCCACGGATGGTGCGAAGAAAGTGAAGAGCAAGGCGAAGGTTAAGAAATAAACATTTCAACGTTTTTGCCACAAGAAGCACAAAAGGCACAAGAGGCACAAGAAAGACAAGTAGGGACGAGACAAACTTTTTATCGCTTTCTTGTGCCTTTTGTGCTTCTTGTGCCTTTTGTGGCTCTATTTGAGAGCGTCGATTAGACTCTCGATATCGTCTTCGTTGTTGAAGAAGTCCGTGGCTACTCTAAAGCCTTGCGGCTTTTCAGTGACGTAGACTTTTTGATCCGCGAGTTTACTGACCACCTGCACGGGATTCTCGGCCGCGACAAGCGTTTCCGCTGAGCGATATTCCTCGCTGTTTAGCGGCGATAACACTTTCCAACCAGCCTCGCTCAAGCGCGCCGTTAGTCTGCGATTGAGTTCCAACGCGCGAGCCTCGATGTGCGCAGATCCGATCGCCTGCATCATCTCGATCGAGGCGCCAAGCGCGAAGATGCCTGCGAAGTGCGGACAACCCAGTTCGCTTCGCGAAGAAAGATCGTGACGCAGGTGCACCTCATTGTTTCGCATAGCATACGGATCCTGAACGCTCAGCCAACCGATCGAGCGTTGATGTGACGCGGCCTGAAGCTCGCGGCTCAAATAAACAAAACCCGAACCATAACCCGAACGCATCCATTTGTGTCCTGTAGTACACAACGCGTCGATCTTCATCCGCTTCACATCAATCTCAAACGCGCCCGCGGCCTGGCTCGCGTTGACGACGAAGACGTGCCGTCCTTTGCTATTTCCCAACTCTTCGAGATTCGAACGAAACCCGTTTGAATACTGCACGTAACTGATCGAAACGACGCCCGTGCGCACGTTCATCGCGGCTTCCATGTCATCGGGACTTACAACACCCTCAACTGACTTCACGAGATGAACGGGAATGCGCCGGTGCATCCACGGAATCGTCGTCACCGGAAACTCGAGGTCACACGAAATAACCTCACCGTGTTT
>DATEHX010000329.1:0-2514 GCA_035279345.1 Pyrinomonadaceae bacterium | reverse complement strand
CCCAACTTGATGTAACCCAAACCCACGTCGAGCAGCGTCTGCAACTTCTGATTGATTTGCGGAATGTTTTCCAGCAGCGGTAACGCTTCTTCGACCGTTGTATCGAGCAGATCCGCGATCGATTTTCCTTTGTACTTCACGGCCATTGTTTCGCGGTTGTACCGCGCACCGCGGCAAACATCGCACAGCACGTAAACGTCGGGAAGGAAGTTCATCTCGATGCGCTTCATTCCGTCGCCTTCGCACGCTTCGCAACGTCCGCCTTTCACGTTGAACGAAAACCGTCCTGGTTTGTAACCGCGTTCGCGTGACTCCGGCAACATCGCGTAAAGCTCACGCAACGGCGTGAACAAGCCCGTGTAGGTCGCGGGATTTGAACGCGGTGTACGCCCGATCGGCGACTGGTCGATCTCGATCACCTTATCGACATGTTCCAAACCCTCGATCGCGCGGTGTGGTCCAGGCTCGTTCAACGAACCGTAAAGATGACGCGCGAGTGCGTAATACAAGATGTCTTCGACGAGTGTTGATTTACCCGAACCCGAAACACCGGTGACGACCGTCAACAGTCCCAACGGAAACGAGGCGTCGATCTCTTTCAGATTATTCGCGTACGCACCGCGAATCGTCAGGTACTTTCCATTCGGAGCGCGGCGTTCTAAAGGAACTTCAATCTTGCGAGCACCGCGAATGTAGAGCCCCGTTATCGAATCCGGATTCTCCGCGATATCCTCCGCCGTGCCGACAGCAACCACCTCGCCGCCGTGCGCACCCGCGCGTGGTCCCAGGTCGACAACATAATCCGCACGGCGAATCGTTTCCTCGTCGTGTTCGACCACCAAAACAGTATTGCCAAGGTCGCGCAGAGCAGACAGGGTTTCCAACAGTTTTTGATTGTCTTTTGGATGTAACCCGATCGACGGTTCGTCGAGTACGTATAGCACACCGCGCAACTGCGAGCCGATCTGCGTGGCGAGGCGAATACGCTGACCCTCACCGCCCGAAAGTGTCGATGAACCGCGATCCAGCGTTATGTATCCCAATCCCACAGTCTGCAAAAACTGCAAACGATTCCTGATCTCGCGGAGGATTGGACCAGCAATCTGCTCTTCACGCGTGTTCAGAGACACCTGTTCAAACGCCGCGACCGCATCTTCAATCGGCAGCGACGTGTACTCAGCGATACCGCGCCCACCAACACGAACCGACAACGAATCGGAACGCAGCCGCTGTCCCTGGCACTGCTGGCAAACAGCCGGCGAAACCAGTTCCTCGAGCGCGACACGCACACGCTCCGATGGCGCTTCGTTCAAACGTTCGCGCAACCAGTTGAGCGCGCCTTTCCACTCGCTTTGATATGAATAAAGACCCTGCGTAAAGCTCAACTTGCCGCTCGTACCGTTGAAGAATGCGTCGTGTACTTCCTTCGGCAATTCGGCAAAGGTAGTCTTCGCGTTCGCGCCGAGGTGTTTGATCACGGCCTGCAAAGCAGACTTTAAATACGCCGAGCCTTGTTTATCCGCCGGACCCATAAAGGCCAGTTTGTCGACCGCGAGGTTTGCGTCGGGAATCAGTTTTGCCGGATCGATCTCCAGCACTGTTCCGAGGCCGTGACAACGCTTGCACGCACCGTAAGCAGAGTTGAACGAAAACGAACGCGGCTCGAGCGGCGGAACGTTGATGCCGCAATTTACGCACGCCATTTTTTCCGAATAAAGCTTCTCTTCGCCATCGACGATCGAAATGAGCACCGCGCCACTGGTCAACTTCAGCGCGGTTCGAATCGAATCGGTCAACCGCTCGCGTATGCCAGCTTTGATCAGCAGCCGATCGATTACCGCTTCGATCGTGTGATTGCGCCGCTTGTCGAGCCGGATCTCTTCGTCGAGCGACAGCAGTTCGCCATCTACGCGCGCGCGCAGAAAGCCTTCCTTCGCAAGCTTCTCCAACTCCTTTTTAAACTCGCCCTTGCGGCCACGAACGATCGGCGCCAACACCATGACGCGTTCGCCTTCCGGCAGACCGAGCACGTTCTGCACGATCTGATCGACGCTCTGGCGCGTGATCGCCGCGCCGCAGACGTGACAGTGCGGAATGCCGATCGACGAAAACAGCAGCCGCATGTAGTCGTAGATTTCCGTTACGGTTCCGACGGTCGAACGCGGACTGCGCGAAACGGTCTTCTGTTCGATCGAGATCGCTGGGGAAAGACCGTCGACGGAATCGACGTCGGGTTTTTCAAGCTGGTCGAGAAACTGGCGGGCGTAGGCCGAGAGCGATTCAACGTAGCGGCGCTGTCCCTCAGCATAAATCGTGTCGAACGCGAGCGAGGACTTGCCGGACCCGGAGAGGCCGGTAATCACCGTAAAACGATCGCGCGGGATGTCGACGTTGATGTTTTTGAGGTTGTGTTGGCGAGCGCCCTTAACACTGATGCGATCAATGGCCATAGCGAAAACCAGCCATTCTAGCGGACGGATTTTCGGGGAGCAAGCCATCCACAGATTACACAGA
>DATEHX010000328.1:0-55281 GCA_035279345.1 Pyrinomonadaceae bacterium | reverse complement strand
CATGAAATCCCGATTGTAATGATGTCGGGCCACTCGGAACCTGCTGCTCAGATGAGAGCATTTGCCGCCGGTTGCACCGAGTACCTTGTCAAGCCCTTTTCTCTGGACGGCTTCGATTCCATGGTGAACCGATATCTTTGTGCAGACAAAGCGAAACCTGTGAGGGCCGTATGAGCAGTTTGATTCTTGCTCCACAAAAACTTTTCGGATTACTCGAGCTCGATCCGCGCGGCACGGTGATCTTTTCCAAATTAGAAGGGGACGAAAAGTTAGCCGGAGTGGTGGATGTAGTGGGACGTAATTTCTTTTCCGAAGTGGCGACCTTTTTGAACGTTGCGGAGTTTCGGCAACGTTTTGAAACCTTCGGCAGCAACCGCGAAACAAGCAGCAGCTTTATGTTTGATTGCGATTACGGGGACGGCGCGGTGCCTGTTAAGGTACTGCTTGCTCGCCTAAGAGAGGACACGAAGTACCCGGAATCAGTGCTCGTATATATCAAGAAAGCCGATCAGTGTTCCTAAAGCCACTAACACTTCTTGAACAGCTTACGGGCATGGCGCTCCTGCTGAGCGTACCGCGGCGGCGTATGGGTGTTGTCGCACTGACGGCCGGCATTGCCGCTAGTAACATCAAATTGTTAGATGATCTTTCAGCCGTAAGGCATCAAAGTGACACTGAGTAGATCCTGGTAGCTGGGTCTCGCAAAGAGTATTGGGAGTGTATGTGTGTACGAAGTAACGCTTAAGAATCGAGCTAAAGGTATTAACTGGAACACTGCTGTGTTCATGGCATTGTTTCACATTGGTGCGATCGCCGCCCTCTTTGTTTTCGATTGGCAGGCGTTATTGCTCGCCATCTTGCTCTGGTGGATAGCAGGAAGTTTAGGGGTTGGCATTGGCTTCCACAGACTGTTGACTCATCGTAGTTTTAAAGCGCCAAAGCTGGTCGAATACTTTCTGACGACCTGCGGCACGCTCGCGCTTGAAGGCGGTCCTATCTATTGGGTTGTGACGCACCGCATCCACCACGCGAATACGGATGGGCCGGGTGATCCGCATACACCGCGCGATGGTGGGTGGTGGTCACACATGGGATGGATTCTGAGCGGTACGGCCCAACAGTATGACAAATCGGTCCTGGCCCACTATGCCCCCGATTTGGTAAAAGACAGATTTCATATTTGGCTCAATCGCCTGTATTGGCTGCCGCTCATTCTGCTGGGCGTGGTGTTGTTGACACTCGGCGGCTGGTCATATCTGATGTGGGGCATATTCTTTCGTGTAACTTTTAATTTACATGCGACGTGGCTGGTTAATTCAGCGACGCACATGTGGGGCAAGCGCCGATTTTCAACGTCTGATGATTCAAGAAACAACTGGTGGGTCGCGCTGCTGACCTTCGGCGAAGGCTGGCACAACAATCATCATGCTCACCCGACTGCCGCGCGCCATGGACTTGCCTGGTACGAAATCGACATCAACTGGTGGGGCATTCGCGTCATGCAGTTTTTAGGGCTCGCGAGAGCGATCAAATTGGTGAGTTTTTCGCGCTACGCTAAACAAAAACTCAGCATGAGACTTCAGAGGTAAGAGAAGTCGCAGCGCTGATTAACTCGGCGGCAATGAATGGCTTCGGAATGTGCATTCCATATCCAGCGGCCAGCGCGCGCTTTCGGTCGTCGATTCCGGCATAGGCCGTTAATGCCATGGCAGGAGTTCTTCCACCATGCTCTTCGCCACGCTGACGTATTCTACCGATCAGATCATAACCATTCATCTCCGGCATTCCGATATCTGAGATCAGCAGATCGAATCGTTGCCGGTTCATTTGATCCAGAGCTTCCGTACCAGAACCTACTGAGACCACATCGGCTCCGCACGTCGTCAGCACCGCGGTGACGAGCTCACGAGTGTCCGGTTCATCATCGACAGCGAGGACGCGTAGACCACTGAGCGAGTGTTGCGCTGTGGCTGGACTATTCCGTTCGTTCTTTGGTTCTGTTTTTTCTGCTGCGTCGGGGACTTCAAGAGTACTCTGCAGCGGAAGCATGACTGTGAAGGTGGTACCCGCATTTTCGCCGGAACTTTCAGCCGTTACCATCCCTCGATGAAGCTCAACCAACTGACGCACAATTGAGAGACCTAGTCCAAGCCCACCATTGCTGTGTGTGCTCGAGGAAGCGGCTTGGCGAAAGCGCTCGAAGATGTGCGGCAGTAACTCCGTGGCGATGCCTTGCCCGCTATCGTTAACAGTGATCAGAGCGTGCGAATCATTTCGCTCCAGGCGTACCCGCACGTCGCCTCCCGTAGGTGTGAACTTGATCGCGTTGGTTAACAGGTTCCGGACGATTTGCTGAAGACGATCGGGGTCGCCCAAAATGGGACCGACGTCTGAGTCGAATGCGGTCTTCAGATTAATGCTTCTGGCATCTGCCGCGGGGCGCACGTCGTCAACGACAGACTGAATCAACGGCGCAAGTTTGACCGTGCGTAGGTCGAGGCGGAGTTTGCCGGTCATAATGCGCGAGATGTCGAGCAATTCATCGATGAGTTGCCCTTGAGCTCGAGCATTGCGAGCGATGGTTTCAATCGCACGAGCAGTCTGCAGTTTATCGAGCTTACCGTCAGTAAGCAGATGTGACCAGCCGAGGATCGAGGTAAGAGGAGTCCGCAATTCGTGCGATAAGATGGCAAGAAACTCATCCTTGATGCCATTAGCCGAATCAGCTTCCGCGCGTGCTGATTGTGCCGCTGCCAGGAGTAGCGTCCGTTCTTTCTCCGCTTGCTTTCGATCAGTGATGTCGCGGATGTTGCACTGTATAACTTGATGAGTATCTTCTTCATACACGTTGCTCACAAACTCCACCTCCCTGAGCTTTCCGTTTGTGGCTTGAAGCGGCAAGTCTTCGTAGCGGAGATAGCCTGTTTGCTGCAACTCTTTGAAGGCCTCCTGGCTCGCCTCCTTATCACTGAAGAGACCGATTTCCCAAAGCTCCTTTCCTATGAACTCGGCATGTGAGTAGCCCAACAACTCAGTCATGAATGGATTCACGTCGGTGATTTTTAGAGTGACCGCATCGAGAATAAATATTCCGTCACGTGCGGCTTCAAAGAGACGCCGGTAGCGGAGTTCTGAGACTCGCAGTCGTGATTGCCTCTGGTCGCCGGACTCATCGTCGTTCACAACATTTGAATCACTGTTCTTAACCTGCAAGTCTTTAGATGATGATGACATCGGGACTCTCGATAACTATGTTGTCTTGTTCGACAAATTTGGTTTGGCCTCAGACCATGAATCTTTACATCGCCTGGGGAGATCCGTCTGTGTGCTACACCACATAGAAGGCTGAGTATGCGCTGGTTGATCAATTCCGTCAGACGAAGAAAAAGAGGGCGGATGTCCACCCTCTCTCTGAATTAGAAATACGTCAGCGTTACGCTGTTTTCGCGGCTGCGAGCTTGTGAAGCGTTGAAGTGGCTAGCTCAGCTACCCCAATTCTGGGCGTTCCTTCCACCAGATTTGTGAGGGTCTTCAATACCTCAGGATATCCCGAGACATCGTAGGCCTCCACCTGCTCTTTAGTGTCCCAGAAGCTGATAGCTATAGCTTCCGAGCGGTCGGGGGCTACGAAAGTGATCAGATCGCGGAATCCTGTTTGTTTACGCATGAGTGGCAAAATCTTGCTCTCAACAACATTGGTAAACTCGGTGGTTGCGTTCGGCTTCAGTTCCATTATTAGATGGCGTGTAAACATAGTTAGCTCCTTTAGGCTGTTTGGCTATGGACTTCAGGTGATCTGGGTGATTCCAGAGGAGCTGAGAAGAGAGTAAGCTTGGAACTCGGTTCACCGCGTACCCTATCACGCATCTACGCGTTTACCTAATCAGAAGCTCACGCAACATTTCGAATACTTGGAACGATTTATAGACTACGTTTGGCGACGCTATTCAAGCGATGATCCCCGATTCAACAGATGCGCGAATTCGTTGTTCAAGTCCTGTGCATGACTGCGAGCGTCGCGCAACTTACCAAAGGGAAGAATAGATATTTCTGCTGCCGTTGGTTGTTTGAAGCTCCCTTCGGCTGCGGGGAACTCCTCGAGGCTCAGATGCGGCTGCCGGTCCTTCTCATCATTTAATGTATTAGTAATTTCCACTTTTTTGACTCTCTCGCCTGCTTTCCTTTCCCTTCAAACCCTCTGAATCGTATAGCAATTCCGAGAGCAGAGGTCTGTGCTCTAACACACATAGCCGTAGGCAGTGAGCTCAGACAGTGTGTCAATTTACAATCGTGACGAACAAAGGAGGGATCCGCAAACCTTTTGCGGCAAGGCCGTCTCAGAGTTAACAAGAATTATGCGATTAATAGAAATAACCATAGGCATAATATTGTTAGGCGGAGCAGCATGGACCACAGTTAAGACTTATAAGGGGCGCGGCATCTCGTCGATTTTTGTCCTCGCGTTCGCCGTATTCCTCGTCGCCCTGGGCTTGTGTTTTCTCTTTGGTGCCTTTGGCGAGTTTATACGCAACTTAAGATTCGGGAGCGAGTGGCTCAAATGAACCCGAAACTAAACGGAAGAAACCTTAGCTGGTCCACCTGCGGAACCTCATCCGCATTGGGTATGTGTGTTAGCGCACAGACCTTCTCTCCTTCGAGTGCTATAACTTGTTAGCTTCCTTTCGAAATTACGTTTCGACATCCGGGATCGGGCCACCAACCTTCTTCTAGAGCCGCCTTGTAATTCTCCAGAGAGGCCGACGAAGTTGTTATCTCGGCGTCCGCGGCCGATCTATCTATCAGGCTATAGGATTCTCAGGTGTGCAATTTAAGTATTCCGGCGTGTGCTTGGAAAACCCCTGGTCCCAGCTCTAGAAATTGAAGGAAAAAAATGTCGCTCTTAAAAAGTATTGTTTCCGTGTTTGTCCTGTTAACGTTTTCAATTGCCATCGGCCTGAGCATACAGGCGCAACCACAGACTAACCGTAATAACACCCGTCAGGTCGGCAACATGCTGCAACGACTTGAACGGAGTTCGGGAAGATTCCGCAACAGTCTTAATGTGGCACTGGTCCAGCGGAGCGTCGATCAAACGCGGCCCCAAAATGACATCAGCGCCTTTCAATCTGGCTTTGATCTCGCTATTAAGCAGTTCAGGGATCAGTTTACTCGCCGGCTTGCGGTTGCGTCCGACGTTCAGAACATCATGCAAGAGGCGTCACCCATCAATAGCTTCATAACTCAAAATACCCTAAATCCTCGGGTCAAGGATGACTGGGCATCGGTGCGAACCGATCTGAACACGCTGGCAAATGCGTATGACGTCAGTTGGCAGTGGAACCAGGTAACTGCGATGAAGGTTGACGCAAATGGATCGTTCCGACTGTCCGAAAGCGAACTCAACCAGCTAATTCAGCGGGTCGAGAACGGTGGCGACACGTTTCGTGCGAGTCTTACCGATGCATTTTCCCGGAGTCCTTACGATCGGACCAGAAGCGAGGGCAACATGAATGATGCTCTTCGCGGCTTCAAAAAGGCGACCGATCAAGTACGCATTCGCTTCGATGCCAGGCAGTTGGTGACGGACGATGTCCGACGCCTGCTCGACCAGGCCACGCCCCTCGACAATTTTATTCGCGACCTTCCCCCTACGGACCGCGCCACGAGCGATTGGTCGACATTGCGCGCGGATCTAAGCGGCCTGGCCAGCGCTTATGACGTAACGCCGAGTTGGGGAAACAGCCCAATTTCATCACCTGGAAACAAGAGTACTAATCGTCTAACCGGAACTTTTAGATTGGATTCGTCTCGCAGTGACAACCCGCGCGACAAAGCGCAGCGCGCGATTCAGAATTTACGTACCGACGAACGGCAGACTGTCGCCGACCAAATTCTGGCGCGACTTGAATCTCCTGAGATGCTGATGATCGAGCGCCTCGGAACAACGATGACTATTGCTTCTTCGCTGGCGCCAAAATCAACCTTTGAGGCCGACGGCCGCGAGCGTCAGGAACAACTTGCCAACGGCAGATGGACCAAGGTAACAGCGACGCTTCGCGGGGAGCAGTTATTAGTGAGTTCAAACGGCTACAAAGAGAATGATTTTAATGTCACTTTCGATGCAAGTGAAAACGACCGCAGTCTACGAGTGCGGCGGCAGATCTATTCCGATCGGCTAACTCAACCGGTAGTCGTTGATAGTGTTTATGAGCGGACCGCCGATGTAGCGCAGTGGAGCGTCTATAACGATTCGCGGCCCGTTCCGGGTGACGCCAGTGCGGCCAACGGTGAATTTATCGTGCGAGATGGTGAAACCCTGGTAGCGGTGCTGAACAATGATCTGACTACAAAGCTGTCGCAGCAGGGTGACCTGTTCACCATGACCGTGCGCGACCCTAGTCAATTCGAGGGGGCAGTTATTGAAGGCGCGGTGGGCAGTATTGATGAGGGAGGACGCTTGACTGGCCGGTCAGGAATGTCGCTCAACTTCGAGAGGATTCGGTTAAGGAACGGTCAGACCTATAAATTCTCCGGAGTTCTCGGGAATGTGCGGTTGCTGAATGGCGACACAGTCAAAGTTGACAACGAAGGAAGCGCGCAAGGCAGTAACCAGACCACGCAGACGATCCAACGCACGGGTATTGGCACGGCTGTCGGCGCCGTAGTTGGCGCGATTGTCGGCGGTGGAAAAGGCGCAGCAGTCGGTGGAATCATCGGCGCTGCAGGCGGAGCCGGTACAGTTTTTATTCAGGGTAAAGACAACCTCGAGCTGCCGGCCGGTACAGAACTAACAATTCGTGCGAGTAGTCCGAGATAGGGTTGACCGATCTTGGTGTCTAGCGCGGACTCTTAACACAGGAGCAAGGGAACAGCCGGTTCAGTGAGATCAGAAACCCGCTCTTCGTAAAGCTGCTGTTAACGACCATCTTACAAAGGGAGAGATTTATGAAAACAGATCCATCGCAAAACAGAGTGGGAATTGCCTTCTTGGTGTTCTCATTGCTGTTTGGAATAGGGATCGTCTTTAGCATGACTGCTCACGCGCAGTATCAAGACGATCGTTACACTCAAGACCGTAACCGCAGCGACAACGGAGATCAAAATCGACGTGGTCGCGACTGGGATCGTTACGGCAACTATGGCGGCTCTTCGGAGCTTCGTCGAACGGCTCTGAACGCCGGCTATGAAGAAGGCGTCAAGGAAGGCCGCAAGGATCGCGGGAACGGCAGCCGCACAGAACACCGCAACCTGAGCAGCTATCAGAGAGCCACGAAAGACTACACCCGGCGTCTCGGGGACCGCGAACTCTACCGCCGCTACTTCCGTGAAGCATTCGAAGACGGATATAACGCCGAGAGTTATACACGCGGCAACAGAGATCGTAGGGATCGCAACAACGACAACCGTGATCAGGATCGCCTCGGTCGCAACGAGGATGGCTACGGCAACTTCGGCGGCTCGTTCCAGTTGCGTCAAACTGCTCTGAACGCCGGTTTCGGCGAAGGTGTCAAACAGGGCCGCGAAGATCGCAGGGCGAACAGGGGCAATGACTACCAACGCCAGAGTACCTACCAGAAGGCAACGAAGGACTATAGTTCCAGTCTCGGCGACCGCGAAGTGTTCCGGCGCTACTTCCGAGAGGCTTACGAGCACGGCTACGCCGACGGTTACGCCGGCTACTAATCTTCATCCTGGTGAGTCAAGACATAGCGAACACGAACACAATGCGAGCAATCAAGCTCATCAAGAACGCGGAACGTAAGGTTCCAGAGACTCGATCCAGGATCAAAGCTGCCACCGGGCGAGACAGATCGTCCCAAGGGGTTCGGTCCTTGGGTAGTCGAGTTTAAGAAGACCCGTCGAGGCGAATCTCTCCTCGCCTTCGACAGTTTGTTCAAGGACGCACGTTGACCTTGGACCACTGGGCCAGGCGGGTGCTGTGTATTTTCCCCTCAAACTGCTGTCATTCACGCGTCCTCTAACGTCCAATCCGATTCGTATGTGAGATAGCGCACAGACAGTGCAGTTTAAAAGGTTCATTCTGTGAGACATAGAGGTCGTTAGGGAACTTGAGCTCCAAACTGAACCCGTACCAACGACTGAAAGCGATTGCGACCGTTTAGGAGGAAATGAAATATGCGTCTTATACGAAGTCCTTGTTGTCATCACCTTTGCTTTAGCGATGCGCCCATGTGTCCGTGGTGCGGACAGACCTTTGAGTCGGGTGCGCTTGAGCGAGTAGCCATCGCTGGAGAGCAAACGTTCACGAGGAATTCATACGCGATATTCTTGAGCGTGTTTCTGGGATCGTTGGCGCTGCTGCTCTTTTTTCAACTTCGAAACTGAAACGAAATTGCACTACAAGGTATAAAATATGAGTGGAATAGTAGAGGTGAGCAGTAACGTTCGCAACGACAACACACCGGCAGAGTGGCCGGGTATCGTGTCCAGATTTCAGTTGGTCATCCTGGCAGCCCACAGAAGCAAGCAACTCTTACAAGGTGCACAGCCGCGGATCGCAGCCGATCGACTGAAGCGAAGGAATACGAGCATCGCGATTGAGGAATTGAAGAGAGGTCTAATATTCTTCAAACCAATCGCAGTTGAAGAGGCTCACACCATGGCGTTAGATACGATGAGCGTCGGCCTGATTTAGCCGCTACGGCGGTGTTTCCTGAGTAAAGTTTTCAAGATATCTATCCAGCTCCGCAAATACACCCGCTTCACGCCACAGTTTCCTGTTTCCGACAACGTAGACCACTTCCTTCGCGCGCGTTACAGCGACGTTCAGTATGTTTGGCCGGCCGCCGGCCCACATGCGTGCGCCCGTTTGTGAGGGAGTTGGTGCGCCCAGGACGATTATTACTGCCTCCGCCTCACGTCCTTGTGCCGTGTGCACAGTGCCAACGCGTTCGTTAAGCCAGCGCCGTTCCTCATCGACCCAGCCGCGCAGTACTCCGCTCTTGCGAATGATCAAGCGCAAACCTTCGGCGACGACTAGAAAGGGCGTTACAACGTACAAATCCGAAGACGCCCGTGCCTGGGCCAACCGATCAAGCAGGCGAACGACTTCAGCGCCTTCTTCCGGACACCATTTATCTTCACTGCTCCCTGTAATGTCTATCCACTGTGACGGACCAAGAACCTGCCTGATGCCAGATGGCTTTTCGTCTCTGGCGAACACCATTAAGCCGGAATACGCGATGCTGTTTGAGATGCCGAACATCGGCTCAGCGCAGCGCCGATGGACCAGTAACGGAACACCCACAGTGCGACTGCCACCCGACTTCATTTCAAATTCCGTACTATAGGCCGATGCCGCATCGCCAAGTGTTTGCACTGAAGCACGTGGCGCCGAATAGCGTTCGGGATCAACTCTAAACTGAGTACATATTGCTTCACATAAAATGTTCGGCAATGTCACCACCGGTTCAATCTGAATTGGATCCCCGACGATAACCGCTCGTTTCGTTCGCATGATCGCTCCCACCGCAGCTTGAGGTACTGCCTGGCCGGCTTCATCAACAAGTAACCATCCGAGACTCTCCAGTGGTAGCTTTCCCAACATCCGGGTAACTGAAGCGAAAGTTGTCGATACAAGCGGCACGACAAGGAAAAGAGACGTCCATAGGTCAGGAAGCAATGCTTGTTTTTCGGCAGTGGGAAGTGTTTGCGTCGTAAAGACGCTCATGAGAGCGCCGAGATTGCGCCTCAATGGTTTAGCCGCGGCGTCTATAAACGCGCGATGAAGTGCCATAGCGGCAATGAAAACCTCGTCGCGCGCTCTCTGAGCAGCGGTGGGCCACCATGGAGTGGCTTGGTGCTTCTCGCAATGTTCCTTTTCAAAGAAAGCAGAATCCGCAATCTCTATCCTATGCCTTTGTTGAGTCTCAACCACTCGGCATTTTGTTTTCTCATGCTCTGCACGAGCCGACTCCCAGTCTGATTCCTTTTGTTTGAGATCTAATAGAGCACTGTGCAATTCCTTCCATTGCCGTGCCGCCTTAGTTCTAAATAAGCGAGCCCAAAAACCGGGTTTCGCCAATGTGTGAATGCGCAGCTCTTCACTCGCGCTTTGGAGATCACGTGTGGGGTACTGGTATTGCTGATATAAACGTTTGACTTGGCGAACAGTCTCTGAATGTTGTCGTGTCGCGATCTCATCTGCCTGCGCCAGTCTCGGAATGGCAATCACGTCATCGCGTAAGCTCGTAAGCAATTGTTGCCATCGCCGGCTCTCATCCAGGGCTTTGCGGAATCGTTCACGTGCAATCTTCCAGCGCTTCAGCGCTTCCGCACGTGTGGCCGGCGGATCTTCTTCCCAGATAGTACGCTCTGTACTTTTTGTTTTAGACAGCGAACCAGTCACGGCGAGCAGATACGAATTGAAGTCCTTGTTTTCCGTCCACCAAAAGAGCTGTTTGAAACGATAGCGGTTTTGCGCGTTTCCCAGGATCGCCGCGATAAGTCCCCACGTTTCGCGGTCCTGTATCGAATCGGAAATGGTTTTGAAATAGCGAAGGTGCGGGGCATCCGCCGCGACTGCCTCGACGCCGGGTAGTTCCGCGCTTATGTTTTCAACCGCTTTATTGTTTGATGAGGCGACTACAACTTCGAATCCTTTCAGCGAATCACTCAACTTGTGAAGACGAATCGAAGCTTGACCGGCACTCAATTTCAACTCAGTTGGCGCGAAGGCGGTTTCGGGATTATCGAATCTGATCATTGCCTGTGCTCGTTGAGTAACAATACCGGCGACCAAATCGCGGAGTAGTGTGGTCTTTCCCGTGCCCGGTGGTCCATTGATTCCAATCAATCCATTCGGTGTCGTTTCACTGAAAGCGATGTTGACAGCGGCTTGCTGCAGCAGTACCAGAGAATTGCGGCCCGGACCAGGCCATCTGGTTAATGGAGTGTTTTGAGGACTTACTGCTTCCTCGAGCGTTTCATCATCAAGAAGCAGATCCTGGGTTCGCGCCGGACGGTCGACGCCAAGATAACGTCGAAGATTATGCGGAGTGTTGTTGTTGGCAAACAACACTTTGGCCAATGAGAGATCGGCCAGGTAGAAACTATTGAGCAGAATCGGCTCTGGCGGATTTGGATCTTTGGCGTTCGTATACGAGCGAATCGCGAACTCCGGAGGCTGCATCCACTCTACTGGTAGTTGGAGAGTAGTAATCAGATATTCGTAGGCTGCCGTTAGTCCGTGTCGCGTGATCGGTTTACTGCATTCAGCATCTTTGGAGATCCTTTTTCCAAGACTGTTCTCGACATTCGCTACTAATTGCGATTCCATCCTGGGCCATAGTGCGAGATCATCCAGGTTTCCGTTTAGCGCTGCCATAACACCCCACCCAAAACTCGAAACCGCCACCGCGGATGTATCAGTCAGCCGCCCTTGCTGGTCCACGATCACAACCGCCAGCGCTGCATACCCGGAAGCACTCGGCCTCTCGATACGAGTATCTCCATAACGCTCGACGAGCGATTCCATGGCCGGCTCCATTCGTATCGCGCCGAGCACAATCTGATAATAAAGACAGCGATTGGGAGGCGACTTCTCCCCACGTTCCCAGGGAAGCTCAGCCGTATCTATTCTTGTTAAACCTCGATCTCCAGCGGCGAGGTCCTCGGGTTTACGAAATGTTTGCGGCGACAATACCTCTAGTGCTGTCCAGGCTGACAGGATGGCTTCGGGTGCGTTAGTTGTTGGCTTCAAACAAAGTCTCCAGTTCGTGGATTGAGGCGCGAAAGTATCGGAGATTCATAAGCATCTTTCGATAGAGTGAGCGGCAGTTAATTCTGCCTTGATGGTAAAGCGCAACGAGTTCGATGTACGAGAGGTTGAGGTTTACGGACCTAAGTCCCATCGTGCGCTTTTCGGCGATAGCCTAAACTAATTTGCTCTTTTGAGCCAACCGGGCGGTGTTTCGTTAAACGTATGCAGCATCGCACCAACATCCCCGCCACCTGCATACACAATTCCGAAGCTCAGATACATCTTCCCTGATCCAATACCCTGCTGTGAGTGCGTTCAACCTGTAACCACGCGACACTGGACCACGCGACTCTCACTCGCGCATCAGAATTAGCAAACAATTAGCAATCAGTTAAAGACCACTCCGATCCTCAACGTCTACACTCCGCGCCGCACTGAACCTTCACCATGAAAGTTTTCGGGTGACTGAAACCTGTGAATGAACATGTTGCTACGAAAAATCCATCTCCCCGTTCAGAGTTCCCTTAATTGCCTACCCGGTGGAGCTGCTATCACGCGAAGTGAAGCCGCACGCCCTCATGATAAGGAGTTCCCGATGCTCGATATCTATGAAAAACACATACGCCTCACTGTTGCTCTAACAGCGATCGTTACAACCGTAACTGCTCTTATCTGCTTTGTTTTTGTTGACGTTGCACATGCGCAACGTGTTGAGCATGGAAACAAAGTCTCCAGACTGCTGGCAGGAAATACAAACAGGTCAAACGAAGCCGTACAAATAATTGTTACTTTGAGTGGTCCAAAAAGCGCTCCTCTTTACGCGTTACTAAAAAAGAGAGGTGTTCGCGTACGCCGAGAGATGACAAAGCTGCGCAGCCTCTCACTCAACGTGCCCGCTGGCATGATCGATGAGCTGGCCTCATTTCCAGAGGTCTCATTCATAACTTCGAATGAAGTTGTGGTTCCTGCCAGCCATGTCACAACCACTACTGGCCTCGAAGCCGGTCGAACGATAGCGTCTTCCGCAGGCCGAGGTCTTATTGACGGCGCCGGTGTTGGAATCGCCATTCTGGATTCCGGCATCGATGTCAATCACGCGCAGTTCTCGGCAATCGGTGGCGGCTCTCGCGTCGTCGCCAGTGTCGACTTTACCGGAGAGAATCGCACCGACGATCCGTACGGACACGGCACGTATGTGGCCGCGGCCGCGGCCGGTGGTCCAGGTGCTGGAGTTAACTACACCGGAATCGCACCCGGTGCTTCGTTACTCAACGTTCGCGTAATCAACAGCGCCGGCCAGGGAACCGTCGAAAGCGTTCTGGCAGGACTTGATTGGGTTGCAACACATGCCCGCGAGTACAACATCCGGATCGTCAACATGAGTCTCGGTACACAAGCTATCGACTCTTATAAATATGACGTGCTTTGCCGCGCGGTCCGGGCCCTGGTGAATTCGGGGATCGTGGTATTTGTTGCTGCCGGTAACGATGGAAAGGATGCTTCAGGTCAAAAGGTCTATGGCTCCATTCATTCTCCCGGTAATGAACCCTCGGCGTTTACCATCGGCGCTACCAACACTTTCCAAACGGACGGGCGCGGCGATGACGCCGTGACCACCTACAGCTCGCGCGGTCCGACGCGCAGTTATTGGACCGATGGAGATGGCATGATCCATCACGACAACATCTTCAAACCTGACCTTGTGGCTCCCGGCAACAAACTGGTTTTTGCACAGTCGCCCGGCAATCTCCTGGTGACCACGAATCCCGGCTTGAATCAGTCCGCGAGCGGCGTCGGCCCGACCTTGAGGGTGATGCAAATGAGCGGGACCTCCGTGTCTACTCCAATCGCTGCCGGCGCGGCCGCGTTGATGCTCCAGATCAATCCCAAGATGACGCCTAACATGGTCAAGGCTTTCATGGAATACACGGCCCAGAAGCTGAATGGTTTCGGAACCCTGGAGCAGGGCGCGGGCCAACTGAATATCGAAGGCGCGATGCAATTAACCCTAGTGGTACGTCAGGATCTGGTTTCGTCGATTCCGGTGGGACTGCCGCTGCTGACAAGCTCAGTCACGTCCTCCTCATCTTTCGCGGGAAGCAGTTTTGCCTGGAGCACCACGATAGTTAGAAAGTTCAACACTATGTCAGGATACGGTCTTATCTCACGCTTTCAGGGACCATATGCTACCGGCGAACTCCTCGGCGACGGTTTCCTGATTTCCGACGGATTAATTATTAGCCGCGGCTCCCTATTCGCCGGCTCACATCAGCTTGCGAACGGAGAGTCGCTCTGGAATACGAACGGCTTTCTCGCCAATCGTCTAATGCTTTCAGAAAGCCCACTCATGTCTGATGCGGTCGATATCTCGACTGACTCGATTGTTCTGACGGCTGACGTTCTCACAGATTCGGTGTTGAGCGGCGGGCGGAGCATTACGACGCCGTCTACCTACGATGGGATTTTGTTCACCAACGGTGTTCAGCTCTCAACCGGGCAGACGCTGGCAAACAACTCTTTCATCGATTCCGGCCAACTCCTCGGCGACGGAATTCTCATGGGCCACGGAGATCTGATCGCGAGTGACGTAAGCATCTCCGATGTTGTGATGGTGACCGACGGAATAATCTTTGGCGACGGGATCATCTTCGGCGACGGGATCGTCTTTGGCGACGGAATAATCTTCGGGGATGGGATCATCTTCGGTGATGGAATCATCTTCGGCGACGGAATAATCTTTACCGACGGAATTATCTTTGGCGATTGATTATTTCGGATATTTGCGTTGTCCCCGGAATGATTGAGTTCTGCTCAACTTTCCGGGGACAACTGTATAAAGCTAATGTCGAATCGGTATTGCAATCCGCGAAACCTTCCTCGTATTATCACGCCCACGAGCTGCCCAACGATCGCCACCTCACAGTCATCTATAGGAATGCTCGTTGATGTTGGCTACTCCAGCAGTTGGACACCAAACCAACTTCTCCCTGGATCCCATGCAGCACGCCCAGTCGAGGCCCGGGAGGCCCACGTTCCGTCGAACGGTCTTTTCAGAATCATCGAGCTCGTTGCTCAATAAGGACCCATCCAACAAGACGTGGCAAGCCCGGATGCGATTCACTATGCAAAAAGACGTTGACTCACGAGTCTATGAGTTCAGTGGCTTTCGCCTGGAAGTCTCTCAACGGCGGCTGCTGTATCGTGGTGAGTCAATTCCGTTAAAACCCAAAATTCTGGACCTGTTGCTTTATCTCGTAGAGACCCGTGGTCAACTGATCGGAAAAGATGACTTGATGCGTGAGGTGTGGCCGGACACGGTTGTCGAAGAGAACAACATCACGGTCAGCATTTCTCATTTGCGCAAGATACTGGGTGAGGACCGTCTTAATCCCAAGTTCATTGAAACCGTGCCCAGACGCGGGTATCGCTTTGTCGCTGAAGTAACCGAACTGTCGGTATCGCAAGGTGCATCCACAGTCGTTCGCCAGACCCCACGTCAAACAGAGCCGGAAGAAGAAACCATCGATTCGCTCGCCGTTATTCCGATGAAATCTCCCGACAAGGATTTCAATCTGGAGTATCTGTCGGATGGAATAACCGAAAGCATCGTCAATGTGCTCTCGCGTATTCCCCGGCTCCGCGTCCTGGCATGTAGTACGGTGTTTCGCTTCAAAGCGGTGGAGATCGATCCTCAGCAAGTCGGTCAAACGCTCAACGTAAAGGCCATAATGATGATCAGGGTCATACGGGTCAGCGAGCGACTAATCGTCAGGAGTGAACTGGTAAAAGTCTCCGATGGATCGCAGCTTTGGGGCGAGCAGTACAATCGCGCTCCTTCAGACATTCTGGCGATTCAGGATGAGATCGCGAAGGCCATCACTGAGAGTCTCAAGTTCAAACTGACTCGTAACGAAGAAATCCGTCTCACTAAACAGCCGACCGAGAATATCGAAGCTTACAATCTGTACCTGAGAGGCCGCTATCTGTGGAACAAATACAGCAAGGATTTTGTGCTGAAGGCGATTGACGTGTTTAGAGAGGCGATTGCGGTTGATTCCTATTATGCGTTGGCCTATTGCGGATTGGCGGATGCGTATTTCAGGTTGTCAAACGTCCACTTTCCACCACGCGAAGTTTTGCCAAAAGCCAAGGAGGCAGCGCTGAGAGCGGTCGAGATCGACGACCAACTGGCGGAGGCGCATTCATCGGTGGGCTTGGTGAAGGTCTATTACGACCTCGATTGGAGTGGCGCCGAAACCGCGTACAGAAAAGCGCTCAAGTTGAATCCGTACCTCGTCTCGGCTCACCAACGGTATGGATCCTATCTGACCTTCATGGGCCGCTTTGAAGAATCCATCAGGAGTTATGACGCTGCTCTGCAACTCGATCCGTTCTCGCTGCAAATAAACATGAATCTGGCCACTACTTACTTTTTGCGAGGTGAGTACGACCGGGCGGCCAAACATTTGTTGAAGACGGGCGAGTTGGAACCCACCTACATGCCGATCCATTTTGTTCTGGGTTGTTCGTATATTCAACAAGGCCGTTTGGAGGGCGCAATCGAGGAGTTCAAACGCATCTATGAACTGGATAATGAAGCTTACCTCGCGTTGGGGTTCATGGGATACGCTTACGCTCTCAACGATCAACGCGCCGAGGCTGAGGCATTACGCCACACTTTGCAGGAAAGTGCGAAGCGAAAATATGTCTCTCCCTACAGCCTGTTGGTAATTGAACTCGCGCTCGGAACCCGTGAACGAGTCTACGAACTACTCGAACACCTTTATGAAGAGCGCAATGACTGGCTCGTTTGGCTGAAAGTAAGTCCGGAGCTCAGAAGCCTGCGCAGCGAACCGAGATTCAAAAACCTGCTTACCCGCATCGGTTTTCCCGACTGATCACCCCTCCTGTAAGAATCTTCCCGTCTTTAGCAAACGATTAGCAATTATTTAGGAACTGGTTAAAGACGCCACCCTCCCTCCGTCTGTACTCTGCCTGCGAAATTGCTGGTGATCGACCTGAACTGAAAGCGAGGGCGAGTCAGAATGAGTTCAAATACGACAAACGCAAACTCAGACGGCCTTAGCTGGTATGTTGTTCATACTCATCCCAGACAAGAAGAGCGTGCGGGCAGCAACCTGAAGCTTGGCGGAATTGAAATCCTGACCCCCAAGCTAATGGTAAACAAATCCAATCCATACACTGACAAGTTGACTCGGGTTGCCAAGCCCATGTTTCCAAACTACATCTTCGCGCGCTTCGCGTACGAAGAGCACTATCACAATGTGCGTTTTACGCGGGGAGTCCACAGCATCGTCTCTTTCGGCGACAAGCCGACTCCGGTTGAAGACGAGATCGTCGAGTTGCTTCGAGCGAGAATCGGTCCTGACGGTTTCGTGAACATGGAAGAGGAACTCAAGACCGGCGATCAAGTCGTTATTAAAGAAGGCAAGTTCCGGCATTTTTCGGGCGTTTTCGAACGCCAGATGGAAGACAGCGATCGCGTCCGAATTCTTCTGGATACCGTCAGTTTCCAGGCTCATGTGGTCGTGGACAGGGCGCAGGTCAATCGCGTGTTGTTGGGAAAAGTATCAACGGTGCAAGCAAGCATTGCTCATTAGCGCCAGGCTCATAACCCGAATGTATTAAGAGGAGCGGAGTTTTCTCCTCGAATTACATTTCAGCGCCCTCACTCGCGCAAGTTGATTCAAAAAGGAAATTGCGTAATTGGCGCAAAGTGCGGTAGCTCTGCCTCGTCCCCCGACCCGCTGCTTACTGATTAAGAGGAATACAAAATGGCTATCAAGCATCTTCTTTCTATTACTGAGCTTGGCGTTGACGAACTGGCTTACCTCGTGAATCGTTCCGTGGCTTTCGCTTCTGGTGAGGCGGGCTCCTCGCGGTCGCTTCAAGGTAAATCGGTAGGCATCTATTTCACCGGCACGTCAACACGCACACGCACCTCGTTTACGATCGCCGCACTCCGCAGCGGAGCCGGAACCATAACTTACGGTCCGCGCGACCTGCAGATCGTCACCGGCGAGACGATAGCCGATACAGCTCGCGTGCTCTCCGGTTTCCTCGACGCTCTCGTCATCCGCACTAACGACTCGATAGCTGAAATGAAGGCGTTTGCCGAGCAGGACGAAATGGCAATCATCAACGCCATGAGTGACGGCGAGCATCCGACTCAGGCCATCGCCGATTTATCAACACTCAAAGAGACGTTTGGCCGTTTGAATGATATTCACGTGCTCTATCTTGGTGAAGGTAACAACACGGCGGCATCGTTGGCGCTCGCCGTTTCCCTGACTCCGGGCATGCGGTTGACCATCGTTACACCGCAAGGTTACGGATTGCCCAACGCCGTTTTCGAGACCGCCTGGTACCTCGCGCGTCAGAATGGCGCCCGTATCGAAGAACATCACGATGTGACGCGTTTGCCCGTGGATGTTGACGCCGTTTACACAACGCGCTGGCAGACGATGGGCGTGCCGAAAGCCGAAACCGGATGGGAAGAAAAGTTCAAACCTTATGCGGTGAGCCCCGAGTTGATGGCCCGGGTTTCAAAGCCGTCCACGATTTTTCTTCACGACTTACCAGCGGTGCGTGGTGCTGATGTATTTGATGAAGTGCTCGATGGCTCACAAAGCCGGGCATTTCGCCAGGCGCGCCACAAGTTGTTCAGCGCGATGTCTGTGCTCGAGTGGTGCATAGTCGGGGCTAAAGACGACGCAAAACAGCCCCTGTCCAGCGAGCTGGTTTTTGATCTGGCAGTGACGCGTTAGTCGCTCCCGCTTCTTTCCTTGCGACTCTCGAACCGAAGGATTTCCAATGGACCAGGTAAAAGTTTTCCCGCAGACGACGCCACGGATTGATGTTCGCAAACCGGCGATTATCGCCGAGTTGGTGACACTGTTGCTGATCGCGGCAATCGCCGTTCTCGTCGTCTATGGTCAGCGCCGTCCCCAGGCGTTGGCCGCCAACGCACCGGCCGGAATGTTCGCTTCCGGACGTGCGATGGAGCATCTGCGGAAAATTGCCAACAAATCTCACCCCACCGGCTCAGCAGAAAATGCTGCCGTACGCGACTACCTGGTCCGGGAACTCAACACCCTCGGTTTCGAAACGCAGATCCAACGCACCACGAGTATCAATCGTCATTTTGGTAATCCGGTAACCGCCGGCACGGTTGAGAACATCGTCGCCCGGCGGGCTGGTATTGAGAAGCGTCAAGCCGTCCTGCTCATGGCCCATTACGACTCGGTTCCGACTGGTCCCGGCGCGGCGGACGATGGTTCCGCGGTGGCTTCGATCCTGGAAACCGCGAGAGCCCTGGGAACTGAGCCACCACTCAAGAACGATCTCATCCTGCTTTTCACTGATGCGGAGGAAGCCGGGTTACTGGGCGCGACTGCTTTCATCGCCGAACATCCATTCGCAAAGGACGTAGGCGTGGCGCTCAATTTTGAAGCGCGCGGCAGCAGCGGTCCGGTGTTTATGTTTGAAACCAGCCCGGGAAATGCACGGCTCATCGATAGATTCGCCGAGTCTGCTTCTTATCCGGCGAGTAATTCGTTCCTGTCCAATATATATGGGCTGTTGCCGAACGACACTGACCTGAGCATCTTCAAACAAGCCCGGTTACAAGGCTTGAACTTCGCATTCCTTAACGAACCGACTAACTATCACACTCAACTCGACAACCTCGGCAACGTCGACGAAAGAAGCTTGCAACAGCAAGGCGCTTACCTGCTCGGTTTGACGCGGGATTTGGGCAATTCGGATCTAACCGCCACGACAAATCAGAACGCAGTCTATTTCGATCTCCTGAACGCTTTTGTTCTTCACTATCCCGAGTCGTGGGCCATTCCGTTGGCGATTATCGTGCTGCTCTTCTTTTTGGTAGTCGTCGGATTCGGAATCAAGAGAAGGGAATTGAGACTTTCGGGTATCGCGCTGGGTCTGCTGGCGATGGTGTTGAGCATGGCCGGAGCATGGTTGATCGTGACGTTGGTTTGGCGGCTGGTCCTTGGGATACACAGTCAGTATAGCGGGATGTCGTCGGGTGACACTTACAACAGCGAGCTATACCTCGTTAGTTTTCTGGCTCTCACCGCCGCGATTACTTCAGCCGTTGGCGCACTCTTTGGGAAATGGGTTGCGATGAAGAATTTATGGGTAGGAGCACTTAGCGGCTGGTTGATCCTGCTTATTCTGACGGCGATCTTTTTGCCCGGTGGCAGTTATCTCTTCACGTGGCCGCTCGTTTTTAGTCTTGTGGCCGTCGTGATCGTTGGAAAAGAACAAGAGAGCTCGCCGTCCCTGAAGCGCCAGGTCCTTTTATTAATAGGCGTCACGGCCGGGATGATCTTGTTGGTGCCCGTGATTCGGGTGCTGTTTGAGGCTTTGACGGTTAGTTCTTCCGCCGCGGTGATGTTAGTCGCGGCACTACTGTTCGGATTGTTCGCGCCGCAAATCGCACTAATGACGAAGCGCAGCCGATGGCTGCTGCCAGGTGCGCTGGTTATCGTGAGTGGTTTTTTCCTGATAGCCGGCGGTCTGACGTCCGGATTCAGTGAGTCCAGACCAAAAACAGACAATATTTTCTATGGTCTAAATTCCAGCACGGGACAGGCGGTCTGGGCCAGCTCGGACGTCCGGCCGGATGAGTGGACCACGCAATTCTTATCTCAGAATCCACAGACAAAGAGTCTGCCCGAATTCTTTCCTTTTCGCTCCGCTCAATTTCGCACGGCTGCCGCTCCCGCCATTTCTCTCGCCGCACCACAGGTCGAGGTACTCGCGGATGCGAAGAGCAATGGAACGCGGACGTTAAGTTTAAAGATCGCGTCCGGGCGGCAGGCGTCTGTAGTTTCCATCGGCGTTGAGTCGGACATGGAAGTCAGAGGCACGATGGTCAACGGCAAGCCGATCAAGATCGAAGGGCCGGGTGCGCCTGCGGCAGGCGCAAACAAATGGGCCTTGCGTTACTTTGCGATTCCGTCCGAAGGCATTGAACTGACGTTGGAAGCAAAGTCTATGCAGCCTCTGGCAATCACAGTCGTAGATCAGTCATACGGTTTGGCACAGATATCGGAAAGTTCTTATCGTCCACGGCCGGCGAGCATCATTCCTGCTCCGTTGCCATTCAGCGATTCCACCCTGGTTAGCCGCTCCTTCAGCTTTTGATAAACGCCCAATCAATTAGCACCAACTATTGCGGCAGTTTTCGAGTCGGGAGAAAGCATTTTGCCAGTAACAACCTTCAAGAGAATCAAGCCGAAGGCTATGCGGTTTGAGGAAGAAAACATGGTAAAGAGTGGTTTTCTGCCGGGCCGCGGCCCGATCCCACTTGTGATCGAGCCCGATGTCGAGCATGTCGATCTCGTCGAATGGGCCGAGAATAACCGGGCCTTCATCGAGACCAGGCTTCTCAATCACGGAGCTCTCCTCTTTCGTAACTTCAAGCTGAACTTAGCGGCCGATTTCGAGCGTTTTGCAACGTCGATTTGCGAAGACTTGTTCAATGAGAATGGAGAGCATCCGCGAAAGAACATCAGCGGCAACGTTTACACTCCCGTCTTTTATCCTCCCGAGAAAAAAATTCTGTGGCACAACGAAAACTCCTTCAATCATCGCTGGCCAGTGAAGATTTGGTTTGCTTGTGTGCAGCCTGCGGCACAGGGAGGCGAGACTCCTATCGTTGACAGCCGCGAGGTTTACGAGCGCCTTGACTCGCGAATCAGAGAACCATTCTGCGAAAAACAGATCATGTACGTGCGCAACTACGGGAAAGGACCAGGACTCGAGTGGCAGACGGTCTTCAACACGACTGATAAAGCGGAGGTAGAACGGCGGTGCCGTGATTCGTTGATGGATTTTGAATGGACTGCTAATGACGGTTTGAGAACTTGCGCAGTTCGTCCCGCCGTAATCGGTCATCCGCAAACCGGTCAACCGGTCTGGTTCAATCAAGCGCAGCACTGGCACTTGTCGTGTCTTGACGAAGCAACGCGCAAGTCTCTTGTTTCAGTGTTTGCCGAAAAAGATCTGCCGCGAAATTGTTATTACGGCGATGGCTCTCCGATTGAAGATGCGGTCATGCAGGACATCCTGAAGGTTTATCAAACACTGGAAACGAGCTTCTCGTGGCAGCGAAACGACATCATGATGCTCGACAACCTCCTGACCGCACACGCCCGTAATCCTTTTTCCGGCGAACGAAAACTACTGGTAGCAATGGGTGAAATGCTTAGTTACGCAGAGGTGTAAGCGACGATGAACTGCACTGAAGCTACAACAACAGAAGTGATGTCACCGACCGAATTGGTTGACGAGTCAAACACCAGGTTCTACGAGCGTTTCCCGTTTCCCTGGCGTCCCGCGAAGTTTGACTTCCTCGCCGATCCTTATTTCCAAACCGCGATGTTCAATCAGAACCTGGGCGATTGGCACGGCCATTCTCTCCCGGAAAAACCAGCCATTTGGGTGGCAGGTTGCGGCACGAATCAGGCACTCATCACTGCGTTGACCTTTCCTAAAGCGACCGTGCTGGGCTCGGATTTGTCGAGCGAGTCGCTGAAATTGTGCGGCAGCACAGCCAAAGAGCTGGGAGTTAAAAACCTCGAGCTCAGAAGAGAAAGCATCAACGGAGTGAGCTATTCCGAGCAGTTCGACTACGTCATCTGCGACGGCGTGATCCACTGCAATGCCGATCCGGGAGCAACCCTGAACAAGCTCGTCGCCGCGCTGAAACGAAACGGCGTCATGGAGTTGATGGTCTACAACGTTTACGAGCGGTTACAGACGACGGCATTTCAGCGGGCGATCAAGATTTTTTCCACCAATGACTCCGCACTCGACCTGAACCGCGACATCTGGCGCGCCAAAAACATCGTGGCCGACCTCATGTTGACGAACTTTCCGCTGCTGCGAAGAGACACCGTTGATGAGTACCCCGAGTGCGTGCTTGCCGATACGTTGATCCAACCGAACGAGATCACCTACACACTGGAGTCGTTTGAAGAGTTGGTTAATGCTTCGGGACTCGAAGTGCTCCATCCGGCTACCGATCTGTTTGACCAGCTCTCGATCGACACTCCCTGGAACTTGTCATTCTCAACACCGGCGTTGCAGCACGACTACTATGAGTTGCCGGATCTCCAACGGTGGCACGTGACGAACCATCTGCTGCTCGATCGCTCGCCGCAATTGTGGTTCTACTTTCAACGTAAAGACAGCGGCCGGCCGCGACGTTCTGAGCGAGCGATTTGTGCTGACTTCCTGAACCAGAAGTTTGTGCGCACGGGAACGTTGCAACGCAGCTACGTTCGTAGTCACGATGGATCTTACAAGCTGTCACCCAAGCATCTCGCATATCCATTGTCTTCGCCCCGCGGGAATGCTCTCGCGCTCTACCAGGCTGTAGACGGGCAAAAATCGATGCAGGAGATCTTCACACGCCTGGAACAGCCAACAACTTTCGAGCACGTCAACGAGATGCGCTTGCAATTGACCACTACCGCCCATCCGCATCTGCGTGCTGTAAATGACAGGAACGGGCGCCAAAACTCACCCGGCGATGTTCTGAAACGCCCGTTGGAAGAACTAAATTTAAAGAAACTCCGCAACATCAGACCGAAACCCGTCACCACGTTCTAAACCTCTTGTCTGCGTAACCCGTGTCTTAAAGGAGCCTTGAAGGATGTTAGGCCAAATCGAAGGTTATCGACTCTCACCACTACAAAAACAATTGTGGCTGTTGCAACAGGACGGCTCTCCGTACCGATCGCAGTGTGCGATTCGGATCGAAGGACCACTCGACGAACTACGGTTGAGGAAAGCACTCAAACAGATCGTTGACCGCCACGAGATCCTGCGCACGACGTTTCATCGCGTTCCCGGCATAAAGTTTCCGATGCAGGCGATCGGTGAAACTGCAGATCCTTCCTGGATCTCGATCGATCTCAGCGGCCGTAGTGACAAAGACCAGCAAGCCGAAATCGAGCGTTGTTTGGCAGAAGACAGGCAAATGCCGGTCAACTACGAACAGGGTTCGCTGCTGCGTACCACACTCATCTCGTTTTCAGCGGAACAGCATGTACTGATTCTCAGTGTGCCGTCGCTGTGCGCCGATAATCGATCGCTCAATAACCTGGTGCTCGAGATTGCCGGCTCTTACGCGGACGCGCCCGAGCGAAACGCCGGCGACGATGTGGTCCAGTATCTGCAATTCTCCGAATGGCAGAACGAAGTTATCGCCGATGAGAACGGTGAACCGGGAAGAGAATACTGGCGCCAGCAAAACATCATCGATCCGGCGGCACTGACGCTGCCGTTCGAAAACACGCAAGCCGAAGCTTTGCCGTTCGAGCCGCGATCGATCCACACCGCCATGGCTCCTGAAGTCGTGGCTAAGCTCAAGCCGCTGGCTGCCGATTTGGATACAACCATAGCCACGATCCTCAGCTCTTGTTGGCAAGCCCTGTTGTGGCGGTTGACCGGACATTCAGACATTGTGATCGGCAACGTTGACGACGGCAGGAAGTACGACGAGTTGCAGGGCGCGATTGGATTGTTGGCGAGAGCGCTGCCAGTCAGCACGCACTTCGCGGACAATTCATTCGCGGCAATCGTGCAGGATGTAAGTTGCAAGGTGCGCGAAGCTCACGACTGGCTGGAGTACTTCACGTGGGAACAGAGTTCTGAGCAGGATGAAGCGTTTCTCTCGGCGCCGTTCTTTTCTACTGCGTTTGAGTTCATCTCATTGGCTGAACCGGTTACTGCCGGCGGTCTTACTTTTTCCGTTGACAGGCAGCACTCCTGTTTCGATCGCTTCAAGGTGAAGCTCAATTGCATCGAGCAGGGTGAGATGGTCCAACTCGACTGGCAATACGATGCACAGCGGTTCCGGCAAGAAGACGTGGAACAACTGGCGGCGCAGTTCGACAAACTGCTGGCCGGTGTGATCGCGGACCCGCGGAAGGCTGTCGGCGAGATTGAGATTGTTAGCGACGCTGAGTGGCAGCGTCTGATCGTCGAACTCAACCAGACCGAGCGCAATTATCCGAAAGACAAGTGTGTGCACGAGTTGTTTGCAGAGCAGGCCGCACGCACTCCTGAGCTGAAGGCCGTTGTCTTCGAAGATGAGTCGTTGACCTTCGCGGAGCTCAACGCCCGCGCCAATCAATTGGCTAATTACCTGCAATCCCAGGGAGTCGGACCGGAAACGACGGTCGCCATCTACACGGAACGCTCGCTGGAGATGATTGTCGCCGTGCTCGGTACACTCAAAGCGGGAGGGGCGTATGTGCCACTCGATCTGGCTTATCCGAAAGATCGCCTGGCCTTCATGCTGTCTGATGCAAACATCTCAGTACTCCTGACGCATGAAAGACTCGTGGGCAGGATTCCGGAGCACGAAGCTCGGGAAGTAACGCTCGACTCGGACTGGCCGGTAATTGCGACCGAGAGTGATGTCAATCCTGTTAGTCGTGTAGACATGTCGAATGCTGCTTACGTCATCTACACGTCAGGCTCGACTGGAACTCCCAAGGGCGTGATTTGCACTCACTACGGATTGAACAACTATCTGAACTGGTGCGCTGAGGCGTATGGCGTAAACGAAGGCGCTGGCGCTCCCGTGCATTCACCGCTCGGATTTGATCTAACCATCACGAGTATCTTTCCTCCATTGCTGGCTGGGAAGAGCGTCGTTCTCGTCTCCGAGGACAAACGCTTTGCGGGTCTTTCATCAGTGCTGAGCACGGGCTGCGACTTCAGTCTCGTCAAGATCACGCCTTCACATCTGGAAGTGCTCAATCAAATGTTGACGCCCGGGCAAATGACAAAAACCACGCGTGCTCTGATCATCGGCGGCGAGGCGCTGAACAGTGAGACGCTTTCGGCCTGGAGAACCGTCGCACCTGGCGTGAGACTGATCAACGAGTATGGACCAACAGAGACGGTCGTTGGCTGTTGTGTTTATGAAGTTGCGCCCGAAGATCCTGACAATGGACCAGTCCCGATCGGCCGCGCGATCGCCAATACGCAGCTTTATCTGCTTGATAAGTTTCTGCATCCAGTGCCCGCGGGTGTGACCGGCGAGCTTTACATCGGTGGCGATGGTCTGGCGCGTGGTTATCTGGGACGACCCGAACTCACAGCGGCGCGCTTCTTACCAAATCCTTTCGGCACTGTCTCGGGCACGAGACTCTATCGAACCGGTGACCTGGCCCGTTATCGGCGTGACGGCGTCATCGAGTATCTCGGCCGCAGCGATCAGCAAGTCAAGATTCGTGGATTCCGAGTCGAGCTCGGCGAGATTGAGTCAGCGCTGAATCGACATCCGAAAGTGGCCGAAGCGGTTGTGATGGTCCGGCAGGATGTACCCGGCGATACGCGTTTGGCCGCTTACCTCGTGCCGCATGCTGGTCAGGAAGTGGCGATTAACGAAGTGCGTACTTTTCTTCGAGAACTGTTGCCGGAGTACATGGTGCCGACCTTCTTTCTCACGCTCCGCGCATTTCCCCTAACGCCCAATGGCAAGATCAATCGTCAGGCGTTGCCGGTGCCGGAAACAGCCAACGAACGTTCGGAAGAAGCCCATGTCGCACCACGAACCGCACTCGAAGAAATAATCGCGGCTATCTGGTCGGAGATCATCGGCGTCAAGCGCATCGGCGTTCACGACAGCTTCTTTGAACTGGGCGGCCATTCCTTACTGGCAATGCAGGTTATCTCGCGGATCAGAGAAGAGTTTGAAGTCGACATACCCGTGCGCAGCCTCTTTGATGGCATGACGGTGGAGAACCTCGCGGCGACGGTGCTCGAAAGAGAACCCGAAGCGGGTCGAAGCGAAAAGATTGCACGCACGCTGAAAGCTGTTGCGGAGATGCCCGAAGAAGAACTCCTCAAACTGATCTCAGCACAGAAGGGGCAGAATGAAAACTAGTGATTTAGCCAATAAGCGAGACCTGGTTCGGGCGTTGCTCAAGCAGCAGGGCGTTTCGCTTTGCGATAAGCCCCGGATCCAGAGACGAGCAAACCTCGACGTTTACCCGCTCTCATTCGCGCAGCAACGTCTCTGGTTTCTCGATCGCTTTGATACCTCAACGCCGGCTTACAACATCTCACTGGCCACACGGCTAGATGGACCACTGGACCTGGTTTCGCTGTCGATGGCTTTCCAGGAAATCACACGGCGTCATGAGGTCCTGCGCTCGACGTTTGTGCCGTTCGAAGGCCAGGTAATCCAACTGATCTCGGAACCTTCGAACGAATCGATTCCGGTGGTAGATCTTTCGGCGTTGCCGGTTGAAACGCGTAACAAGACCCGCCGGTCGATCGTTCACGATCTGGCGCAGACCACCTTCGACCTCTCGCAGGGACCGCTGGTCAACTTCACAGTTCTGCGGTTAGCGCCGGACCAACATGTGATTTCGCTGACCATGCACCACATCGTCAGCGATGGCTGGTCGGCGGACATTCTGATGCGTGAGTTAACGACACTGTATGGCGCGTACGCGGCGGGAGAGCATTCACCGTTAGCGGAACTGCCGATCCAATACGCCGACTTCGCGCAGTGGCAACGTGAGTATCTGAGCGGCGAAACGCTGAACGAGCAACTGCAATACTGGCGCAAGCAACTGGCCGGGGCCCCGATGCTGCCGCAATTGCCAACGGATCGAGTGCGGCCGGCGATACAGACGTTCCGCGGTGCGCGCGTACACCAGGAATGGCCCGGGGAGTTGGGCCAGCAGTTGAAGAATTTGAGCCAGCAGGAAGGCGTGACGTTGTTCATGACGTTGCTGGCGGCGTTTCAACTGTTGCTGGCGCGTTGGAGCAACGCGGAAGACGTTGTGGTCGGTGCGCCAATAGCTGGCCGCCACTATGTTGAGACTGAACCGCTGATCGGGTGTTTTATAAACACGCTGGTGATGCGGACAAGCGTGAGTGGGAACCCGAATGTGCGGGAGCTACTACAACGAGTGCGCGAGATGTGCCTCCAAGCGTACGCGCATCAGGACGTGCCGTTTGAAAAGCTGGTCGAGGAGTTGCAACCCGAACGCAACTTGAGCCACTCGCCTCTCTTCCAGGTGCTTTTCCTCATGCAATATGCGGGCAAGGAGACTGGAAGCAGCAATGCGCTCACGCTAGTTCCACTCCAGGCGGACACTGACACGGCTAAGTTTGATATCTCGCTTTTGATTGAGGACGGCGAAACAGGATTGACCTGCGGTATTGAGTACAACACAGATCTGTTCGACGCCGCGACAATGCAGCGCATGCTTGGTCATTACGGGATGTTGCTCGAAGGATTCGTTAACAATCCGGCGCGCCCGATTTCAGAGTTGTCTTTGCTGACTCCCGTCGAACACCAGCAGGTGGTCAACGACTGGAACCTGACAGTCAAAGATTATGGGCCACAGTTGTCGCTGCACCGCTCGTTTGAAACGCAGGTAGAGCGTACGCCGAATGCCGTTGCTCTGGTCTTTGAGAATGAACAACTGACTTATGCGGAATTGAACCGGCGGGCCAATCAACTGGCCCATCATCTGCGCGCGCATGGTGTGAAGACCGAATCACGGGTGGGTGTGATGCTCGAACGCTCACTGGAAATGGTGATCTCGCTGTTCGGTATTCTCAAAGCCGGCGCGGCTTATGTGCCGATGGATCCCGAGTACCCGCGGGATCGGCTCGAGTTCATGCTCGGTGATTCGGAAGTAGAAGTGTTGTTGACTGAAACGCGTCTTAGCGAGGGGCTGGAGATACCCTGCCAGACAATTTGCCTGGACACTGAATGGGAACGGATAGCCGCGCGCAGCAGTGAGAATCCCGAGATCGCGTTAAGCGGCAACAATCTGGCTTATATGATCTACACGTCCGGCTCCACTGGAAAACCGAAAGGCGCGATGAATACTCACGCCGCGATCTTCAACCGGTTGAGTTGGATGCAGGAAGCTTACCGGTTAACGCCGGCTGATCGTGTGCTGCAAAAGACGCCATTCAGTTTTGACGTTTCGGTTTGGGAATTCTTCTGGCCGTTGATGACCGGTGCACGACTCGTGGTGGCCCGTCCCGGCGGACATCGCGACAGCGCCTATCTCGCCGAACTAATCAGGCGTGAGCGGATAACGACGCTTCACTTTGTGCCTCCAATGCTACAGGTGTTCCTGGCTGAAGATGAGATTGAGACTTGCGTGAGTTTGCGGCGAGTCATTTGTAGTGGTGAAGCCCTTTCACGTGATTTGCAGGATCGTTTTTACGAGCGGTTGCCCAGAGTTGAACTTCATAATCTGTATGGTCCAACGGAAGCAGCGGTGGACGTAACGTGGTGGGCCTGCGATCCGGTGGCGAGTTACAGCAGCGTTCCCATCGGCAAACCAATCGCCAATACGCAAATCTATCTCTTGGACCAGTATCAACATCCGGTTCCGGCCGGTGTGCCGGGCGAGCTGTATATCGGCGGCGTGCAGTTGGCGCGTGGCTATCACCTGCGACCAGCTCTGACGGCGGAGAAGTTTGTGCCCGATCCCGTCAGCGATGTTCCCGGAGCACGGCTGTACCGGACCGGCGATCTCGCGCGTCATTTGGCTGATGGCAGTATCGAATATCTCGGCCGTCTCGATTTTCAGGTCAAGATTCGTGGCTTCCGCATTGAGCTCGGTGAGATCGAAGCAGCGTTGATGGCGCATCCAGCCATACGCGAGGCAGTGGTCGTTGCTCGTGAGGACGGACAGGATAAGCGTTTGGTCGCTTATCTGTTACCGGAAGGCGAGCGTGCGCCAAGCAATAGCGAGCTTCGCGAAGCCTTGAAAGTGCAGTTACCTGATTACATGGTGCCGGCGCAATTTGTAACCGTGGATGCCTGGCCATTGTCGCCGAACGGTAAGGTCGATCGACGTGCTTTACCGGTTCCCGGCCGCCAGCATACAACCGAGGAATTTGCTTACCTTGGCCCACGCACGCCAGCGGAAGAAGTGCTCGTCAGTATTTGGGAGCAGGTGTTAGGTCTCGAGCAAATCGGAATTAACGACAACTTCTTTGGTCTTGGAGGCGATTCGATTCGCAGTCTTCAAGTGCTGTCATTGGCAAAGAATCGCGGTCTGAACTTCAACCTGCAGCAGTTATTCAAATACCAGACCGTGCGCGAACTGGCCGCCGCGTTGTACACCAACACGAATGGCAAAGAACGTCGCCGAGTTCAACCATTCGAATTGGTTCCGTTGGCGGATCGCGAGCTGTTACCCGAAGGTTTGCAGGATGCTTATCCGTTGGCAAAGCTGCAGGCCGGGATGATCTATCACATGGCGCTGCGGCCTGAGGATCCGCTTTATCACAACGTCGACAGCATGCTCCTGCGAGCTCGCTTCGACGGCGATCTCCTGGAGGAAGCGTGCGCCCGTATTGTCGAACGCCATCCGATGCTGCGGACTTCGTTTGCGCTCAGCGGCTTCAGTGAGGCGTTGCAGTTTGTGCATCACGAAGCACGACTGCCGGTGCCGGTAGACGACATTCGAGATCTGAGTGCCGACGAACAGGAACGGCGCATCGACGAGTTCATTATCGCTGAAAAGCTCTTACCTTTTAGTTTGGATCGGCCGCCGTTATTGCGTTTCCACATCCACTTGCGCACCGAAGAGACGTTCCAGTTTACGCTGACTGAATGTCACGCGATCCAGGACGGTTGGAGTTTACACACGATGCTCACGGAGATCTTCAGTTACTACCTTGCGAAACTGAAGGGCGACGATGCGCCGGAGTGGGAAGAGCTCAACATCAACTATCGAGACTTCGTGCAGTTAGAGCGTGAAGCACTGGAAAGCAAGGAGTGCGCTGACTACTGGGAACAAAAACTGGAAGACTGCAAGATAACTCAGTTGCCGCGCTGGAATGTTCTAACTGAAAACTCTGCGTCCGGAAACGGAAACGGAGCGACGAATGGGAAAGCGGCGACATCCGCGCGCGTTAGATTCCAACCCGTAGAAATCGCTCGCGAAGTATCTGAAGCGTTGAAGGATGTCGCGCGCTCGACGGCGACTCCACTCAAGAGTGTTCTCCTCGCGGCCCACTTAAAGGTAATGAGCCTCGTTTCCGGCGAGACAGACGTGCTTACAGGAGTTGCGAGCAATGGCCGCCTGGAAGAAAGTGGTGGCGAACGAGTCGTTGGTCTATTCCTCAACACCCTGCCGTTTCGTCTTAAATTGCCGGAAGGTTCGTGGAGCGAGTTGGTAAAGGCGACTTTCGCGAATGAATGGGAACTGTTGCCTTACAGACGCTATCCCATGTCCGCTGTGCAAAACAGCAGAGGACAGAAGTTATACGAGACGGCCTTCAACTTCATACATTTCCATGTGGTTGAGAGTGTGTTGAGAACAGGCGACGTTGCAGTTCTGGCGGCAAAGACCTCCGAAGCAACAAGCTGGGTCCTGCAGGCTCACTTCTCGTTGGGCATCGACACACTGCAAGTCGAACTACAACTGGAACACGATTCAATGTTTATAAGCGAGGAGCAGATTGCCGCCATCGCCGGTCATTACGCGAACGTGTTGCAGGCGATAGCTCACAGTCCGCACGAGCAGCATCACGAGCGACAGTTTCTTTCAGAGATCGAAGATGAGCGGCTGCTGATGTACCGGCAGACAGTTCCGGCGCCGCAGCACGTGCGCGCCGAATCCGAGCAGGTCTATGTCGCTCCTCGCACTGACATGGAACGCACGATAGCGGAGATCTGGAAAGAAGTTTTACGTGTGGATAAGGTTGGGCTGCACGATAACTTTTTCGATCTCGGCGGGCACTCACTGCGGATGATCGAAGTCACACGCAGGCTTCAGACCACTTTGAATAGAGTGTTGCCTGTAATGGATATGTTTGAATATCCGACGGTTAGTGCTATGGTTGAATACCTCAGCGGAGAAATCTCAATAGCGCTAGCCCCAAACCCCGACCCGGAACGTATTGAACGACGAAGACACGTGGCGCAGCAGCAGCGAAAGATGCGTGCGCGCCGCTAACGAGTAAGACCTCGATGGCTCGTGTTTGAAGCACTACGAACCTCGCCTCAGAGCATAAGGAGTGGCGTAAGATGGAGACTTTCCTGCAAGACCTCAAGTTCAGCTTTCGGATGATTCGCAAGAATCGGGCCTTCACCGTCATCGCAGTGCTGACGCTTGCTCTCGGCATAGGCGTCAACACGGCGATCTTCTCCGTCGTGAATACGGTGCTCCTTCGTCCCTTGCCTTACGAGGACTCGGCAAACCTGATGGTGATCGGGGAAGTAAACCCACGTGCGACGATCAGCCCGCTCTCGATCGCGCCGGCCAACTTCGCCGACTATCGCGACCAAAACAAATCGTTTCAGAGCATGGCGTTTTATCGCATCACGTCGCGAAGTGGTTTCAATCTGTCCGGCTTCGGCACTCCGGAGCGTGTTGTAGGAGCGTCCACGTCCGCCTCGCTGTTTCCTACTCTGGGCGTGAAACCGGAACTCGGGCGTTATTTTCAGCCGGAAGAAGAAAGACCGGGCAGCGCCAAGTCCGTGATCATAAGCTACGCGCTTTGGGAACGGCGCTTTGGGTTGGACCGAAGTCTTGTTGGAAAAAGTATCGAGTTGAGCGGAGGCACGTATCAGGTGGTCGGTGTGATGCCGAAAGGTTTTCAGTTCCCGACTAAGGATGTGCTGCCCGCCGGTGGACCAGCATTGACTGGACCGGTTGAACTGTGGATCCCGATGACGCTAAGCGACAGTGATTGGCAGGCGCGCGGATCACGTTTTCTCTTTGCGGTCGGACGTCTCAAACCAGGCGTTCCGGTCGAACAAGCCCAGGCTGACCTCGCGATGATCAGTCAAAGGCTCTCCGGACAATACGTGCAGTCCAAGGATTGGTACGCGCGAGTAGTTCCGATGCACGAGCAAGCGGTTGGCTCTATCAAGATGGCGTTGCTCATTCTCTTTGGAGCAGTCGGCTTCGTGTTGCTGATCGCCTGTGCCAACGTCGCCAATTTGCTGTTGGCACGAGCGGCGGGACGGCAGAAAGAGTTCGCCATTCGTAATGCAGTCGGCGCAAGACGGCTGCGCATCGTCCGGCAATTGCTGACTGAGAGCGGATTTCTCGCCGTAACGGGCGGGTTGTTGGGAATGGCCCTGGCAATCTGGGTCGTTAGAGTATTGATCTCATTGGCGCCGAGCAGCATTCCTCTATCCGGAATTAGTTTGGACTTCCGCGTCGTAATTTTTACCCTGCTTGTGTCGCTGCTGACGGCGGTCATCTTTGGTCTAGCTCCCGCGCTTCAGACGACCAAGCTCGATCTCAACGAAACTCTTAAAGAAGGCGGACGAACAACGACCGGTTCCAGCGGCCATCGTTTGCGCGGCCTCCTGGTCATTTCCGAGATTGCTTTAGCCGGGGTTTTGATGATCGGCGCGGCGCTGATGGTGAAGAGTTTCATGCGCCTGCAGAATGTCGATCCTGGTTTTGATGCCGCAAACTTATTAACGTTTCAAATCTCGTTGCCGCCATCGAAGTATGCCGACGATCCGAAGTCGTCAAACTTCTACAAGCAGTTGCAGGACCGTCTCAAGTCAATTCCGGGCGTGGAGTCTGTGAGTGGAACGACCGTGTTGCCGCTTGATGGGACCAGCAACTACACCTCTTTCACGATCGAAGGGCGGCCGCCGTTAGCGCCAGGTGAATTTCTGTTCGCGGAACATGTCGGAATATTCCCTGACTACTTCCGCACCTTGAAAATCCCTCTGCTGAAGGGACAGGAATTTAGCCCGCAGATGGGGCATGAGACTACGCCGGTGGTGATCATCAACGAATCAATGGCGCGTCTCCACTGGCCCAACGAAGATCCGATCGGTAAACGTATCGTCGTCGACTACGATCAGGGTGTGCCGCGCGAGATCATTGGCGTGGTCAGTAACGTCCGGCACTTCGGACTCGATGCGCCGCCGAAACCGGAGATGTACGTTCCTCAATACCAGTATGAATACCTCTCGAGCTATTTGACTGTGCGGGCCAATGCCGCTCCCGCAAATCTGGTTGGCGCGATTGCCAACGCGACCACGGAAGTCGATCGTGACCTGCCGATCTACAACGTCAGAACGATGGATGAAACCATCTCGATATCAGTCGCACGTCAGCGGTTCAGTATGCTGTTGATGAGCATCTTCGCTGGTGTCGCCGCTGTTTTGTCGTGTATCGGACTCTACGGTGTGATTGCCTACTCAGTTAATCAACGTAAACACGAAATGGGCATTCGCATCGCGCTCGGCGCCAAGCCTCTCAGCATCCTGAAACTCATCATCGGTTACGCAGTGAAGCTGGCACTGATCGGTGTTGCGATCAGCCTTGTGGGCGCTTTGCTGTTAACGAGGGTCTTGTCGAGTATGCTTTATGGGGTCAGTACGAAAGACCCGATTGCGTTCGCGGCCATCGCGTTCCTGTTGATCTTCATGGCGATACTGTCGAGCTTCATCCCCGCGCGCAAAGCGACGCGAGTGAATCCGATCGTGGCACTCCGAAACGAATAAGTCTACAAAAAGTCTCTTAGCCACAAAGAAGCACAAAAGATCAGATAAGTTCTGCTGACTTTTTGGTGCCTCTTTGTGGCCCAAAACCCAAAACAATGAGTACCAGCACGATAGAACTTAGGGAAGATCCCGAAACTCAACTGCCGGATCACCTGCTAAGTCTGCCCGGTGGCGAGTGGGCTTTGTGGAGATCCGCGGTATTGCGCGGTGCGGGTTTTCCGTCAACAAATCTGCTCAAGCTGGCGGCGCCGGAGATCGCCGCCGCGGCCGATTGGTTGATTTCAGTTGAGACTGACGCCCGCCAATTGCAGCAGCAGGCGCTCCAATCTCTACGCGAGCAACTGCATTCTTTGCCCGGCGAATTCACGGAAGCAGAAAAGGCGCTCAAGTCGAGTTTGTCAAAAGCGATAAAGAAGCTCACGCGGGGCGACTTACCGCCCACGCCAGTCATCTCTTCGACCAACGATTCACTTGCGGCTTACGAAGCAGCTCGCCTCAGCGTCGACCAGGCGCGATCGGCCTACGACGAGGCTTTCAACAACGGTCTTGCATCTCTGTCGCGCAATATCAAGCAGGTGGCTGAAGGCAGTCTGTTTCGAGAAGCCGTGACCTGGCAGAACCGTCATGCACTGAAGCGCGCTATCGATTCTCTTTTGCGCATGCCTGACAGCGTCAGACATGCGGAACGGCGTGGCTCCGAAGAGTTGGTAGCCAAGTACCTGCAACGTTACGCGGTGAAGAACGACACGATTGGATTCTTTGGACCAGTTGGCTGGGCGCGTTTGGATGAAACGGAGGAGAGTCTTCAAGTTGAGATGGGTCCGGAGTTGATAGAGGCGCGCGGTGTTTACCTCGAAGTATGGTGTGTTGATGCGTTGATGCAGAAGTTGAATGCACAACCAGCGTTGCGTCCCTGGATGACTCCACGCCGTTTACCGACCATCCGTTTGGAGGGAATGACGCTTCATCACCCGGTCAGCGGAACGCGCAAAATTTCTTTCGAGCAAAAAACCGTGCTCGATCTCTGTGACGGCCGCGGAAACGCCAAAGAACTCGCCCGGCAACTCATGAATTCGCACCCAACGAATTTCAAGAGTGAAGCGCTGGTCTATGGTCTGCTACAAGCGCTGCGTGACAAGGCGCTGATCTTTTGGGGTTTTGAAGTTCCTTACGAACTGCATCCCGAACGCGAACTGCGCAATCAGCTCAGCAAGATTGACGACGAGAACCTTCGCGAGATGACGCTCGCGCCACTCGACGAACTCGAGTTGGCCCGCGATGGGATCAGCCGCGCCGCCGGCGACAGCGAAAAACTTGACGAGGCATTCGCCAATTTCGAAACGACCTTCAGCCGCCTTACCGATCAAGCGCCGACACGCGGAGCCGGGAAGCTTTACGCAGCGCGCACGTTGGTTTACGAAGATTGCAGACGCGGCATCGACGTCGTTCTCGGCCGGAAAGTACTCGAGCGATTGGAGCAGCCTCTTTCGTTGCTGCTGTCGAGTTGCAGGTGGTTGACCAGTGAGATGGCAAAGATTTACCGCGCGGAGTTCAAGAAGGTCTACCAGCAACTCGTTGCCGCACAGGGAAAGACACAAGTGGATGCCCTGGCGTTCTGGTTACAAGCGCATCCTTTGGTGTTCACCGATCGCGAGAGTTTGCTGGCGAACCTCGTCACCGAGTTCCAGGCGCGTTGGGCGGATATTCTCGGGTTTCCACTTGGTGAAAACCGGGTGCAATTTCAGAGCGGCAAGTTGCGCCCTCGAGTGTCCGCGGCGTTTGATGCGCCCGCGCCTGGTTGGAGTACGGCCCGGCATCATAGTCCCGATCTGATGATCGTTGCCGAGAGCGTCGAGGCCATTCAACGCGGTGAGTTTCACTTTGTTATGGGTGAGCTTCATGTCGGCACGAATACTCTCGGTGCCTCATCTTTTTGTTCGCAACATCCCGCGCCGAACGAGCTGCTCGATTACCTTGAGAGTGACCTGCCTGGGGCGACTGCGGTGCCCATGCAACTGGCCGAATTCCTCACCTCACGAACCACCATCCGGCTTGTATCACGCGACGTTTATCGTATCGAGATCGAGCGGGAATCCTTTACGCCTGACAGATCGAGGGCGTTGCCGATCGCGGACCTTCTCGTCGAAGAGTGTGCTGGTGAATTGATGGTGCGTACGCGCGATGGCCGTCTTTCGTTTGAGATCGTCGAGGTCTTTGGCGGACTGCTGTCGGGATTGGTGGTCGATTTGTTCAAGCTGTTGCCGAGTGCTTCACACACGCCGCGCGTGACCATTGACGACCTCACGATCATGCGTGAAGGCTGGAACTTTGGACCTGCAACCATGTCGTGGGCCTTCGTGAAAGATGAGAGCGAACGTTACCTCGCTTGCAAGCGTTGGGCTGAGGAGCTGAAGCTTCCGGGTCGTGTGTTTGTCAAAGTGCCGGTCGAGTCCAAGCCGTTCTATATCGATCTGGAGAGTCCGGTCTACGTCAACGTGCTGTCGCGGATGGTCCGGCGGACGTTGGAAAGTGAAGGCGAAAAGGGTGTCGTGAAGTTAACCGAGATGATGCCCGGAATCGAGCAGGTGTGGCTGCCTGATGCGGCTGGAAATCGTTACACGAGCGAATTGAGAATCGTCGCTCTCGATCTCGCCAGTCCTGACCCCACGCACTAAAACAAGTTCTACTTTCAAGAATCCAATTAGATAGAGGCGCAGTGATGAGTAATGACGACATTTTGATTTTGAAGGGGCACGAAATTGCCACTCTTCTTGACGGGCGCGAGCTCGAGATTGTGGACGCCGTGCGGATGGCCTACATGGCCCACGCGCGGGGCAAGAGTTCTTTGCCGCATTCAACCTTTCTGAGGTTTCCCGATAACGAAAAGGACCGCATCATCGCTTTGCCGGCTTACCTGGGTGATGGCTTTGGCGTGGCCGGAATCAAATGGATCTCTTCGTTCACCGGCAATCTGAGTAAAGGGATGGATCGCGCTTCGGCTGTCTTAATTCTCAATTCGACCGAGACGGGTAGACCCGAGGCGATCATCGAAGGCTCCGTCATCAGCGCCAAACGTACTGCCGCTAGTGCCGCGCTGGCAGCGCACACTTTGTTGTCGGGACGAGTAGTCACGAGCGTGGGAATGATCGGCTGTGGGTTGATCAACTTCGAGACAGTTCGATTTCTGCGCGCGGTCTGTCCTGAACTGAAGAGACTCGCAATCTTCGATCTCGACGAGCAACGTGCCAACCAGTTCAAGGAAGCTTGCGAGGGTTTGTTTGAGGAGATCGTCGTGAGGGAACAACCTCGCGCCATTTTCCACGACAATGCGCTCATCACCTTCGCCACTACCGCCGTGAAGCCACACGTTTTCGATCTATCTGACTGCGTGCCGGGAAGCATTGTTTTGCACACGTCTCTGCGCGACCTTTCCGCCGAAGTGATTCTGGGTTGTGACAACGTGGTGGATGACCTGGACCACGTGAGTCGTGCCCAAACCTCAATTCACCTCGCGGAACAAGTCACCGGCGACAGGTCTTTCATTCGTTGCACGCTCGGCGACATTCTGTTGGGACACGCCAAAGCGCGTGTCAGTGAGAAACCCGTCACGGTTTTCAGTCCTTTCGGACTGGGTGTTCTCGACGTCGCTGTCGGAAAACTCGTTTGCGAACTCAGCAGAAAAGAGGATGTGGGATTGACCATCAACTCCTTCCTCCCCGCGTCATGGATCGAACAGGGAAAAAAGACCGCGGCAACTGCCCGGCACTAAACCGCGCTTCGAACTCAGAACTCGTCGCGTAATCGGGAGGTCCATATGATGAATTTAAAAGTTGAAGAGTCGGGACTGAAGAAGCTGGGGACGCTCAAAAGAAGAGTGGTGGCTTCGTCGGGTGAGGGACTGGTCAAGACGGAGCTTCTCATCCCCGGTAAAACTCTTCCGCTGCTGGTCCAACCAATCATCACGGGGATTGATCTGGCGGACTGGGTAGCGAGCCGAAAGGATTTCCTCCAACAGTGTTTGTTCGAGTCAGGGGCGATACTGTTTCGGAACTTCAAGATCAGGAATCCCGCGGAGTTTGAAGCAGTGGTTAGAGCGGCCTCCAATTCGGATTTACTCCCTTATCGCGAACGCTCGTCGCCGCGCAGCCGGATCGGCGGAAACGTTTACACGTCGACCGATTACCCTTCCGATCAGAGCATCTTTCTGCACAACGAGAACTCTTATCAGCACGCCTGGCCGATGAAGATCTTTTTCTACTGCGGTCTGCCCGCGCAGGAGCGAGGTGAAACTCCGATTGCCGATACTCGCCGGATCTTTATGCGCATCCCTGCCGACATTCGGCAACGCTTTGTCGAAAAGAAGTGGCGCTACGTCCGCAACTTCAATGGCCGTTTCGGCCTGCCCTGGCAAACAGTCTTTCAGACAGATGAAAAGGCAAAGGTTGAAGACTATTGCCGCACCAATAGAATCGAAGTCGAGTGGAAAGAAGGCGATTGCCTGAAGACGTGGGCGGTTCGTCCAGCAGTAGTCAAACATCCGCAAACGGGTGTGGACCTGTGGTTCAATCACGCGACCTTCTTTCACGTCTCAACCCTGGCGCCGTCAGTGCGTGAAGTGTTTCTGGCGACGATTAAAGAAGAAGATTTACCTACCAATACTTACTATGGAGATGGTTCGCCAATCGAGCCCGAAACACTGGATGAACTGCGGCGGATCTACGACGAAGAAACCGTTGCCTTCCCGTGGCAAGAGGGCGACATCCTCATGCTGGACAATATGAGGGTGGCCCATGGCCGCGCACCGTATGAAGGTGCACGCCAGATATTGGTGGGAATGACCGAACCGTTCAGCCGCACCGACCTGTAAGAAAACTCTCTTCCTGAAGATTTCGCTTTACTCTGTGCCTCTGTGTGCTCTGTGGTTAGTTTCTCCTGCTGATCAGTTAACCACAAGACACAGAGGCACAGAGAACTTACTCCTGGCATGAAGGTGTATTTATATGTCCAGCCCAACATCGCTCTTTTTTAATAACTTGTCAGACCGTTCGGGCCAACCCGCAACATTAACCGAGCTGTTGCGTTGGCGAGCGCAACAGCAGTCTGACAAGGTGGGCTACATCTTCCTCGCGGATGGAGAAACGCAGGAACTTACTCTGACCTACAGCGAGTTGGACCGTCGCGCCCGCGCGATCGCCGCTCAACTTCAACAATCCACAGCACGTGGCGATCGCGCTTTACTTCTTTATCCTCCCGGACTCGACTACGTTGCCGCGTTCTTTGGCTGCCTGTACGCCGGAGTGATTGCTGTTCCTGCTTATCCACCGGATCCTTCGCGCTTCAGTCGCAGTCTGTCACGACTGCAAACGATCGTTGCCGACTCACGCGCGAGCATAACTCTTACACCGGAGATGATTCGTGCGCGGGCCAGTGCACTCCTGGACGAATCGCCGCTGCTTCAGTCTTTGCACTGGATGTCGTTCGACGAACCTGAGAACGGTCTGGAAGATGAATGGCGTGAATCCCCGGGAAGCAGCAGTGAACTGGCCTTCTTGCAATACACATCCGGTTCAACCGGCGCGCCGAAAGGCGTCATGCTTAGCCACGCGAACCTGTTGCACAACGCGAGCCTCGTCTATCACGGCGTCGAGCACGCGAGCGATGACAAGTACGTGTCATGGCTGCCCACTTTTCACGACATGGGATTCATGGCCGGCATTCTTCAACCTCTCTATGCCGGAATCCCGGTTGTTTCAATGTCGCCGGTAGCGTTTCTGCAACGTCCATTTCTCTGGCTCCAGGCGATCTCCCACTACCGGGCAACGACGAGCGGTGGTCCAAACTTCGCTTACGATCTCTGCGTTCGCAAGATCACGCCTGAACAACGTGCTGAACTCGATCTCAGCCGCTGGAGCGTAGCCTTCAACGGCGCTGAGCCGATCCGCCGCGAGACTCTCGATCATTTTGCCGAAACCTTCGCGGCCCGCGGCTTTCGGCGCGAAGCCTTTTATCCATGCTACGGATTGGCCGAAGCGACTCTCATCGTAACCGGCAGCGAAAAGTCGCAACCGCCGGTCGTGAAGATGATTGATACCGGAGCCCTGGAGAAACATCTCGGCGTGGACGCCTCGATCGAGAATGAACAGACACAAGCTCGTCCAATGATCGGATGCGGTCACGTTCTATTGGACCAGGAAGTAGCGATAGTGCATCCGGAAAAGTTGACACGTTGCGCTCCCGGCGAGATTGGAGAGATCTGGGTCTCGGGTTCGAGCGTCGCACAGGGATATTGGGACAAACCCGAGGAGTCGGAACAAACATTTCACGCCTACTTGCTGGACACGGGCGCGGGTCCGTTCCTTCGTACCGGCGATCTTGGGTTTGTCAGTGACGGCGAACTCTACGTCACCGGACGTCTCAAGGATCTGATCATCATTCGTGGCCGGAATCATTATCCGCAAGATATCGAGTTGTCCGTTGAGCGAAGCCATCCATCGCTGCGTGCCGGATGCGGGGCAGCATTTGCGATCGAAGTTGCGAACGAAGAACAGCTCGTGATCGTGCAGGAGATCGATTATCGAAAAGAGCCGGACGTGAACGAGGTGTTCGATCGAATTCGCACGGCCGTCGCCAGTGAGCACGAACTTCAGGTTTACGCGATTGCGTTGATCAAGGCTGGACGGATTGCGAAAACAACCAGCGGCAAGATTCAACGTCGAGCCAGCCGCGCGGCGTTTCTCTCTGGAAAGTTGGATCTGATCGCCGAATGGCGCACCGGTGCAGGCACACCTTCGTTAACCGAGACTCCAGTCCGAAAGCAAACTGCCGGAGGCGTCATTGCGTGGCTGATCATGCAAATGGCCGCGCGTCCGGGAGTCGCTATTCACGATCTGGACGTCAACCAGCCGATCGCCCGGTATGGTTTGGATTCGCTTGCGGCGATCGAGTTGATACACAAGATCGAAACAGATCTGGGCGTGCTCATGCCCATGACTGCTTTTCTACAGACGTACAGCATCGCCGAGTTGGCAACGCTGATTTCAGAACGGCAGGCGGCCATAGCGTCCGTGCCATCGCCCGCTCAGCCTCATGAACAGCCCGCTGTATATCCGCTTTCTTATGGTCAACGAGCACTTTGGTTTCTGCACCGGTTAGCGCCTGAAAGTCCTGTCTACAACATCGCCGGGGCCGTAAAGATCGAAGCCGAACTCAACGTCGCTCAGTTTCGCAGTGGGTTCGAAAAGATCGTCGAACGGCATCCCGCGCTGCGCACCGTCTTCACGGTTGTCGATGGTGAACCCGTGCAACGTGTGCGAGAGGATTGCATCTTCGATTGTGTCGAACAGGACGTGGCTGAATGGAATGAAGCGCTGCTGCACGAGCGGTTGGTGCAGGATGCTAATCGTCCTTTCGATCTGGAACATGGACCACTTCTCCGGGTGTATCTCTACCGCAGATCGATGCAAGAGTATGTCTTGTTGCTGGTGGTCCATCACATCGTTGCTGACTTCTGGTCGCTGGCAATCGTGTTGCGTGAACTGGCCGAGGGCTACAGTTCGGAACGCTCCGGCAAACAAATTCAACTATCTCACCCCGGCTCCTCCCACTCAGATTACGTTCGCTCGCAGATCCAGGCTTTGCAAGGTAGTGAAGGCGAACGGCTTTGGACTTACTGGCAAAAGCAACTCACGGGTGTCCCTTATACCCTTGAGCTACCGATAGATCGTCACCGTCAACCAGTGCAGACGTATCGCGGAAGTTCGTGGCCGTTCAAGGTGGAAGCCGAACTAACAGCCAAAATAAGAGAATTGGCCCGCAAGCACGGCGCCACTCTTTACATGACGCTGCTCGCGGCATTTCAGGTAGTCCTGCATCGTCATACAAATCAGGACCAGTTTCTGGTTGGTTCACCAACGGCGGGGCGCAGTCGCGCGGGCTTGGCTGATGTTGTTGGCTACTTTGTAAATCCGATTGCCCTGCTCGCGGATTTTTCTCAGGACCCGACTTTTGCGGAGCACCTCGATCGCGTGCGTCTGCACGTCCTCGAGGCTTTCGAGCATCAGGAGTTTCCCTTTCCACTGCTGGTGGAGCGGTTGCAACCGGAGAGAGACCCGAGCCGTTCGCCGCTGTTTCAAACTGTGTTCGCTCTTCAGAAAACACACACACTGGCAGGCGAACATCTGGCGCCCTTTGCTCTTGGTGAGTCGGGTGCGCGCTTCAATCTCGGAGATCTGCCGCTTGAAACAATTGCTTTAGCTGAGCGTGTCGCCCAGTTTGATCTGACTCTCATGATGTCGGAAGAGAACGACGGCCTCGCTGCTTCGTTGCAATACAACGCCGACCTGTTCGATCCGCAAACGATCGAGCGCCTCGCAACACATTTCCAGGTCTTGTTGGAAACGATCGTCTCCGATCCGGACCAGCCAGTGTCCGGGTTGCCGATATTGCCGAAGTCTGAATTGCAACAGGTGTTGAAGGACTGGAACGAGACTGGTTCCGATTCTGTAGCAGACAGTTGCGTTCATTCACTTTTCGAAGCTCAGGTGGAGCAAACGCCGAATGCCGCGGCAATTGTTTGCGGTCATGAGTCTTTGACCTATCGCGAACTGAATGCGCGAGCTAATCAGTTGGCGCGTTACCTGAAGCGGGCGGGAGTTGGCCCAGAGGTGACTGTCGGGATCCTGATGGAGCGCTCGATCGAGATGGTGGTGAGCATTCTCGGTATTTTAAAAGCCGGCGGCGCTTATCTCCCACTCGACCCTGTCAACGCTAACGAGCGGTTAACGTTCATGCTTCACGACAGCGGCGCGCCGGTGCTGTTGACGCAAGAAACATTGGCCCAGGATTTCTCGCATGAGGACGAGACAAATCTCGACATCACAGTAGCTCCCGAAAATCTCGCTTACGTTATTTACACTTCCGGCTCTACCGGACAACCCAAGGGAGTTGAAATCCCTCACTCGGGACTGGCTAATCTGGTTGCGTGGCATCAACGTGCGTATGGCATTACGTCCGGCGACCGCGCAACGCAACTTGCAGGGCCGGCATTCGATGCATCGGTTTGGGAACTGTGGCCCTACCTTACTTCCGGCGCCAGCATTTACATACCCGACGAAGAAACACGCGTCTCCCCATTCAAACTCTTACAGTGGTTGGCAGAGAATGCGATCACGATCTGTTTCCTGCCGACACCACTCGCCGAAGCCGTTATCCAGGAAACGCTTCCTCCCTCGTTGAGCTTGAGAGCGATCCTGACCGGTGGCGATGTGCTTCATCGCCGTCCACCCGCGGCGCTGCCGTTCATGCTGGTGAATCACTATGGACCAACGGAAAACACGGTAGTGACGACGCGCTCGCTGGTGACGACGGACGTAGACACCGCGCCACCAATCGGATCTCCGATCGCCAACACGCAGTGCTTTTTATTGAACAAGCATCTGCGGCCGGTCCCGGTTGGCGTACCCGGCGAACTATTTATCTCAGGTCATGGACTCGCGCGCGGCTACCACGATCGGCCGGAGTTAACGGCGGAAAAGTTTCTGCCGAATCCGTTCAGCGATAATCCTGGCGCGCGGCTCTATCGAACCGGCGATCTCGCGCGTTACCTGCCTGACGGGCAGATCGAATTTCTCGGCCGCCTTGATTATCAGGTCAAGGTCCGTGGCTTTCGGATCGAGTTGGGAGAGATTGAATCCGTCCTGCGCACTCATCCGGACATCGGCGAGGCCGTTGTTGTTTCGTGGGAAGATGCGCCGGGAAATACGCGGCTCGCGGCGTACGTTGTTCCTTCCCCCAAAGAACTCACGAGCGGTCAACTGCAAAGTTTCCTGAGAGAGAAGTTGCCGGAGTACATGGTCCCGGCGGCGTTCTTGTCCCTCAGCGAACTGCCCTTAACCGCAAACGGCAAGATCGATCGTTCCGCTTTGCCTTCGCCGGCCGAGTTTGCTTCCCAGTTGCCTGGAGCTTCGGCGCACACACGCACACCAATAGAAGAACTGGTGGCTGGAATCTGGTGTCAGGTTCTTGGTGTGGCGCACGTTGGTAGTCACGATAACTTCTTCGAACTAGGTGGACACTCGCTACTCGCAACGCAGGTCATCTCCCGGATCAGAGAGACGCTGAACGTCGACGTCTCACTGCGCAGTCTGTTTGTCGCACCCACGGTTGCAGCGCTCGCGGAAGAAGTCGAGAAAGGTCTTCGGCTCGAGGATCGTTCGCAGCTTCCGAATCTGGCGCCGGTGTTGAGAGATCACGATCTCCCGCTCTCTTTTGCGCAACAACGATTGTGGTTTCTGGACCAGTTGGAACCCGGCAACACGTTGTACAGCGTTCCCGCGGCTTTGCGTTTGAGCGGCCGTCTGAATCCGGCGGTGTTGGAGAAAGCGCTCGACGAAATAGCGCGCCGTCATGAAAGTTTGCGCACAGTATTCAAGGTGGTCAATGGCGAACCAGTACAGGTCATCGCGGCCCCGCAACACCTACCCTTGCCGATCGTAGATCTTCGCGAGTTTCCCGCAAGTGAAAGGGACGAGCAGGCTAATGCGCACCTGATGGAAGAGATGCGCAAGCCGTTTGATTTGACCGCTGGTCCACTGATGCGGGTGACGCTGCTGCGATTGGACGAAGCGGAGCACGTGCTGTTGGTGAACATGCACCACATCGTCTCTGACGGCTGGTCGCTTGGAGTGTTGCTGCGTGAGTTGACGACACTGTATGGAGCGTACGCGGCGGAAGAACCTTCACCATTAGCGGAACTGCCGATCCAGTATGCCGACTTCGCGCAGTGGCAGCGTGAGTATCTGAGTGGCGAGACGCTGAACGAGCAACTGCAATACTGGCGCAAGCAACTGGCCGGGGCTCCCATGTTGCCGCAATTGCCGACGGATCGAGTGCGGCCGGCGATGCAGACGTTCCGAGGTGCGCGTGTGCATCAGGAATGGCCTGAAGAGTTGCGGCAGCAGTTGAAGAATCTGAGTCAGCAGGAAGGCGTGACGTTGTTCATGACGCTGCTGGCGGCGTTTCAACTGTTGCTGGCGCGCTGGAGCAACGCGGAAGAAGTAGTCGTCGGAACGCCGATAGCCGGACGCACGCAGGTCGAGACGGAGTCGCTAATCGGGTTTTTTGTGAACACGCTGGTGATGCGGACGAGTGTGAGCGGGAACCCGAGTGTGCTGGAGTTACTGCAACGAGTGCGCGAGATGTGCTTGCAAGCGTATGCGCATCAGGACGTGCCGTTTGAGAAGCTGGTGGAGGAGTTGCAACCGGAGCGCAATCTGAGTCACTCACCTCTCTTCCAGGTCATGTTCGCACAGCAAGACTTGTCGCTTCAGTTGTTGAGTCTGAACGGCGTCGAGATCACGACCGTTGAGAGTAATACCAACACTTCAAAATTCGATCTCACATTGTTTGTCTCCGAAGCTGAACACGGTTTGGTTGCCAGCATCGAGTACAACACCGATCTTTTTGACGAGTCGACGATTCACCGCTTGTTCCAGCATTACACTCACTTGCTTGAAGCTCTGGTCAGCGCCAGCACCGAACAACCGCTTGCTGCGTTGAGCATGCTCTCCACTTCCGAGCAGCGCCAAATCCTTCATGACTGGAACGACACCGCGTCCGAATATCCGCGAGAGCGTCTGCTTCATCAATGGTTTGAAGCGCAGGTAGAACGGACGCCCGCAGCGATCGCGCTGGTGTGCGGCGAAGAGCGGCTAACGTACGAAGAACTTAATCAGCGTGCGAACCAGTTGAGTCATCGGCTGCGGGGGTTGGGAGTGAGTGCGGAAACGAGAGTCGGTGTGATGCTGGAGCGGACGCCGCTGTTGTTGACGGGTTTGTTAGCGGTACTCAAGGCGGGGGGCGCCTATGTGCCGCTGGATCCGAATTATCCGCAACAGCGAGTCTCGTTCATGTTGGCGGATGCGGACGTGCAGGTGTTGTTAACCACGTCCGAATTGGCGGCGACGGTAGCGACAGGAGCGGTGCCGGTGCTCTGCCTGGATGGTGATGAGGTAGAAGCGAGTAGTGAGAATCCTGCTTGCGTGGTCCAGGCTGAGAATCTTTCGTATGTGATTTACACCTCGGGTTCCACGGGCACTCCCAAAGGTGTGGCCATCACTCACGGCAACGCTTCAGCTTTTTTACACTGGGCGATCAATTTCTTCTCTCCGGAAAAACTTCAAGCCGTTCTCGCTTCGACGTCCATCAATTTCGACCTCTCAGTCTTTGAACTCTTCGCTCCTTTGGCCGTCGGCGGTTCGGTGATTCTTGCTGAGAATGCTTTGCACTTAGCGACACTGCCGGCAGCTTCGCGAGTGGAGTTAATAAACACGGTGCCGTCGGCGATGGCTGAAATGGTCAGACAGCGTGCTGTGCCTCCGTCTGTCCGCGTAGTCAATCTCGCGGGTGAAGCACTTTCGCGCAAGCTCGTGCAGGAGATTTATGCACTCGGCACAGTCGAGCAGGTCATCAATCTGTACGGTCCTTCCGAAGACACTACCTACAGCACTTATGAAGCGGTCACGAGCGGCGCTAATGATGCTGTCTTGATCGGACGGCCCATCGAAAACACACGAGTCTATTTGCTGAACGCGGAACTGCAGCCGGTGCCGGTAGGCGTACCCGGAGAGCTTTACATCGGCGGTGATGGATTGGCGCGTGGTTATCTGAAGCGACCGGCGTTAACGGCGGAGCGGTTTGTGCCGGATCCGTTTGGTCAGCATGAAGGCGCGAGACTCTACCGCACCGGCGACCTGGCTCGCTATCGAGACGACGGGCGTATCGAGTACCTGGGCCGCATCGATCAGCAGGTGAAAGTGCGCGGGTTCCGCATTGAGTTAGGTGAGATCGAAGCGCAGTTGGAGCGCCACGCGCAGGTGCGGCAAGCGGTGGTTACCGCAAACGAAGATGAAAGCGGCGACAAACGTTTAGTGGCTTATGTGGTTAGTGAAGAGACGCTGGCGACGAGCGAGTTGCGAGCGTTTTTGAAAGAGCAACTGCCGGAATACATGTTGCCGAGTGCGTTTGTGATGTTGGCGGAATTGCCGCTGACGGCGAACGGCAAAGTTGATCGGAAACGATTACCCGCGGCTGAGTTCAGTCGCGAGGAAATGGCGATCGAGTTTGTGGCGCCGCGAACGCCGACGGAAGAAGCAGTAGCCGGGATCTGGGCGACGGTGTTGAAGCTCGAGCGTGTTGGCGTGTTGGACAACTTCTTCGAGTTGGGCGGTCATTCGTTGTTGGCGACACAGGTCATCTCCCGGTTGCGCGAGGTTTTTCACACCGAACTGAGCTTGCGCAGCCTGTTTGAAGAGCCGACCGTGAGGGGCTTAGCCGCGCGCATTGAGAATAGCTTGAACGATCAGCCGCAATTGCGGCCACCCGCCATGCAGCCGATCGCCAGAGACGGGAAGCTCGCGTTGTCTTTCACGCAACAGCGGCTCTGGTTTTTGGACCAGTTGGAACCGGGAAGTGCGTTTTACAACATCGCCGCGGCCGTGCAACTCGATGGTGAATTGAATACCGCGGCATTGAAAAAGAGCTTCGCGGAGGTGGTGAGACGGCACGAAGCTTTGCGCACGCACTTCACTACGATCGATGGTTCGCCGTATCAAACCATTGCCGCCCCTCCGCCGTTTGCGCTTTCCGAAACTGACCTGAGCGGATTGCCGGTGAGCGAGCGTCAGGATGAGGTGCGACGGTTAACTGCTGAAGAAGCGCAACGTCCATTTGATCTCGCGCGTGGGCCTTTGTTTCGTGCCGGCTTATTGAAGCTGAGCGATACGGAACACGTTCTTTTCGTCACGATGCACCACATCGTCAGTGATGGCTGGTCCATCGGTGTGTTGATACAGGAATTAGCGGCCCTTTATTCGGCCTTCTCGAGGAGCGAGCCCACGCCTTTACCGGAACTACCGATTCAATATGTTGACTTTGCCCACTGGCAACGCCAATGGCTCGCTGGTCCAACGCTTCAGACACAGATCGATTACTGGTTGAACCATCTCGCGGATGCGCCCGCGATGCTGGAGTTGCCGACGGATCGACCCCGGCCGGCGGTGCAAAGCCGCCGTGGCGCGACCGAGTCGTTCATTCTCCCTGCCACGCTTTCCGAATCGCTCAAAACCTTCAGCCGCACTGAAGGCGTCACGCTCTTCACGACGTTGATGGCTGCGCTGCAAACGCTCTTGCTTCGTTACACCGGGCAGCAAGACTTCATGATTGGTTCTCCGATCGCCAATCGCAATCATCTCGAAACGGAAAAGCTGATCGGTTGTTTCACTAACACTCTAGTGCTTCGTGCGAATCTTGCGGGTAATCCCACTTTTCGCGAGTTGCTCGGGCGCGTTTGGGAAACCATTCTCGGTGCTCACGCACATCAGGATGTGCCTTTTGAAAGATTGGTGGAGGAGTTGCAGCCCGAACGCGACCTGAGCCGGTCGCCGCTCTTCCAGGTGATGTTTGTGCTTCAGAATGCTGCTTCGGAAGGTAGCCTGAATCTTCCCGGACTGAATATTCACCTGCTCGAGACAGACAGCGGCACAGCCAGGTTCGACCTGACGTTGTCCATGTCGGAGACGGCCGGTGGTTTGAAGGGCACGCTGGAGTACAACACGGATCTGTTCGATGCCTCGACGATCGGGCAACTGCTGCGACATTACACGCGTCTGTTGCAGTCGATCACTGAAGATGGCGCCGATCGCCCGTTGTCGTTACTACCTTTACTGGATACCGCGGAGCGCACCCAGGTCGTGGAAGATTGGAATGCAACTGCGTGTGATTATCCAACGGCGCGACTGCTGCACCAGTGGTTTGAAATACAAGTTGAACGTACGCCCGATGCCGCCGCTCTGGTTTTTGGCAATCAGCAATTCTCCTATAACGAGCTGAACACGCGAGCCAACCAACTGGCCCATCATCTGCTTTCGCTGCGCGTCGGTCCGGAAACAAAAGTCGGAATCATGCTGGAACGCACGCCGCTCATGCTCGTCTCGTTGCTGGCGGTGCTGAAAGCGAGCGGAACGTACGTGCCGCTCGATCCGAATTATCCACCGGAAAGAATCGCTTTCATGCTTCAGGATGCGGAAATCGAGGTGTTGCTCACCGAGTCAGACTTGAGTGAACGCTTGCCGGAGACCGGAGCCGCGATCGTATGTCTCGATCGTGAGTGGTCCACTATCGCTACCGCCGCGGCCGAGAATCCGATCGCCACGGCGCATCCGGAAAATCTCGCGTATGCGATCTACACCTCGGGATCGACCGGAACTCCGAAGGGAGTTGCTATCACTCACCGCAATGCGTCCGCTTTTCTTAACTGGTCCAATGAGTTCTTTTCGGTGGAAAAGTTGAGCACGGTGCTCGCTTCGACCTCGATCAACTTTGATCTCTCGGTGTTTGAGTTGTTTGTGCCACTCAGTTGTGGCGGTTGTGTCGTGCTGGCCGAGAATGCTTTGCAACTACCGGCTTCTGACGTAGGGCTTATCAACACCGTGCCTTCGGCGATCGCGGAGCTCGTCAGGCAAGGCGCCGTTCCCTCGTCTGCGCGCACGATAAATCTCGCCGGTGAGGCGCTTTCTCGCAAAGTCGTGCAGGACATCTATGCGCTGGGAACAGTTGACGAGGTGATCAATCTTTATGGCCCATCGGAAGACACCACCTACACGACGTATGAAACAGTTTCGGGCGATGCAGATGCTCCGGTGCTGATCGGACGGCCGATCGGTAACACACAAGTTTACTTACTGGATCAGGAACTGGAACCGGTCCCGATCGGCGTTGCCGGAGAATTCTACACGGCCGGCGACGGTCTCGCGCGTGGTTACTTGAACCGGCCGGAGTTGACCGCCCAACGTTTCATTCCAAACCCCTTCAGCTCGGCGCCCGGCAAGAGACTCTATCGCACGGGAGATTTAGCTCGGTATCGACCGGATGGCCGCATCGAGTACCTCGGAAGGGTGGACCAGCAGGTCAAGATTCGTGGCTTCCGTATTGAGTTGGGAGAGATCGAATCGGTGCTCGAGCGGCACCCGATGGTCCAGCAATGCGTGGTGACCGCCAACACGAACGACATCGGCGATAAACGTCTGGTGGCCTACCTCGTCCCGGCGGAAGAGCAGGCTACAACCAGCGAACTGCGTGCATATCTGAAAGAGAAGCTGCCGGAGTACATGGTCCCGTCTTATTTCGTGTTGCTCGCCGAGATGCCTCTCACTCCGAATGGCAAAGTTGATCGCAAGCGTTTACCGGCGCCGGAGCAAGCAAGATCTGAGACTTGTTACGTCGCACCGCGTACCGAAACCGAAAGGACTGTCGCGAAGATCTGGGCGGAGGTGTTGCGCGTCGAGCAGGTCGGCGTAGAAGACAACTTCTTTGAATCAGGCGGACATTCGTTGTTGGCTACTCAGGTTGTCTCGCGGTTGCGCGCGGCATTGCAAACAGAAGTGCCGTTGCGTTGGTTATTCGAGCAACCGACGTGCGCTGCGTTGGCTGCGCACATCGATAAAGTTGGTAAAGCTCAAACCGCGGTAACTTTGCCGCCTTTGCAGCGTCGCGATGCGATCGACGCGCCACAGTTGTCGTTCACGCAGCAACGGCTCTGGTTTTTGGACCAGTTGGAACCGGAAAGTGCTTTTTACAACATCGGCGCGACCGTGCGGATCGAAGGGGAATTGAACGTAACGGCGCTCGCCCAAAGTTTTCAAGAGTTAGTGAAGCGGCATGAATCCCTGCGCACCAGATTTGTCGTGGTGAACGGCGCTCCGGTGCAGGTGATCGATCCCGCGGCGGCGTTTGAGTTGGCGATCACTGATTTGAGTGAGACGCCGGGGATTGAAAGAGAAGCAGAATTTCAACGGCTCGCGATCGACGAAACGCGACGGCCTTTTGATCTGACGCGCGGCCCGTTACTGCGCCCGCATTTGTTCCGTGTCGATGAAGACGAGCACGTTCTATTGGTGACGATGCACCACATCATCAGCGACGGCTGGTCCATCAGAGTGCTAATGCGTGAGATAGCAGTGCTCGTGGAAGCCTTCTCGCAAGCGAAGCCATCGCCTTTGCCTGAATTGCCCGTGCAATTCGCTGACTTTGCGCAATGGCAACGCCAGTGTCTGCAAGGTGAGCTTCTCGAAACCCAACTGACCTATTGGAAACAGCGATTGGCGGGCGCGCCGCTCCTGCTGGAGTTGCCCTTGGACAACCCGCGGCCTGCCATACAGACGTATGCCGGCGCCCGTCAATCGCTGTTGCTGCCCGAAGCCCTCTCAAACTCGATCAAGTCGCTTGGCAAGACGGAAGGCCACACACTGTTTGTAACCTTGCTGGCGGCATTCAAAGCGCTGCTCCACCGGTACACGAATCAGACTGACATTGTCATCGGATCGCCGGTAGCGGGTCGTAATCATCTCGACACCGAAGGACTGATCGGATTCTTTGCCAACACGCTTGTACTCCGCACGACTGTTGCGGACGATCCGACTTTCGTCGACTTCGCGCGCCGCGTTCGCGAAGGAGTCCTCGAAGCACAGGCGCATCAGGACATACCTTTTGAAAGACTCGTGGAAGAATTACAGGTAACTCGAGACTTGAGCCGCTCGCCGGTGTTTCAAGTGATGTTCATTCTTCAGAATGCCGCGTTGGAAGAGTTCAACCTTTCCGGTTTGACTTTGACTCCGATGGAGATCGACAGCGGCACTTCGAAGTTTGACCTCACCTTTTTCATTGATGAAACCAAAGAAGGACTGCGGGGGACATTAGAGTACAACACCGACTTGTTCGAGGCTGCCACGATAAGCCGCCTGTTGCGACACTTCCAAATATTGCTCGAAAGCATTGTGGCGAAGAGTGACGCGCGACTGTCTGAGTTGCCTTTGCTGAATGACAGTGAAGGGCAGCAGTTGTTAGTGGAATGGAACGACACTCACGCCGTCTACGACGACAGCGCTTGCTTGCACCAACTGTTTGAAGCGCAGGTCGAGCGGACGCCCGAAGCGATCGCGCTGGTGTGCGGCGAAGAGCGGCTAACGTACGCGGAACTTAATCAGCGTGCGAACCAGTTGAGCCATCGACTGCGAGCTCTGGGTGTGGCTGCGGAAACGAGAGTGGGCGTGATGCTGGAGCGGACGCCGCTGTTGTTGACGGGTTTGTTGGCGGTGCTCAAGGCGGGGGGCGCCTATGTGCCGCTGGATCCGAATTATCCGCAACAGCGAGTCTCGTTCATGTTGGCGGATGCGGAAGTGCACGTGCTGTTAACCACGTCGGAACTGGCTGGGACGGTAGCGACGGGAGCGGTTCCGGTGCTCTGTTTGGATGGTGAAGAGGTGGAGGCGAGTAGCGAGAATCCTGATTGCGTGGTCCAGGCTGAGAACCTTTCGTATGTGATTTACACCTCGGGTTCCACGGGCATTCCCAAAGGTGTCCAGATTCCGCATCGCGCGGTAGTCAACTTTCTTTCGTTCATGCAACAGCAGTTGAGCGTCACGGACAAAGACGTTCTGCTCGCCGTCACCTCGCTTTCATTCGACATTGCTGTGCTCGAACTCTTCATGCCGCTAACGACGGGAGCGCGGGTGGTGCTGCTCACGCGGGAACAGACGATGGATGCGGCTCTGTTGAGCGAACAACTCCACACAAGCAAGGCGACTTTGATGCAAGCCACTCCCGCGACCTGGAGAATGTTGACTGAGTTTGGCTGGAAAGCGCAGCCGCCGCTGAAGGTTCTTTGTGGCGGAGAAGCGTTGAGCAGGGAACTGGCGCATCAGTTAGCAAAAAGCGATGCCGAGCTATGGAATCTTTATGGTCCAACCGAAACCACTGTTTGGTCATTGACCACGCGAATCGAAGCGGACGAGAAAAGGATCACGATTGGCCGTCCAATGGCGAACACCCAGGTCTACGTGCTCGACAAGCAACAGCGTCCGGTTCCGATCAACGTGCCCGGAGAGCTTTACATCGGCGGCGATGGATTGGCACGCGGTTATCTGAAGCGATCGGCGTTAACGGCGGAGCGGTTTGTGCCGGATCCGTTTGGTCAGCAAGAAGGCGCGAGACTTTATCGCACCGGCGACTTGGTGCGTTATCGAGAGGACGGGCGCATCGAGTACCTGGGCCGCATCGATCAGCAGGTGAAAGTGCGCGGGTTCCGCATCGAGTTAGGTGAGATCGAAGCGCAGTTGGAGCGCCACGCGCAGGTGCGGCAAGCGGTCGTCACTGCAAACGAAGACGAAGGCGGCGACAAACGTTTAGTGGCTTATGTGGTTAGTGAAGAGACGCTGGCGACGAGCGAGTTGCGAGCGTTTTTGAAAGAGCAATTGCCGGAATACATGGTGCCGAGTGCGTTTGTGCAGTTAGCGGAATTGCCATTGACGGCCAATGGCAAAGTGGACCGGAAGCGATTACCGGCGGCCGAGTTCAGTCGCGACGAAGTGGCGGTCGAGTTTGTCGCACCGCGAACGCCGACGGAAGAAGCAGTCGCCGGGATCTGGGCGACGGTGTTGAAGCTGGAGCGGGTCGGCGTGTTGGACAACTTCTTCGAGTTGGGCGGTCATTCGCTGTTGGCGACACAGGTCATGCACTCCTTACGTGAAGCCTTCCATCTCGATCTGCCTTTACGGAGCATCTTTGAATCGCCGACCGTTGCGGATCTTTCACTCGTAATCGAAAAAGCGGGCAGCAACGGATCCAGCGCCATCAAGCGGCTGTCCAGAGATCGTTATCGTATCAAGACTCCAGTCAGCGTTGCCTAAAAGACGGTACAACTGATTTCTCTGTCGCACGGAGAAGAGCAGCCATTAAGGAACAGCGCGATGTTTGAAAAGAGCGACGCAGTTGCATTTGCTGAAGACGTCTTTGTCTTTCCGGCGTCGTTTGCACAACAGCGACTGTGGTTTTTGGACCAGTTAGAACCTGGCGACCACACTTACAACATCCCGGTTGCAGTTCGACTGCGAGGCGCGCTCGATGTGTTCGCACTCTCAGCCAGCTTCAACGAAGTGGTGCGGCGTCACGAGTCTTTGCGCACAACCTTTACTGCTCCTGAAGGCGAACCGGTCCAGGTCGTTTCCGAGAGTTTGAGCCTGGAGTTGCCGGTGCTGGATTTAAGAGACCGGCCGGAAGCGGACCGCGAAGTGGAATTACAAGTGGCAACGGCAATTGAAGCCGAAAGATCTTTTGATTTGGCCCATGGACCATTGCTACGCGCTACCGTGGTCCAAATGGACGCCGACGACCATGTGCTGCTGCTGACCATGCATCACATCATTTCGGATGGCTGGTCGATCTCGGTGCTCGTCAGCGAAGTCGCGGCTCTCTACACATCTTTCGTCACCGGCCGGGCGACAACGTTACCTGAACTCCCGATCCAGTACGCCGATTATGCCGTCTGGCAAAGAGAATCGCTTCAGGGCGAAGTGCTGGAGACGCAGTTAAGTTACTGGAGAAGGAAGCTGACTGGTGCTCCGGCAACAATCGAACTGCCCGCGGATCGTCCGCGGCCGCCGGTTCGCACTTTTCGCAGCGCTACACAATCGTTACTGCTGAACGAATCGCTTTCGGAGCAGTTGCGAGTTGTCAGCCGCCGTTATCGCGTGACGCTTTTCATGACGCTGCTCGCTGTCTTTAAGGTGTTGCTCAGCCGGTACACAGGACAGGCGGATGTCGTTGTTGGTTCTCCGATCGCTGGACGTGATCGCGCGGAAACTAAAGGCGTGATCGGGTTCTTCCTGGGCACCTTGGTGTTGCGCACAGACCTCTCCGGAGATCCGACTTTTGCTGAGCTGCTGGAGAGAGTGCGCGAAACTACAGTTGATGCGTACACCCATCAGGACGTGCCCTTTGAGAAGTTGCTTGAAGAACTGAAGCCCGAACGTGATTTGAGCCGCACGCCGTTGTTTCAAGTCTTCTTCAACATGCTCAACCTGCCTTCTGAAGATCTGCAACTGCCGGGCTTGAGTGTTGAATTTCTTTCACCGCCTGACGTCGGCGCCAAGTTTGATTTGACTCTTTACGTGCGTGAACTCAATCAACG
>DATEHX010000327.1:0-3397 GCA_035279345.1 Pyrinomonadaceae bacterium | reverse complement strand
GGGCTACCGGCCGCAGTTCTACTTCCGCACGACGGACGTGACGGGAGTGGCGCACCTGCCGGAAGGGGTGGAGATGGTGATGCCGGGCGACAACGTGGCGATGGAGATCGAGTTGATCGCACCCATTGCTATGGAGAAGGGATTGCGGTTCGCGATTCGTGAAGGCGGCCGCACGGTCGGCGCCGGCACGGTGTCGGACATTGTTGAGTAAAAGCATTGTCGATTGCCAATTGCCGATTGTCGATTTGACGGCATCCGGCGCGCGTAGAAGAAATTGGCAATTGGCAATCGGAAATTGGAAATAATTTATGCCACGCGACAATATTGTGCTTCAGTGCGGCGTCTGTAAGAGTCGCAATTACACCACGACGAAGAATAAGAAGACAACGCCTGACCGGTTGGAATTCAGCAAGTTCTGCCGTCGTTGCCGTAAGCACACTGATCACAAGGAAACGAAGTAGAGCCCTGCGTCTTTCGGACGAAGGGGTATAGTGTCAACGGTTAGCACGTCGGTCTCCAAAACCGAAAGTCCGGGTTCGAATCCTGGTACCCCTGCCATCAAAGTCGAGGGCGTTCGGAATCAGCGCGGCAAGACAGTTCAGGAAGTTATGGCTGAAACAGACAATCCAGATGCCCGAATAGTGGCGCCGCGAACGGCGCGCTTTGGCGACGGGCCAGAGAGCAAGCCGGCACGCCGCGAGCACGGACCGAGCGCTTTTGGGCGCATCGGTCAGTTTTTACACGACACGCGGGCGGAGATGAAACGTGTTTCCTGGCCGGACGCCAAGCACGTGCAGAACACGACGATCATCACGTTGATTGCCGTCATCTTCTTCGCGGTTTATTTGTTCGCGGTGGATCAGGCTCTGTCGCGGCTGATTGTCGGGTTGGATTGGGTGTTGGAAAAGATCGCAGCGTTTTTGGGCCTCGCCTGAAGAAAAGAGTTTTAGATGCTTCAGTGGTTCATACTTCATACGTACTCGGGACATGAGAAAAAGGTGCGCGATAGTCTGAAAGCGCGCATCCGGGATACCGATCTGCAAAACGAGATCACCGAGGTCCTGGTGCCCACTGAAACCGTTGTCGAGATGCGTGGCAACAAGCGAATCGAATCGTCGCGCATGTTTTATCCGGGCTACGTACTGGTGCAGATTGACTGCGACGAACGCGGCCACATTCCTGACAACGTGTTTCACATGATCAAGTCGACGCCCAAGGTGACGGGCTTTGTTGGCGGTCACAATCCGACGCCGTTGACGCCGCAGGAAGTCGACCAGATCGTGAACCAGCAGGCCGAGGCCGCGGAAAAGCCGAAGCCGAAGTTTTCGTATGCGGCAGGCGAGACTGTACGCATCAAGTCGGGGCCGTTCCAGAGCTTTACCGGCAAGGTTGAAGAAGTGAATGAGGATAAATCGACCCTCAAAGTGACGGTCACGATTTTTGGCCGATCGACGCCGGTGGAATTGAATTTTTTGGACGTCGAGAAGGTGACGTTCGCAGAGGAAGAATAGCGAGAATAGGTCCTATGGGTCCTATAGGACTTATTAGAGATCGCGCGCGTTGAGAGAGTAGAACATGGCAAAGAAGATTACCGGTTACATTAAATTGCAGGTTCCCGCCGGCAAGGCGAATCCGGCGCCGCCAATCGGACCGGCGCTCGGTCAGCACGGCGTGAACATCATGGAGTTTTGCAAGGCGTTCAACTCCAAGACCTCGCAGATGGATCCCGATCTGAAAGTGCCGGTCGTGATCACGGTTTACGCGGATCGCTCGTTCACGTTTGAAACGAAGACTCCGCCCGCGGCTGACTTGCTGAAGAAAGCCGCCGGCATCCCGAAAGGATCGGGCAAGCCGAACCGCGAGAAGGTTGGCGCGATTTCGAAGGCAAAGATCGAAGAGATCGCCAAAACAAAAATGCCGGACTTGAACACCACGAGCCTTGAATCTGCGATCCGCACGATCGAGGGTACCGCGAGGCAAATGGGCTTGACGGTGGAGTAATTGCCGATTTTCGATTGTCGATTGCCAATTGAAAATCGAAAATTGGCAATCGACAATGACTTGAGAGGGAGGGACTTGAAGAAGACCCGCTTGCACCTCGGAGTTGATAATGAAGAAACACGGAAAGAAGTATCGCGCCGCGCTGGAGAAAATCGACGCAACGCGCAAATACGATCTCGATTCAGGCGTAGCCAAAGTCAAAGAGATCTCCTTCGCAAAGTTTGACGAAACAGTTGAATTAACAGTCTGGCTGGGTGTCGATCCGCGCAAAGCAGATCAACTCGTGCGCGGCACGATCGTGCTGCCGCACGGCCTCGGCAAGTCTAAAACCGTGCTCGTGATCGCCCAGGGCGACAAGCTGCGTGAGGCCGAAGAGGCAGGCGCGGATATCGTCGGTGGCGAAGACATCGTGACGCGCATCAAAGGCGGCTGGACGGATTTCGATGCCGTGATTTCAACGCCCGACATGATGCGTCTCGTCGGTCAGCTCGGAAAGATTCTCGGCCCGCGCGGCCTGATGCCGAATCCGAAGACCGGCACCGTCACGTTTGACGTGGCGACCGCCGTTAAGGAAACCAAAGCCGGTAAGGTCGAGTATCGCGTCGACAAAACGGGCGTGATTCACGTCGGCGTCGGCAAAGTTTCTTTTGAGAACGACAAACTGCGCGAGAACGCGAAGGCGCTGCTCGATGCGGTCGTGAAGGCGAAACCGGCAACGGCGAAGGGCAAGTACGTGAAGAAGGTGAATCTTGCCTCGACGATGAGTCCCGGCGTTTTGTTGGACGAAGTAGCGTTTGCCAAGTAATCGATAGGAGCTTAAACATGAAATCAAAAGCACAGAAACAGAAAGACCTCGAGGCTCTTGTCGAACAGTTCAAGAACGCCAAGGCCGCGATGCTGGTTGGCTTTCAGAAGATGTCGGTGGCGAAAGATCAGGAGCTCCGCAATCAACTGCGTGAAGCCGGTGTTTCGTACGAGGTGGTGAAAAACACCCTCGCGAAGATCGCGGCGCAGGGCACGGAGCTCGAGCAGGCACAAGAACATTTCAAGGGCGTCACCGCGGTGGCGTTGAGCCAGGGCGATCCGGTTGGATTGTCGAAGGCGATTTCGAAGTTTACGAAAGCGAACCCGGACATTTTTACTTTCAAGGCCGGTATTGTCGAAGGCAAGGTGGTGGAGCTCCGCGAAGTGGAAGCCATCGCGAGTTTGCCGTCGAAGGAAGAATTGATTTCGAAGGTAATGTTTTTAATCAATTGTCAGGCGCAGCGTCTGGTGACGGTCATTTCCGCCGTGCCGCGTAACCTGGCTGTAGTTGTTAAGCAGATCGGCGAGCAAAAGACCGCTTAGGATTTTTGAGGAAGGATAGAAAGGTAATCATGGCAGCAACACGCGAAGA
>DATEHX010000326.1:0-29255 GCA_035279345.1 Pyrinomonadaceae bacterium | reverse complement strand
CGGTGTTGAGTAGGTTAAGTATGAAGGGTACCACCCACTGAAGTGGGTGGGATTAACGTGTGGGTTCGGAGGGTACCACCCACTGAAGTGGGTGGGATTAACGTGTGGGTTCGGAGGGTACCACCCACTGAAGTGGGTGGGATTTTTGCGTCGTGGCACTCGTGTTGCCGAACTACCTGCGCGACGCGGTTTGTGTTTGAAAACGAAGCAACAGGAGAACTTGAATGGAAGGACCACTCAGAGGAATTTTGGCAGGCGCCGCCGCGTGGAAATTTGGCGGCGGGTGTATCTCAACGATCCTGATCTTTATTATCGTGTTCTGGTTACTTGGCTACGTTCGTTGTTAGTCACAAAGAGGCACAAGAACCATAAAAACAAGTTAAGGACATAACTCTCTTTTGATTCTTGTGCCTCTTTGCGGCCATTACCAACTGACTACAAGTTCTTCCGCTTCCTGCCAAACAGGAAGATTCGGACGAATCGCGCAACGATGAAGTTGCTGCGGTTCCGCTAACAATGCGCCGGCCCCGATCACGACCGTCGTGATCGGATCTTCCGGCATCGTCGCACGCAGCTGCAATTCCGTTTGCAATCTGTCTTTGATTCCCTTCAACAACGACCCACCGCCGGTGAGAATCATGCCCGAATAGTAAATGTCCGCTACCGCTTCCGGTTGCGCGTCTTCAACCACTCGCCGCACACCGCTAACGATTTCACCCAACACCGGCTCTAATGCCTCACGTACTTCTTCCGCCGTGACGTGTACCGCGCACGCAGATCCATCACTCAACTGCTTGCCCACAATCTTCACACTTCGTTCGTCAACCGGGATCGCTTCACCCAACACACCCATCTCTTTCTTGAGCATCTCCGCGGTGTTCTCGCCAATCTGCAAACAGTAGTTGGACCGCACGTAGTCGCGAATGGCATCGTCCATCGCGTTTCCCGCTGATTGCAAACTCGTCGAATGAACCACACCACCCGACGCAACGATCGCGATGTTTGTTGTGCCGCCTCCAATATCAACCACGAGATGCGCGCGTTCATCTTCAAACGAGAGACCAGCGCCGAGTCCGGCAGCCAACCCTTCGTCAACCAAATCGATCCGGCTACCACCCGCATCGTGCGCCGCATCGCGCACCGAACGTTGCTCGACCGCCGTCGCCGAGCCCGGAATGCCCACGACGTAGTGTCCGCGCCGGTAACCATCGGTAACGTGTCCGATGAACGAACGCAGCATTTTCTGCGTGACTTCGAAATTGAAGATCGTGCCGGAACGAATCGGCCGATGCACTTCAATACCGCGCGGCTCACGCCCAAGAAGCCGCAGTGCCTTGTGTCCGACGGAGACGACCTCGCCATCGTAGCGATCGATGGCCACCACGGAAGGCTGGTTCAACACCACCCCGCGATCAGGCCGGTAAATGAGGGTGTTGACAGTGCCCAGATCGATCGCGAGCTGGTTTCTTAAAAATTTATCGATGAACTTCACGGCGACGGTTCCTCCTCCAGATTGGCAGGTTCCAGGAAGCGAGTATCTAACTTCCGGCGGCAACTCGTATGCCTGAACGAAAGATCGGTTTACTTGGCGGGGGATCTTCTTTGAAGTAGGAAAAGAACGATTAAAGAACTTCTTCCAGAGCCGTACGACAACTGTGCGTTCGACGGTCGAAACGTACGAGTTCGAAGCATTCAAGATGACTGGCATGCTTCGGCAAGTCGCGCCAAGCCTGACTGCGGATCGTCACCGAGGTCGATTCTGACCACCCGGCGGTCATGTGCCTGCAGCGCGCGGAAGTCGCCGAGCGCCTGCGCTTCTTTCAGCACGCTGAAGGTGTAGGTCTCGCCCGGGATCGGAAAGTCGTTTTTGTCTTTGGCGCCGACTTGAAAGAAGACGCCGGTATTTGGTCCACCTTTGTGAAGTTGTCCGGTCGAGTGGAGGAAGCGCGGACCGTAACCGACGGTAGTGGCGCAATGGGTCTTGTCGCGCAGGTAAGTTCTGATCTGCTGAAACTGCTGATCAATTTCCGGTGTTTGTTCGATGTAGTTGAGAAACGCGATGTAGTCGCCGGGTTTGATCGCAGCGAGTTGCGCTTGAACTGCATCGGTCAACGACATTTCAGGAGCTGAATCAGGCAGGCGTCCGTTTTTCGTAAACTCAGCGAGCAGTTCTTTGGTTGCATCCTTTGCTTCCTGAACGTTTGGTTGATCGAACGGGTTGATTCCGAGACGCCAACCGGCGCAGGCAGTCGCTAACTCCCACATAAAAAACTCCGCGCCAAGATCGTACAGGTCTGAAAGCTCGTGGCGAATGATCGGATGACCCGCTGATGCCAATTCATCCAGCTTCTCATTTATATCCTTCGTCGCGCCTTTCAACGAGATCGAGACGAAAACGCGATCGTCGCCGTAGACAGAACTGTCGCTGAGCGGTTCGCCAACGACCGGAACGATCCCCTTGCCTTGTTTGCCGGTGCTCTCCGCAATGAGCTGTTCGATCCAGAGACCGAGTGTTGCGAGTCGCGGATCGATCACGAATGTGAGTTTGTCGCGGCCGACGTTTGCATACTCGCCAATCGAGGCTCCCAACCGCATTGCGGCGTCCATGTCCGTGTGATTTTGCGCGCGGTCGAGGAGCGTACCGATTTCAAGACCCATCAACGCTGCGGGCAACATACCGAAGTAAGAAAGCGCGGAATAACGCCCGCCGATATTAGGCTGGTTCAAGAAAATCCGCCTAAATCCCTTCTCCTTAGCGGTTGCAACCAGCGGTGTCTCGGGATCAGTGATCGCCACAAAGTTCTCACCGGATTTCACTCGGTCATACCAGAACTTGTAAAAAACATTCGGTTCCGTCGTCGTTCCCGACTTCGACGCGATCACAAACAAACACTTCTCAACCTCGATTCGCGCCGCGAACTCAGCGAGCACGTCCGGATCGGTTGAATCAAGCACGAGCAACTCCGGAAACTCCGGTTGCTGCCCAAACGTTTGCGCCAACACTTCCGGACACAGCGACGAACCGCCCATGCCGCACACCATCACGTGCCTAAACTTCTGCCGCACTTCTTCCGCAAACTCGCGCAATTCATGAACAACGCCCGTCATCTCTCCGGCGACGTTCAACCAGCCGAGCGAGTTCTGGATCATCCCGGCAATGGATTCATCCGTGGTCCAAAGCGAAGCGTCTTTGGCCCGCATGCGTTTAGCGACAAGACTGACGCGGGCCTGATAGATAGCGAGATTGATTCGGGTTTTAAGCGCATCAGGAACGAATTCGGCGGAGTTCATCTCGGGTCCAAACCTCGGCTTTTAGTGTATGTGCAGATCAGTGTAACATCGCCGTCATGAGCAGTACCAAAAAGGCGCTGATTGTCGTCGACGTGCAAAACGATTTCTGCCCTGGCGGAACGCTTGCGGTTCCTCATGGGGACGAAGTCGTGGCTCCGCTAAACAAACTGATCGACGAGTTTCTCGAGCGCGGCGATCCGGTTTACAAAAGTCGCGACTGGCATCCACCAACCACAAAGCATTTCAGCGCTTACGGCGGCACGTGGCCGGTGCACTGCGTCCAGAATACTGAGGGCGCTGCGTTTCATCCGGCGCTGCACAACGATCCCCGGATCAAAATAATTTCCAAAGGCATGGACGTCGCCGATGGTTATTCTGCTTTTGACGAGACGGATCTGAACTCGCAACTCAAACAAGCGGGCGTTGAAGAAGTTGTGGTCGGCGGCTTAGCCACGGATTATTGCGTCAAACACACGGTGCTCGACGCACTCAAACAGGGATACAAAGTCAAAGCAGTCGAAGAGGCAATGCGTCCCGTCGAGTTGAGACCAGGGGATGGTGAACGAGCTATCGAAGAGATGCGCGCGGCAGGCGCGGAAATAATCTAGCGTGGGCACCCTAAACATCGATCGTTACCATGCCGCGATGGGCGACGCGTCGTTCAAAGACGTCACCCACCTGCACGATCAACCACTCAGCGATGCCGACGCCACTTTTTACGTCACGCAACGCAAACTTCCTTTCGCACCGTGTCTCGGTCACGAACGTCTCATCCGTCTGCTCGTCGATAGCCAGATCGATCGCCCGCGATTGCGTTTTCTCGAACAGGACCGCGGCGGCCTAAAGCTTTTCGCAAAAGCGATCGAAGACATCCTGTTTGTCGGCAAGATCAGAACGGTGCGGCCGGGAACTATCGTTTTTGCGCAGGAGCCGTTTGCCGACATCAGCGGCGCGTTTGGTGTAACACAGGCGCAGGAGATCAAATTCGAGCACGCATTCGATCTGCCGATGACCACCGCCAGCATGGCGATGCAGTTTCGCATGGCTGCGGGCGAAGATCGCTGGCTGTCAGACTTCTCACTGCGTCGCAACGGCGACATCGAACGCGCAGTCGACATCGCCGTTTACGCTTTCATCGGCGGCTTCAACGACACGTCGAATCTCGAAGCCGCATTTCGGCTCGACATTCCCGCGGTCGGCACCGAAGCGCATTACTGGCAACAAGCCTACATCGAGTACATGGACCAGCCGGAGATCGAGCCACGCACCGGCAAGCCGAAACACTTCGAACAGGTCGCCTTCGAACGCTGGCTCGACGCGAATCCAAACGGGACGACGTTGCTGCTCGACACAATCGACGTCTACATGGGCGCGATTCATGCCGCGATGGCCGCGACGTCAACCGAAGCACGGCGCAGCGCGTTCAAGGGCTTTCGCGTTGACTCCGGTAATCTCGCGGAGTTAGGTGAATGGTGTTTGAACTTTTTCGCGGCTAACGGCCTGACCGAATTGCGCCCCAATCTGACAGGCGACCTCGACGTGGAGCGTGTCAAACAGATCGTCAGGCAGTTTCCGGAAGTCGCGGGGTTTGGTATCGGAACGAAGCTGTCGAGCGAAGTGCGTGCGGTCGCGGGCGTAATCTTCAAGATGTGCCAGATCAAGGGCCATCCAACACTCAAAGCCTCGAACTCCGAAGAAAAGATCACGTTGCCCGGACGGTTACAGTTGTTTCGGGCCAGCGACGCTGACCGAAATTACGTGGGCGACGTCATCGGACTCGACGGCGAGGAGATCGAGATTCCCGGAGCCGCTAAAGTCGAACGTCTGCTGCTCCCATTCTGGGAAAACGGACAACACTCCGCGATTCCTTCCATCGAGAAACAGAAAGTATTCGTAGAAGAGCAGCGCAAGCGTTTTCGCGACATCAATAACTACCCGATCCGCTTGAGCGATAAGCTGCGCCAACTGCGCGACGATCTCGTTGCGCGTTCGAAGAAAGACAATTCCGGTTGGGAATCGATTCTGAAAACACCCGAGGTTGATTATGAACGTGCGTGAGCTTGTGGCTCCAGAAGAGTGGCAGGTGCGCGTGGATCTGGCGGCTGCTTATCGCCTCGTCGCGGTTTACGGCTGGGACGATCTCGTCTTCACGCACATCTCGGCGCGCGTACCCGGACCGGAGCACCATTTTTTGATCAATCCGTACGGGATGATGTTTGAAGAGATCACTGCGTCGAATCTGGTGAAGGTGGATCTCGAAGGGCGGATCGTGATGGAGTCTGACTATCACATCAACCCGGCGGGATTTACGATTCACAGCGCCGTGCACTCCGCGCGCGAGGACGCGTTGTGCGTGATGCACCTGCACACTGATTGCGGTATCGCCGTGTCGGCGCAGGAGAACGGTCTACTGCCGATCTCGCAGCAGTCGTTGTTTGTGCTCGCGTCGCTCGGTTATCACGACTACGAAGGCCTCGCTTTGAACGACGAGGAAAAACCGCGGCTCGTGTCAGACCTCGGCAACAAGACGTTTTTCATCCTGCGCAACCACGGCTTATTAACGGTTGGTTCCACCGTAGCCGATGCGTTTCTCTCGATGTTTCTACTCGAGCGCGCCTGCCGCATTCAGATCCTCGCGCAATCAGGCGGCAACAGGCTGATCCCCATCTCCGACGAAATCCTCGCCCAAATCCCCGCCCAACAGGCGGTCGTAACCACCGGTGGACCAGGCAAATTGGTCTGGCCCGGATTGTTGCGGAAGCTGGATCGACTAGGCGCGAATTACCGCGACTAAATAGGTCCTATTAGTCCTATAGGACCTATTAATCCCCCGCGACGTCGGAAGGCTCGGTCTCCGCGGCGGGTTGGCGGCGCGGACGTTTGAGGCGTTCGACAATGCTCTGCCAGGCAGCGCTCGTCGTTTCCGCCAAGCGGCGCACGCGCGCGGTGCCTTTCAGGTCATCAAGCAATGAATAGAACACCGGAGTTGCGATCAAGGTCAGCAACAGCGACAACGATTGACCACCGATAACCACGATCGCGATCGAACGCCGCTCTTCTGCGCCCGGACCGGTTCCCAGCGCCAGCGGTAACATGCCTGCGACCAACGCGAGCGTAGTCATCAAAATCGGACGCAAGCGATCGCGATTGCCCTGCATGATCGCTTCGAAGCGTTCCATTCCCTTCGCGCGCAGGTTGTTCATGTGATCGATCTGCAGGATCGCGTTCTTCTTCACCACGCCAAACAAGACCAGTATACCCAGCGCCGAATAGAGATTTAGTGTGTCGCCCGTGCCCCATAACGACAGCAAGGCAAACGGCACCGACAGCGGCAAGCTCAGAAGAATCGTGACCGGGTGTACGACGCTTTCAAACTGCGACGCCAGAATCATGTACATGAAGATGATCGACAGGATGAACGCCCAGATGAACTCGGTAAACGTTCGTTCCAACTCACGCGCGCGGCCTGAAACTGTCGTCGTGTACGCAGTCGGCAGATTCATCTCGGCAACGGACGCGCGCAACGCCTCGATACGATCGGCAAGCGCGTAACCCGGCGCCACCGAAGCACGCACTGAAACCTGCCGCTCACGATCCAGACGATCGATGCGCGAAGGACTCGTGTCGCGCGTGATCTTCACGACGTTGTCGAGACGGATCAATCCGGGACGCGTAGTGGTTCCTGCGTTTGCAGACGTTCCTCGGGACGAAGACGCCGTTCCACCGGGAACCGATCCCGGACGCGATGTCGGAACGTACAACCTGCTGATCGTACCAACGTCAGTCCGATCCTTTTCGGTCAGACGCAACTGCACGTCGTAGTCTTCGTTGATCGACTCATCCCTGAAGCGCGATGCCTCTTCTTCACCACCAACCATCAAACGCAAACTCGTGGCTATATCAGCCGTGCTGACGCCGAGATCCGCCGCGCGCTCGCGATCGATCACCACGCGCAACTCCGGCTTGTTGAGTTTCAAGGTCGTATCGGCGTCGACGATGCCGCCGATCTTTTCCGTACGGTCGACGAGCTCATCGGCATAGCCGGCAAGCGCAACGATCTCTGGTCCACGAATGACGAAATCGATGTCCTGACGTCCACCCGTGCCGAAATTAAACGACTGGCCGTTGCGCACAGCGATACGCATCGGCGCGTACTTTTGCAGCCGCCGGCGCACTTCCGACATCACGTCCTGTTGCGTGTAGTTTCCGCGAAACGCGTTGAACGGATTCCCCTTCTTAGTCTCACGCCAAAGCTTGCTGAGCGACAGCGTGCGCTCTTCGTGCGGCGCGATGCGCACATACGCACCGCCCTGATTTACACCGCCGAGAAAACCGCCGCCGGAAGATGACAACACAAGCCGCACACCCGGCGTTTCCAGAATGTCCTTCTCCATCGAGGTGATCACTTCGTTCATCACCGCGAGATTCGTGCCTTCAGGACCGTTGATGTTGACTTCAAACTCCGCTTCGTCGACGTTGGTCGGAATGAACTCCTGCTTCACCGCGCGATAAAGCGGAATACTCGACGCGACGACGGCGAACGAAATTAACGCGACGGCGATCCGGTGGCGCATCGCGAAAGTGAGCAAGTGTGAATAGCCCGCGTCAATAAAACGATAGAAACCCTTTCGCGAAGCTGGCTCGTCGTGTCCCCCCTTCGCGTCGCTCACGCGAATCAAGCGCGAGCTCATCATCGGCGTCAACGTGAACGAAACGAGCAAGCTGACGAGAATCGCAACCGCGGCAGTGATACCAAACTGATAAAGGAATCGACCGGAAATCGACGACATGAACGACACCGGCAGGAAGATCACCACGAGCGAAAGCGTCGTGGCCAAAACAGCAAGACCGATATCTTTCGTCGCTTCACGCGCCGCTTCTTTCGCTTCGATTCGCTTCTCCTCAATGAAGCGGAAGATGTTCTCCAGTACGACGATCGCGTCGTCGATCACCACGCCGACCATCAACACCAGCGCGAGCATCGTGACGCTGTTGAGCGTGAAATCCAGCGCGCGCATCATGCCGAACGTGGAGATCACCGAACACGGAATCGCGACGGCGGCGATTAGTGTCGAACGCCACGAGCGCATGAAGATCAACACGACGAGACTCGCGAGAATACTGCCGAGAATCAAGTGCGTTTCGATTTCGTGAAGCGCGGCTTCGATGTAGCGCGACTGGTCGCGAATGACTTCGACTTTGACGTCCTCGGGGAGCTGCGCGCTGACGCGTGGCAACACCTGTTTCAGACCGTTGATGACTTCGACAGTGTTCGCGCCTGATTGCCGGCGAATGTCGAGCGTGACTGTCGGGACTCCGTTCAGACGTGACAAAGAGCGCTGCTCTTTCGTGCCGTCTTCGACGCGGCCCACGTCGCGAAGTTTTACCGGCGCGCCGTTGACGTTGGCGATTACAAGATCGTCAAACTGGCGCGGGTCGGTAAAGCGGCCCATTGTTCTGAGGATTAGTTCCTCTTTGCCCGTGGTTACATTGCCGCCGGGGACGTCAGCATTTTGCCGTTCGAGTGCGTCTCTGACGGCGGAGATCGGAATCTGGTACGCAGCCAGCCGTTCGGCGTCGATCCAAACATTGATGGCCCGATCGAGACCGCCAACCACACGCACTTCACCAACACCACCGACGCGCTCGAGCTGAACACGAACTGTCTTGTCGGCAAGCTCAGTGAGTTCGCGGAGAGATCGATCCGCGGAAAGAGCGATTGTCAGAACCGGAGTGCTGTCGTTATCAAACTTCTGGACCACTGGCGGCGTCACGTCTTCCGGAAGCCGCCGGCCCAGCGAGTTGACGCGATCGCGAACGTCTTGAGCAGCAGATTCAAGATTGCGATCGAGTTTGAAAGTGGCGATGACGAAACCGCTTCCCTGCCCCGAAACCGAACGCAGTTCGCTGATGCCGTCGACTGTGTTGATTACTTCTTCGAGTGGTTGGGTGACGAGTGATTCGACTTCTTCCGGCGCCGCGCCAGGCAAACCGACGCGAACCGAAACAGTCGGGACGTCAACAGAAGGAAAGCGATCTACGCCGAGTCTGAAAAAGCCCGCTGTCCCGACTACAACCAGCGACAGCACGATCATGGAAGCGAAGACAGGACGACGAATGCATATTTCAGCTAGCTTTTGCACGGTTTTTAATAGGACGTATAAGTCAGATAGGTCCTATAGGACCTATTAAATCAATCGACAACTTCGACAGCTTGACCCGACTGTAGGTTGCCCGGATCGACTATTACTTTCTCGCCAACATTCACACCAGCAACAATTTCCGTGAAATCAGCGCCACGCCGTCCGGTCGTAATCGGGCGTTCAAGGGCTTTTCCGTTCTGCACCAAAATAACTTTTTCGATGCCCGCGAACGTGACGATCGCGTTGTTCGGCACCGTCACTGCCATCTTTGCGTCGTTGGTCACGATCTCGGCGTGCGCAAAAGAACCGGGGCGTAACGTCCCATTGTTTCGAACGTCGGCTTCGACTACGAGCATTCTGTTTTGTTCGGCAATCACCGGACTCAACCGCATGATCTTGCCGAGATAAACATTCGTGTCGCCTTCGACCGTGACGCGAACATCCTGGCCCGTGCGCACCGTGCGTGATTCACGCTCGGGAATCTCGGCGCGCAAACGCAACGGGTCCATGCGCACGATGTTCACGACCGGCGCGCCCGCGGCCATGTACTCGCCGATGCTCGCCACTTTCTCCTGCACGATTCCGTCCAGCGGTGCAATGACTGAAGTGTCCTTTAATTGCTGTCGCGCGAGGTCGAGTTCCGACTTGCGTTGCGCCAGGATGCCCTGGCGGTTGCGAACCTCTTCGTAAGCGTCCTGATAACGACCTTCGGCGACTTTGAACGTCGCGTTTGCCGAGTCAAACTCCGCCTTTGCGATCACGCCCTGCTCGACCAATCGCGCTGCTCGATCGCGATTGAATTTCGCTTCGTCGTAAAGCGCGCGCGCCTGTCGCACTGTAGAAGTTTGTTCGGGATCGATTCGATCGTCGTTGCCTTGGGGAGTCAGACCTAAACGCGCGCGCGCCTGCTGGAGCGCGGCTTCGGCCTGTTGCACGCGCAGATTGTAGTCCTGGGAATCGACCTGTGCGATCACTTGCCCGCGTCGAACGACCGATCCGAGATCGACCGAGATCGTTCGCACGCGCCCGGGAACCTTCACACTGACAGTGGTCTGATCGAAAGCGGCGAGAGTACCGTTGGCTGTGACTGTTTCGCCAAACGGCGTCTCTGCTACTGCGGTGGTTTTAACTTGTCGAGCGGCTTGATTACCGGCTGCGCGGCCTTGTCGTTGCGAAGCCTGATAGTCGCTTTTGCACGATACGAAAAAGAGTGCGGTGGATACAAATAGAAATAGTTTCAGCCAGTTAGACATCCGGTGGAGTTTAACACGCAGTCGGCCCAACCAAATAATGCCGCCTTGAAATACCACCGACACAGTCGGTGGTGACTTTTCCATACCCAACCTACATCTCTCTCGCTCCGCGCGCGCCGTAATTCCACCAACGAAGTTGGTGGTACTTCATACCCGGCCTAAGAAGGTTGTGTATGAAACACCACCGACTTCGTCGGTGGGATTAGCTTTGTGAAGATAGGTTGTTTAGGTAAGGTATGAAAGTAAACCACCGACTTCGTCGGTGGGATTAGCTTCGTGAAGATAGGTCGTTTAGGTTAGGTATGAAAGTAAACCACCGACTTCGTCGGTGGGATTTTCGAACCTCTCAGAAACCGCGGCGGATCAGGTACGACGCCTTGATGAAGAAGGTCCGCGCGTTGCGGCGGAAGCCGGGGACGACGTCACGCGTGAAGGGGTGGAGGGTGGCGTAGTTCAGGTCGTCGTTGTAGCCGGCATAAAAGGCCGTTCCGGGACTCGGCGTCCAACCAAACAACGCCTGCGCTCGCAAGCGGGAGTCGAGCGTGTTGTAGTCGAGAATCAGTCGCGTAAAAGTCGCCTTGGTGAATTGATACGTGCCGCGCGCGGTCAGGATGTTGATCGCGTAAGCGACGCGATCGGTATCGTAACGTCGCAACCGTTGCGAGTTGATGCTGAACGAAGCCCGCAGCTCATTCGTCGGCTGATAAGTAATGCTGCCGTTGAACTGCAACAAGCTGCCACGACCCGGATCGAGTGGCGCTAACTGTCCCAAAGCCAAAGCCGCGGGACTGACGCGCGGATACTTGTCGCCGTTGCCAAAATCAAAATCGAAGTGGCCCCAGCGCTGAATCACCTGCGCGTTGAACTGAATCGTTTTGCTGAAGTTCGAGCCGCCGTAGAACGACAGGTGCTGCTTGTTCGAAGCGCGCTCGTTGCTTTCGCCGTAGAAGGTGCAGCCGTTCTCATCCTTAATCGCAAACGGATTGCAGGGCTTCGCTTCGCGCGTCGGTCCAAACTCGTGATCGAACAAACGCTCGTAACCCGGCTCCCACCAAGCGCCGAGCCAACTACTGCGCGGCAGTTGTAATTCCACGAGGTTTTCACTCTCCCATATATACATCCGGCCCTGCCAGTCGTAGTCGATGTGGTTCGCGGTGTGGACGTGATAGGAGATGATCTTCTTCTTCGGGTTCGGATCCGAGTTGTAACGCAGGAAAGCGAAATTGAAGTTTGAATTGGTGCGCTGCACGAAACCAACGTCAGCACGATAATCCTGCGTGAAACCCTCGCCGTAAACTTCCCAACCCCAGTTGCGGCCCGAAACGTTGTAATCCGCGGAATAACCAAAGCCGTTGCCGGTACGATACCTGGTCTCGCCGTCGTTCGCGTCGAAAAAGAAGTTGCGTGACGTGGTGCCGAGCGTTTGAAAGCTTACGGTCGTCTGCTTGTCGAGACGAAAACGCCCATCGAATCCGAGCACCTGATTATGTTTCTCGATGAAGTTGTAACTCGTCGCCACCATGCCGAGCGAGTTCTCTTTGCCAACGTCGCGCTTGAGACGCAACACGCCGATGTAAGCATTCTTGTCGAGAATCTTCTGCGCGTTGCAAACCTCACTCGGATCGAGCGCGCGTAGTTCAAGACATCCATTCAAAGCTCCACGATCGTCGGCACTGAGATTTCCCGGTCCATTGTCACTCGCGACCATCAGCCCGAACGTATTGCGTCCTTTCTTGCCAGTGGTCTTCACGGCGACGTCGGGATCGACAATCGCGCGCGTGTGGACCGCGGTGATCGGCGTCTGAAAAATCTCGATGCCTTCGAGAAAGAACGGCCGCTTCTCCGGAAAGAAGATCGGAAAGCGCTGGTTGGCTGTGACTACGAGTTGATCGGCTTCGACTTGCGCGAAATCCGGATTGATCGCGAGGTCCACCGTCACAGCAGAACTCGGGATGAACTTCGCCGTCAGTCCCAGATCGAGCCCGACGGGTTCGTTCACGATGCGTCCGGGATCGGTGTTCAGCGGAAACGCGTTGAATTGATGAACAAAGCGGCCGTTTTGTGAAACAGTCAAACTCGGAATCAACTCCAGCGTTCTTTCAACGGAAATTCCCTCAAGTCCCGTCAGGTGTCCGGCCTGGCTGAGGTTGCTGTCGATGCTGCGCGAAAACGGCATCCACGAATCAAGCTCGTTTTCAAAGCGCTTGATGCGCCGGAAGAAATGCGCGCCCCACAGTTTGCCCTTACCTGCTTCGAAGCGCAGCGACTTGAACGGAATCGCGATCTCAACGTTGTAACCGGTCTCGTGAACGATGCCTTTCGACTCCATCAAAAGATCGACGCTGAAGTCTTCACCGCGGCCTTCAGTAAGAATGCCGTCGCCCTGAATTCCGAGCGGGTTGAAGAAAACTTCGAAGGCTTTCCGTTTGTCGTTGAAGGTGTCGAGAAAGAAACCGACGTAATCGTCCTGAAAGATGTTGTCGCGTTTAGCGACAGTCGCGCGCACTTTGTCAGGCTCGTCAGTCGCTTTGAAAGCAATGTAGAGAAACTTCGGATCGAAGCCGATCAGAACTTCAGTCGGTTTCGAAGGCGGAACGTTATCGCCCGGCTGAATCTGATAGAAGTCTTTCAACACGGCCGCCTTCTGCCAGACTTCCTCGTCGAGCTTTCCGTCAATCACCGGCGGATTATCAAAACGCGGGATCGTTATCGGGCTCGACTTCTCCGCCGGCACCACAAAACTACCCTTCGCATTAGCAGCCGGAGTATTACTCGCTAGTTTTACGGGAGTCGGAGAAGCAGCAGGTTTGGTTTCGGTTGAAGCGGTTGCGGGGGGAGTCGGCGTTGCCGCGGGCGGCGGGTTAGTCGACTGGGCGTTTACGTGGGCGTTTACGCAAACGGTAAACGCACAGCAAGCGACCAGAAAGCTCCCCAAAGAACGAATGCAGGATCTCATCGGGCTCCGTGAACGAGAAGGCCCTTTGGGTGTCGGGACCGCACGCCAAAGAGACGGTCTTGATTTGTTAGAGCTGCCCGAAAGGTTCCCGCTCACTTGGACGCACGCGGCCCAAGGAATCTTCCAGAGCGAACGCAATTAGTTACGTGGACGCAGTAAAACTTTTCCTTCGCCGGTTCTCAGCACAAACACGCGGCCGCCGTTGCCAACTTTCCAACGTTTGACGCGTGGCGAAAGCGTAACGTCTTCAGCGACGTTGAAACCTTCGTTAGAGATGCCATCAGCAGCAGCGTTGGTTTCGATTGTGAAACTCGAACCAGCCGGAACGGTTAACGAAATCTCGCCGTCGCCGGTTCGGGCGGAAAGCGCATTGAAGTTTCCATCGAGCGCGATTGGACCGTCGCCGGTGCGGGCATCGACCTGACCGTCAAACTTATTGATCAGGATCGGACCGTCGCCAGTATTGACGTGCAATTGACCGCCACCGTTAACGACGGTGATTGGTCCATCGCCGGAGCGAAGAGTGATGTCGCCGGAAACACCGTCGAGGGTTAACGGGCCATCACCGGATGTGACGTGGAGGCTGGAATTACGTGGAACGAAGACTTCCAGGTGAACACTGCCGTTTTCGGCGTTTTCATTGATCGCGTTGATGGCGATCGTCTGTCCCTGTTGTTCGGTTTTGATGGAGATCTGTTTCAGGCTCTCCTCGTCGCTGGCACGCTTGGTTGCAGTGTATTTAACTTCTGACTGGTCCCAACCGCGAACGGTTACGGGACCGTCGAACGTAGTGATGCTAACGCGCGGCGAACCACTGACGGCGAAACTCTTAGTCTCCTGATTAGAAAACTTATTCCAATCGCCATTGTTCTGGTTGATGATCACCCGAGGCACGCGCACGCGGATCTCGCGCTGCTGGCGCTGTACTTCACGTTGAGCCTGGTCGATCTCGCGCTGAGCCTTGCGCACTTCGGCATCAACCTGGCGCGCGGCTTCGCGTTGCGCCTGGCGAGTTTCTCGCACGATCCGCGCGGTCTCCATTTTCTTGAGCGTGAGCTCGGCGGTGGTCATTTCATTTTCGCGAACGACATCCTCCGCCATCATTTCGTCTCTGGTCAGATCGACGCGGGCGATCGACGTAACAGGACTGAGCGGACGGCCGTCCTGCGCACGTGTAATATTGATCGCGCCGTTGACATTGGTAAGCTTGAGACGTGGACCACCGTTGCCGATCTGCGCGTCAAGGTTGTGGCCGACGTACTCGCCGTGCTTCACCTGAATGCCGAAGTCGTTGCGGATAGATCCGTGAACGGTGCTGGCGCGAAACGAAGCATTCGAATCCGAAGGGATAACTACGGTCACGCTTCCGTTCACTGAACCGAGCGAGATGGGTTTCGTTTCGTCGAGTTGAGTGAACGTCGCCTGCAATTGACCATTAACCGTCGTGAGTCTTGCTTCACCCATCAGACCGCGCGCAGTGACTGGCCCGTTGATCGAAGAAGCCTTGACGTTCCCTTCAACACCGTCGATATCGAGCGGCCCATTGATAAGCTCGATCGACTCCAGCATTGCTTTACGCGGAACGGTTAACGAATACTCGACAATCGCGGGATTGTTGTAACGTCCTTCACCACTGCGAAAGTTCTGGTCCTGGTCCGGATATTCGGTTTTGATTCTGATGTTTTCTTCAGTGGACGTGACTTCGATTTGTGCTTCGGTTAGACGCTCGCGGCGGTAAGCTTTTTTGATCGCATCGACCTGAACCGCCGCCCGATCCCAAACCTTGATCTTCACTCCACCATTGATGTTTCCGAGATTGACGCGTCCGGTAGCTGACAGTGGATACGTTTGATGAAACTCCTCGGTCACCTGCTGGCCGGGTTGTTCGCCACCGGCAGACTCGGCAGTTGGCACCTGTGGAACAGGCCGAACGTCTTGTGAACCAGCCTGCTGTGGATCTGCCTGGCTGGTCGCGATTACCGCGGTCGTACCGTAGGTGACTATCGCGATTGTGAACAGAACGGATGCAATGAGGAGCTTATTAAACATGTTCGTCTCGTTTCTAAACTTTTAGAGCCGAGAGTAGTAAGTTCCGAATTACCAGGTTCCAACTACCCTCGGCCCTTCTGCGTTGCTCTATAGTCAGAACACCGGGGTTAACACGGATGTGACAGGAAAAAATCGGGGATCAAAGCTTTTTTAGCCGCAATGTTCCGCCAAACGAAGCCACCGAGATTGTCGCGTCCCCCGTACCGCAAATCGCTTCGATTCGGCGTACGTATGGCGCGATGATCACAGCCGGTTTTTCAATCGTAATCAACGGCCCCGGCGCCACAAGTCCCCCCTTCGCCGCGGGCTTCTCTTTCTCTTTCGGCACGGGCGTCTTCTGATCTTTCACCGCCGGCGTCTTTTTCGGGGTCGCGCCAGCCACTGCCGACGGTTTGTCCGCTGGCGGCGCCGGAGCCGGAGCCGGATTTACGCGCGGCATCGGTGTCGGCGGACTTGGAGGCGCCGGCTCCCCAAGGTACTTCAAAATGAAATCAGAAACTATGTCCTGCTTGTCGGAAACCTTGGCGTTCAAGCGAAACGAAGCATCCCGCGGCAGCGTCAGCAATACATCGCCGGTCACGTTGCTAAAAGTATAATAGCCCGCTTTGACCAACGGACCGCTCATCATCATCGTACCGTTGACGGTTTTCGCCAATACTTTCTGGTTCGAAATCCGATCCAATTGAATATCACCGCTAACGGTGCCCACTTCAAAAGTATCGTCGGCATCCCCACCGCGAACGTTTACCGCTTCAACAACACCACTGGCAGCGCTCAAATGCATACGGCCGCTCGAGTCTTTCAGTGAAATACTGCCACCAAGGGTACCTGCCTCCACGAGTTTGGTGACGCGCTCGATCATGATGTCGCCGTTTTGCGAACCGGCATAAACGGAAGCGACGCCGGCAACATTGATGTCTCCGTCATGCGTTTGCACCTGAACGGTTGCGCCGGCGGGAATGTCCATATCGACGTCGGCGATCGCCTGGCAGTCTTTCTTTGGATCGGCTTCCTTATCGAGCACCATCACGTCGACGTGGTTTGCGGGTGCATTCAGATCTTTCGACTTATCGATCCGGCGAAACTCGATCTGGTCGGCGTCCACGGAACGAACACGAACTTCCTGTTTGTCCCAGCCGCGCACGGTCAATGTGCCGGAGGCGACGCACAGGGTGATGAGCGACTCTGAAGTGACGCGCATAGAGCGCTCGATCTTTTGCCCGGTTTTTCCGGCGTTAGCGTTTTTATTTTCGTTGTAAGCGGGGGTTAAACCTGCCAGGGAGAAAAGGAGGCCGGTAGCCGCGGCAAATGCGAACAGCTTCTTGATCAAGTTAAAACCGGGCCTTTCAGTGGGAGCGACCGCCACCGAGACGAGCATCGGCGATGGTGTTCAGCAGATCTACCTTGCTTTGATAAGCCGCGAACATGAAATCTGCAGCGTCCGGATCGTTGGGATTGCTCTTGGCCGCACTGCGGGTGGCAGCGATAGCGCGATCGACAACCGCCAGATTGCGCTCATACTCAACCTGTAAGGACGGACGCATTGATTTCTGGTTCGCTTTGATTGTGGTGTCAAGACGGGCAATCGTTTGGAGATAGGAACGTTCGCCCGGGAGAAGCTTGACTGGTTCCGACGCGGGAGTTGAATTTGTTCTGTTTGCGGTTAGATTTGTTTTGGTTGGATTTACTTTGATCCCGGGTTTCTTATTCGTGTAATTCCCGGCTACCGGTTCTTTGACTTGAACCGGATCAACTTTAGGCGGCACTACAGCTACTTGTTCGTCACCATTTTTGACTTGTGGTGGTTGTGTCTTAGCAATCGGAACCTGCGGTGGCGTATTCGTTTTCAGTTTCACCAAACCAAAGATCGCTCCAAACGCCAGCACCATCAGCAAACTCGCATAACCCAACGTTCGCTGTGTTCCGAAACTAAGCAGACTCGAGATGAACGCACCAAACCCCGTGCGCTGTGTTGACGACGCCGCATCGACACGCAGATCCAGAACCGCCGCGTCAATACGCTCGCGCAGCCGTTCGGTCGGCACGCTGGCTTCAAACTCCGGCGCCAGGGCCGTCATCATCAAATTGATCTCTTCTTCGATTTCGCGCGCCGCCGCGGCGCACGTTGAACACGAAGCCAGGTGCAACGTTGCGCTTTCCATCATCTCGCCGGAAAGCTCACCGTCGAAATAAGTTTGCAGCGTTGCCTCGTCCATACACCTCGTCATCGTCTGCCTCCGATCTTTCCGTAGACCCTCGCAAATTCTTTCCGCCCGCGGGCTACCAGACTGCCTACGTTCGTCTCTTTCAACGACAGGCTGGTGGCGATCTCGCGGTACGAAAGTCCCTGTTGTTTCAGTAACAGGCAGCTCCTCATCGGCTCTTTTATCTTGGCTAAAGCCCGGCGAGCTTCTTCGATCGCCATCCGGCGCTCGTAGTCCTCTTCCGGAGCCTCGACGGCAAAGCCGTTGTCCACGGTGTTCTTCTGATACTCGTTATCGCGAACCATCGAGCGGGTTTGCCCACGCACGGTGTTTCGCGCCACGTTCAGAGTCACGCGTAGAAGCCACGCGCGAAGCAGATCTTCGCCCGGCGTAGCGTGGAGATTGCGATAAAGTCGTAAAAATACTTCCTGCGTTACGTCTTCCGCCAGGGCAGAGTCGCGTACGACAGCCCTGGCCGTTCGAAAAACGGCACGGTGATGGAGGGTAAACGCTTCGTCGAAACTAAGCGGACCTACCGCTTCAGTCCCGATGTCGTTAGGCATGGACTCGATCAAAACTCTAGCTTGTCCGTTCATCAATCACCGCTCTCTCAACAGTGCAAACACCACAAACCACGGGCTTGTGGCAAGTTTCTGACGAATTCAGTCAGGTTTCTTGCAAGCCGGTAAGTACGTGGATTCGGACGGAGTGATTGTAGTCCTGAACTCCGTTTTGTACCAAGAGAACGGTAGCTTGTTGTAAGTGTCAAAAAGGGGCGACAGGTTTCGTAACGAATCGCTCGAATTGAAAGTTCGGACTTGTTCTCTGTGCAACAGAGAAGCAGGCTTTCGTACAAAGCCCGGGTTCGAATCCGATCGCCGTGACGAAAACTACAGGAATTTTGCCCCGCTTTTTTCTTGCTCCCCCTCATGTCCGGGTGTATAAGCCATCTACTTCTCTCCTCTTTAACTTTATCCCCCTGACCCCTTACGAATACTTCGTCGACCTACTTTTTTGATCGTGCAAGGGAGGAGATTCATGAGAGTTAAATTACTCAAAGGTTTTGTTCCGGTTTTGCTGCTCGGGTTGCTGCTTGGAGCGTCTTCAACTGCGTATGCGGATGCTTTCTCGATCACCACCTTTAGCTTCAACAATTTCCAGTTCACCCCCTCGGCGGGAAGTGCTCAATTTACGGCGAGCTCGACGCTGGCTCGCGCCGACGCTGGCATCAACGGGGGAACTCAAATCAGCAACAGTTCGACCAGTTTTCCTTTTGCTCAAGCCACTGCACTCGTGAATGGAATCTCCGCCTCCGCGATAGCAGATGCAGCCACGAATTCCGTCAGCGGCACGACCACAGCCTTTCTCGGAGGTTGCAGTTGCCAAGGGGGCTCTGCCGCAATAACCATGATAAACGGCACGCTTGTCCTCAGCGGCGCCGCGGGCCCCGTTGATGTGAGTATTTCCGCTCTACGTTCGTTCCTGTGGCAGGTACAGACCGACGCGTTTGGTCGATACGCAGAGTCGGGACTTTTCATGGACGTGTTTGTGAATGGCACTCCAGTGTTCTCTCTCCAAGTCGAAGCACTCCATCCTCTCCTTGGGCCAAACCAGTCCTCCATGATCCAAGCGGTAGAGCAAATTTCGCGGACAGTCAGACTCCAGGGCAACAGCGAGAACTCGATCTCTGTTCGACTTACCTCAACCTCGCTGGTGATAAATGAAGTCCCTGAACCCGCATCAATCGTATTGCTGCTTTCAGGCCTGGGCTTCCTGGGGGGCGTTTTGAAGAAGAGACGAAGGACAATTGACGAGTAGATAAATTTCGCCAACAGCGGAGAGCGGTGAATATTACTGCGGCGTAGTATAATTCGCCTCCTTTGGATCAAGCGTTAAAAGACAGCGTATTCATGCGGGCGTGCCGTCGCGAGCCGGTGCCTTACACACCGATCTGGCTGATGCGGCAGGCGGGCCGCTACATGGCTGAATATCGCGCAGTCCGCGCGAAAACCACGTTTCTCGAACTCTGCAAAACACCTTCGCTCGCGGCTGAAGTCACGGTTACTGCCGCTGAACGCCTCGGCGTCGACGCCGCGATCATCTTTGCCGACATCCTCTTGATACTCGAACCTATGGGCGTCGAACTGGAGTTTGCCCAAGGCGAAGGACCCGTGATTCATAATCCGGTGCGCCACGGTCGGGACGTCGATCGGTTGCGACAACTGGAAGACGTGAGCGCGCTCGAGTTTGTTAACGAGGCGATTCGGCAAACGCGCCGGGCGCTGAAGCCAAACATTCCGCTGATCGGGTTCTCAGGCGCGCCGTTTACCCTTGCCTCTTACTTAACGGAAGGTGGCGGTTCCAAGAACTACGTTCATACCAAGCAATTGATGTACAACGACAGCGGCGCCTGGCACGCGATGATGTCGACGATCGCGGCGAGCCTTGTGAAATATCTGAATGCGCAGATTGATGCGGGCGCGCAGGCCGTGCAGTTGTTTGATTCGTGGGTCGGGTGTTTGAGTCCGGATGACTACCGCGAGTTTGCGCTGCCGCACACGCGTGCGGTGATTCAGAACATCAAGCCGGGCGTTCCGGTGATTCATTTCGGCACTGGCACGGCGACGCTACTCGAATTGATGCGCGAAGCGGGCGGCGATGTGATCGGTCTGGATTGGCGCGTTCGATTGGATGAAGGTTGGCGTCGCGTTGGTCACGACGTCGCGGTGATGGGGAATCTCGATCCGGTTGCGTTGTTTGCCGAGCGAGATGTTTTGCTCGGGCAAGCGAAACGGGTTTTGGACCAGGCCGGGGGCCGGCCGGGTCACATTTTCAATCTTGGGCACGGGATCTTGCCCGAGACACCGGTTGAGAATGTGATCGCGTTAGTAGAGTTCGTTCATGAGCTACGGATAACCACGGATAACACGGACTGAGTTATGGCTGAGTACGACGCCCTATTGTTAGTGTCGTTCGGCGGTCCGGAAGGAATGGACGACGTGATGCCGTTCCTCGAAAATGTCCTGCGCGGCCGCAATGTGCCACGCGAGCGAATGATCGGCGTTGCGCATCACTACGAGATGTTTGGCGGCGTCAGTCCGATCAATCAACAGAACCGCGATCTGATCGCTGCACTGGAAGTAGAACTCGAGACTCACGGACCGAACCTTCCGATCTACTGGGGCAATCGCAACTGGCATCCACTTTTATCCGACACATTGCGGCAGATGGCCGCCGACGGCGTTCGCAACGCGCTGGCTTTTGTTACTTCGGCTTACAGTTCTTATTCGAGTTGCCGGCAGTATCGCGAGAACATTGCTGCCGCGCAGGAGAAGGCTGGACCGGGCGCACCTCGTGTCGATAAGCTGCGCGCCTTTTACAACCATCCGTTGTTTATCGAGGCAAACGTCGACCACATTCGCGAAGCGTGGTCACGGGTCGATCAGCCGGCGGAGCTCGTTTTCACGGCGCACAGTATTCCGGAGTCGATGGCCACGAACTGTGACTACGCAACACAACTTGAAGAAGCAGGCGGGTTGATTGCGGACGCGTTGGGCATCGATCGCTGGCGGGTGGTCTACCAAAGCCGTAGCGGCTCGCCGTTGCAACCGTGGTTGGGGCCGGATATTGCGGACTGTTTACGCGAGCTCAACGCTGACGGTATTAAGAACGTAGTCGTGGCTCCGATCGGCTTTGTGTCGGATCACATGGAGATTGTTTACGACCTCGACTTCGAGGCGCAGAACCTCGCGCGGGAACTGGGAATGAAAATGGTTCGCGCTTCGACAGCGGGAACGCATCCGGCCTTCGTGAAAATGATCCGCGAACTCATGCTCGAACGCATTCATAACGAATCGCCTCGTTTTCTCGGTTCGCGTGGGCCAGTTCATGACGTTTGTCCCGCGGACTGCTGTCTGCTCGGGAGGTGATCGTGCGCCGTGTTGTAGTAATCGGTGGCGGTATCTCAGGTCTCGCGGCAGCACATCGTCTCATCGAACTAAATCCTTCTTTAGAGCTGACCTTGATTGAAGCTACCGCTCGCCTCGGTGGAACGCTATGCACGGACGAACGCGAAGGCTTTCTTCTCGAACGCGGCCCCGATTCCTTCATCACTGAGAAACCGGAAGCAGTGGCCCTCGCAAAACGTCTCGGCCTCGATTCCCAACTCATCGGAACAAATCCCAATCACCGGCGCAGTTTTATTGTTCGGAAGGGCCGGTTGCGTCCGGTGCCCGAGGGTTTTCAACTGCTCGCCCCGTCACGTATCTGGCCGTTCATTACCAGCGACATTTTCAGTCTGTCTGGCAAAGCGCGTATGGCCGCGGATCTGTTTCTGCCGCGAAAAAGCACAAACGGTATAGCGGACGAATCGCTCGCGAGCTTTGTGCGGCGGCGATTGGGTCGTGAAGCACTCGAACGCATGGCCCAACCGATGGTCGGTGGTATTTACACTGCCGATCCCGAGACGCTCAGTTTGCGTGCGACGCTGCCGCGCTTCCTCGATTTCGAAAAGGAGCATCGCAGTTTGATTCTCGCGATGCTGCGTAAGGCGCGTGCGCAGAGTGGAACGAGCGGGGCGCGTTACGGTCTATTTCTTTCGTTAGACCGCGGAATGGAAGTGTTGGCACGGACTCTCGAACAAGCCCTGTCGCAAATCGAAACCAAACTGAACACTCGAGTTCAATCCATTCTTCGCAATTCCGCTAGCTGGACAATCCACCTCTCTTCTGGCCAAACGCTTGAAGCCGATGCGATTTGTCTAGCCGTCCCCGCCTACGTCGCAGCACAACTGCTTTCTGACGTAAATCCGTCGCTCGCGGCACAACTCAACCAGATCAAGTACGCCTCTACCGCCACGATCAATGTCGCCTACCGTCATGACGCGATTCAACACCCACTCGATGGCTTTGGTTTCGTCGTGCCGTTTGTCGAGAAACGATCCGTCATCGCCTGCACGTTCAGCAGCGTGAAGTTTCCGGGACGTGCGCCTGACGATCACGTGCTGCTACGCGCGTTTGCCGGCGGCGCGTTGCAGCCGGAAATTTTTGCACTCGAAGAGTCGGAGATCGTAAAGCGCGTCGAAAGTGATCTGCGTGAGTTGTTAGGAATCACGGGACAGCCACTTTTCACCGAAGTCTCCAAGTGGCAAAACTCGATGCCGCAATACGAAGTCGGACATCTGGATCGCATAGCCGTGATCGAAAACAGCGTACGCGAACTACCCGCCCTCGCACTCGCCGGGAACGCCTATCGTGGCACCGGCATCCCGGATTGCATCCGCAGCGGCGAAACCGCCGCCGAATACCTTAGCCACAAAGAGGCACAAGAAGCACAAAAGGCACAAGAGGGACAAAACAGTTAGCAAAAATCATTTCTACTTCTTTGTCTTGTGCCTCTTGTGCTTCTTGTGCCTCTTTGTGGCCCAACCTACCTGGCCAGCGCCTCTACCCACTCCGCATTCGTCTGCATCAACGGCCGAAACGCCTCGCGCGGCACCGTCGTTTCGATATGCATGTTGTCATCAGTGTTGATGCGCGCCCCTGCTACCGCTGGTCCAAGCTTTGTCTCGTCGCACACAAACCACGATTTGAGATCGACTGCCGGTTTGAAATTGACGCGCGCCTGCTCTTTCCTCATCAGCTCGTCATCGCACCGCTGCGGCAAGCGATCGATATTCAGCGGCTGATTGCTCCCGACCAACAACAAGTCCTTGCCATTGCTCGATCCACCAACTCGAAACATCAACACGTGCGGAAACACCTTGTGATACGTCGCCAGCACCGAACGCAAACTCTCAGTCGACAACTGATAGATCTGCACCCACTGCACGAAAATTCCCTGCTCGCTCAATCGCGAACGCCCCAGTTCGAAAAATTCCTGCGTAAACAGATTCGCCACGCCCGGAACCCACGGATGGCTCGGCTCGCTCACGATAATGTCGTACCGATTTCGCGTCACGCGCAGGTACGTTCTCGCGTCGTCGATAATCAACCGCGTCCTGGGATCGTCGAGCGGCCGATTGTTAACGTGATTGAAAAACCCAGAAGCCTGAACGGTGGTCGGCTCGAGTTCAACACACGTCACTGACTCGATCGGCGACTGCAACATCGATCCGACCGTCACACCAGTGGCAAAGCCAATGATCAAGCCGTTCTTCTGCTGCGGTGCGATGAGCAGCGGCAGTTGGCCCAACATCACCTGCGTCGGCATGTCGTAGATGCTGTCTGACGCGTTGGTGCGGCCGTTGATGGCCATCGAGACGGTGTCCCGGTCCCTGCGCACGGAAACGGTGGCCGTCGGACCTTCGCGAAACAGCAAGAGTTTGTGAACGTCTGGTCCGGTCGCTTCTGCGTTGTCAGCGGGGACTTCACGCGACTTTGCCAACTCGCGCACGAGACTGTCGTAAGCGCCGATCGAAAGATCGGCGAGATTCATCGGCGGCGCCAATATCAACAACACGATCGTCAGCACCGGGACAAGACCAATGGCAACGCTGCGTCGCACGAGCGGCTGCAATCCCGCTCCGATCGGCCGGTACGCAAGCAGCCCTACAAACAAACAGGTAGCCGCCGCCAGCAGCAACGTAAACCGGATACTCGTCCTGGGAATCAACACAAACCCGGCTACAAACGCGCCGACAATCGCGCCGATCGTGTTCACTGCGTAACTTCGGCCCACGCGGTTCACGGCTTTAATTTGGTTGCTGGCCCAAACCAGTACCAACGGCATCACCATTCCCATCAAGAGCGCCGGCACGAGAATCAGCAACGTCGCCGATACGATCTGCAAAGCGAGCAAACCGCTCCAAGACGAAACGTGGAAACGCATTCCGAGATTTATCAACAGCGCCGGAATTCGATTCAGCACAAACAAACTGAACAGCAGACTAACGGCCGTGATCAGCTCGACAACCATGATCGTCGAACGCAACCGCGCCGATCGATCCTTGCGGCCAATAATCCACGCGCCGCCCGCAAGACCGATTAGAAACAGTGCAACCACGATACTGAACGCGTAAGTGCTCGAACCGATGATCATCGTGAGTACGCGCGTCCACGAAACCTGCGTGCTGATCGTGACAAACCCCGACGCAAACGCAGCGAACAGCCAAAACCGCGAACTATCCAACTCAATCCGTGTTTCAACTGGAGCCGAAACCTCAGGCACGTCCGGTCCAACTTGCATCTGTCGTTGAATCAGCAACGCAATAACGCCGACCAGGATATTGATACCCGCCGCAATGACGATCGTCGTACGCACGCCAAACGCAGGCAGCAACACAAAACCCGCCGCAAGCGTGCCCACAATCGCGCCAACGAGATTGCACGCATAAAGCCGCGTCACCGAATTTGAATCACGACCCGTCCCGCGCAGGAGCGCCGCCGACAGCACGGGCAGCGTCGCGCCCATCAACGTCGTCGGCACCAGAAGTAGTAACGACGACAACGCAAACCGCAACAAGGTGAACGTGAAGAAACCCGGCCTCAGATGCTGCCAAATGGAAGCGTAAAGATCGTCAACCGCGGTAAAGAGAAACGGCACCAGCAACGCATAGATCGCGATCGCGATCTCCATCACGCCATAAACGCTCACCGGCTTTTTGATACGCGGCGCGAGCCAACCCGCGAGCGCACTGCCAAGCGCAAGGCCGCCCATGAACGCCGCCAGCACCGTGCTCACCGCGAGCGTCGTCGCACCAAACACGAGGCCCAACATGCGTGCCCAAAGTATTTCGTAGATAAGACCGGTCGCGCCCGATAAAACGAAGCACACGCCAATCAGAAAGCTGTTTGAACGGGGATTTAAAGGATTCACAAATAGATAACGTGACTCGTGCGCCAGACATTCGCAGGTATCGATCCGGGCGCAGCGGCAGTCAACAAAATCGCATAATCGTGCTCGACTGTGTCGCGCGTCACTATCGTTTTCGTCGTTGTGTCGATCTCAAAATTTTCCGGCGGTGCGCCTTCAACAGGCACCACTAACGCCAACCGGCGCAGACAGCGATAAAGCTGCTCCATGCCCGATCCAAACGGTCCGACTTCATCGCCTAACACCAATCTGACTTCCGCGCGCTCTTCGATGAAATGTTTGAGTAACGACGCCGTCTGCACCACGCCTTTTTCAAATCGCTGCCGCAACTCTTCATTCGGCTCACCGCCAAGACGTGTATCAAGCACGATCGTGATCCGGCGCTCGTCTTCGGAAGCGAACTCGCGCACCGTCAACCTTCGCGATCTCGCCGTCGCTTTCCAATCGATGTGCCGCAGATCGTCCTGCGGTTGGTAATCACGCATCGAAAACAGATCGTGTCCCGCGCCGCGCCGCAACGAGGGAATGCGCCCCGCGTACATCGGCAGCAAGTGCAGCTTGTCGCTGATCACTTCGGGTTTCGGATAAACGATGATGTCTACGTTGCGCGCGCGCAGTCTACGCCGGCGGCGAAAGAACCCGAACGGAAAACGCGTCGAGAGTTCGAAACCATCGATCAACACGTGACCGCGTTTCGGAAACAGTTGTTCGACGCGCTGCTCGGCTGAAGCGCGATGCGGCACGTAACTGAAGTAAGCCAGCAATCGTTTTGCGTACCGGCGCCTTGGGCTCGCTTGTTCCTGCGGTTCACTGCTTGGACCACGCGCTTCCACAAAGATCGAAAACGACGGCAACAATCGTTTCGTGTTGCGCACCGTGACAATCACCGGCGCAGGCTCAGCCGCGAAGATGTGATCGGGAAAACGTGCCGACACCGTCAGGTCGCGCAGCGAAACACGCGCTGCGATCCAGCCCACGAACAACGTCGAACACAGCAGCGAGAACACGAGAAAGAGCAAATTGTTTCCGGTGTTCCACGCGGCAAAGCCGACGACGATGATGATTACCAGAAACACGCCGCCGCCGCTCGTCGGTTCGAAAGGAAAGTCGAAGTTCGACACTTCAACTCGCGCCGAACGCGCGAGTGGCGGAACGATAAAAATCGTCAACAGCAACGCGATCAGCAGCGAAAGGATCGCGGCCACTCCGGCGAGCGCAGGGTTGTCGGAACGGCGCGCCACCACCGTAACGATCGCGGCTCCGAGTCCGGCAAGAACCAGCAGGGTGCCAAGGATTACGCGTGTAAACGAAGAACGTTGGCGAGTCACAGAGGAACACTGACCGTCTTCAAAATCTCATTCAGCACGGCTTCGGCTTCTTCACTGCGCCGCAACGACGACGAGAAGCGCGAGCTGACCACAATGCGATGAGCAAAGACGGGTACAACGAGACGTTTAATATCATCGGGGATGCAATAGGTGCGATCTTCGGTGAGCGCAAGGGCCTGGGCGGCGCGAAACAGGGACAGTGTACCGCGCGGACTGACGCCGAGATCCAGCATCTCTGACTCGCGAGTCGCAGCGACGATGCGCATCAGATACTGAACCAGCGCGTCGTCGACGGAGACAGTCGTAACCGCGCGTTGCAGTTCGGCAACGGCGTGCGCGGTCATCACCGGTTCGAGGTCTTCAAGCGGATCGGCATACTCGCGATCACGCAGGATCAACTCTTCGTCCGCGGGCGCGGGATAGCCGATGCGCAGCCGCAGCATGAAACGATCGAGTTGTGATTCAGGCAAAGGGTAAGTGCCGTGGTGTTCGATCGGGTTCTGCGTCGCGAGCACGATGAACGGCAACGGCAGATGATGCGTGTTGCCTTCGACCGTGACGTGGCGTTCGGCCATGGCTTCGAGCAGTGCCGACTGTGTTTTCGGCGTGGTGCGGTTGATTTCGTCAGCCAACACGACGTTCGCGAAGACGGGGCCGGGTTTCCACTCAAAAACGCCGCCGTGCTGGTTGTAAACCGAGAGTCCGATCACGTCGGAGGGTAGCAAATCTGACGTGAATTGAATGCGTTGAAAGGTACAATCGAGTGCTCGCGCGAGGGCGTGAGCCAGCGTTGTTTTGCCGACGCCGGGAACGTCTTCGACCAACAGATGCCCGCCGGCGATGAGTGTCACAATCGCGAGGCGGATCGCTTCAGGCTTGCCTTTAATGACCGTCTCGACAGCCGCTTGCAGCCGTTCGATTTGGTCGATTGCGATGGCGCTGGTTACCGGGCCGCCCTTGATGGTCTCGAGGTTTCGCATTAAATTGACCTGCATTCTACACGGTTAGACAGGATACCAGAATTCCCAAGCTGAGAATCTTGTCAATTCTGAAATCCCGTCTTTATGTAGTAGACTACCGCCCGTGAGTTGGGCGAACGAGGCAGAAAGCGGAACTTAGGACTCACGACCTCGTGTAATTCGCCCGAGGAGGCATTATGAAACCCCTGATCCAGAACCCCAGACGCGAAAAGAACCAGCGCGGCTTCTCGCTTATCGAGTTGATGATCGTTATCGCGATCATCGGCATCCTGATCGGTGTCGGTATCGCCGGCTATCGCGCGGCCATCCGCGCCGCCAACGAAGCAGCGGCGATCAAGACACTGCGCTCGATCGCCGAACAACAGATGCTCTACTTCAACTCACACCAGCGCAGCGCGTTTGGCTCGTTCGAAGAGATGCGCAAGGACGGACTTCTCGACACCCGTTTCGACGGCACGACGCCAGTCGTAGACGGCTACGTTTACACGATGAAGATCATTCCGAAGTCCACTTCTGCTCAGCCCGGTTATTCCATCAACGCCGATCCGCAAGTGGCAACCGGAACAGGCGCCACGGGCACTAATCATTACTACGTCGAGTCAGACAGCAACACGATTCACGTAAACCGCGAGCAACCAGCAACCGCCACCGATCCACCGATCGGCCAGTAAAAACAGCGCATTTCCCAGGAATCCACGCCAGCGGCTCACGTAAGTCGCTGGCGTTTCTGCTTTCACAACCTCCTTTAACAAATTCGGCAGGAAATACCCACAGACACGACAACCTTTTTAACTACAGCTAAAGGGTTGGAGGTTTGTGTGCTATGTATCAAAAGCTAACCAGATTGCTTCTTCTGGTCGTGTGTTCGGGAATTCTCGTTACGGCCCACGAGGCGATGGCCCAGTCCAATCCGCGCATCGTGAAGGAGGTCAGACACGAACTCGTAACATTGCCTTACTACAGCGTGTTTGACTGGCTGGAATATGAAGTGCAAAACAACGGAACCGTGATCCTGCGCGGACAAGTGGTTCGTCCGACCACGAAGTCGGATGCGGAAGGCCGCGTGAAGGATATCGATGGCGTAAGCGGAGTGATGAATGAGATTGAGGTGTTGCCGGTTTCGCCGTCAGACGATCGGGCAAGACGCGCGTTGTATCGCGCGATCTATAACTTCAACTCGCCACTGTTTCGCTACGCGACGCAGTCAGTGCCGCCGATTCATCTGATCGTGAAACGCGG
>DATEHX010000325.1:0-2675 GCA_035279345.1 Pyrinomonadaceae bacterium | reverse complement strand
TGGATCGGAAGCGCAGGAATGGTTTATTCAGCGCGCGCGGGAATTGGATGTTGAACAGCGTCCGCCGGAGCCGTTGTTGCTCGGGCGGCATCTGTTGGCGTTGGGTGTGGAAGCTGGACCACGGGTCGGAGAAATCACGCGTGCGGTTTACGAGATGCAGTTGGACGGGCGTGTGCGGACGGTTGAGGAAGCTATCGCGGAAGCTCGAAAGCTGATTGAGTCTACCGGTTGATACGTGGCTGTTGTTGGGTAAGGCAGTGAATCGTGCCCATGCCCCAGACAAGCGGTTCGCAGTTGATCGGAATCACGCGTCGATTGGGGAAGACGCGTTGTAGCGCATCAGCCGCGCGAGCGTCGTTTTGGTGACCAAACACGGGGAGCAACACGACGTTGTTGGCGATATAGAAGTTTGCATAGCTTGCCGGTAGTCGATCGAGATTGCGCGTGTCATTGCTTTCGCCGCCGACAACGCCGGGCATCGGTAGCGTAACGATCTCAAAGGGCCGATCGTTAGCATCGGTCATTCGTTTGAGCCGGTCGAGATTGTCCTGGAGCAGTTCGTAATTTGCGTCTTCCGGATCGTCTTCTATTGCACAGACTATGATGTCTTGCGCAACGAAACGTGCGATGTCGTCGATGTGACCGTCAGTATCGTCGCCGACTATGCCTTCCCCGAGCCACAGAACTTTCGCCACGCCAAGATAGTTCTTCAAGTAATCTTCGATTTCGCTCCGCGTGAGTTTCGGATTGCGATTTGGATTGAGCAAACACTGCTCGGTCGTTAAAACGCAGCCGTTTCCGTTCACTTCGATTGCGCCGCCTTCCATTACGATTCCCGGTTCGAAACGCGGCAGTTGCAGGATCGGTTCGAGCAGGCGCGGCACCCGATCGTCTCGCTTCAGTGCTTCGTATTTGTTTCCCCACGCGTTGAAGACCCAATCGTTGAACGCGCCGCCGCTGCTGCCGGAGACGAGAAAGTTTGGACCATAGTCGCGAATCCACGAATCGACTGTTGGGATACGGTGAAAGCGCACGTTCTCTAGGCCCTGGAAATTACAACGGCTTCGCACCGCATGTTCCGTCGCTTCATCGTCGACCAGTAAGTTCACCGTTTCATGCGGCGCGAGCGCTGCGATGAACTCGAGATAAATCTCCTCGACTCGTTCGACACGGTCCGGCCATGTTTCCGGATCCGTGGGCCACGTTAGCCACGTGCCTGCGTGCGGGTGCCATTCGGCGGGCATGTAGAAACCGAGTTCTGCCGGAGTTTTTTGCATTTACGTGTTCAGGATCTGGAAGCTTTGAGCCGGAAATACCGGAAGATTCCGATGCAACTTATCAGAACCCAGAAGACTTCCATCAGTAGGGCCGATAGATTGAAGTTAACCAGCAGCGAGGCGACAATCAAACTCGCCCCGATCGCGTTAAATAGGGAATAAGCCAGATCGTTGCTTCTGAGCTTCTCTAATTGCAGCAACAGGTAGGTCACCACGATTAGCACAACACCAACCAGGCCGAGTAAATCAACCAGCCCGTAGTTCATAACTGATCACCAAACCGGAAGCGCAAGCCCTCGTAAGCATCGATGCGGCGATCGCGAAGGAACGGCCAGTTTTGCCGCGTTTCTTCGATGACCGAGAGATCGCATTCAACGACCAACACCTCTTCCCGATCGGCAGATGCTTTCGCGATGATGCGTCCAAATGGATCGGCGACAAACGATTGGCCCCAGAACGTCAGTTTGCCTTCGTGGCCAACGCGATTGACAACCACTACGTAAATCCCGTTGGCGATCGCATGAGCGCGTTGAATCGTTTCCCACGCGGAGTGCTGTGCTTCGTTCACTTCCGGTTTTTCATCCGGCAACCAGCCAATTGCCGTTGGGTAAAAAAGAAACTGGGCGCCGCCGAGCGCCGTTAACCGGGCCGCTTCGGGGAACCACTGGTCCCAGCAAACGAGTGTGCCGATCTTGCCGTAGGTGGTGTCGTGAGTTTGAAAACCGAGATCGCCGGGAGTGAAATAAAATTTTTCGTAATACAGGGGGTCGTCGGGAATGTGCATCTTGCGATATTTGCCGACGATCTTGCCCGAGGCGTCGATCATGACTGCTGTGTTGTGATAGACGCCGGCGGCGCGTTTCTCGAACAGCGACGCCACGATCACGACCTTTTTTTGCCGCGCAACTTTGCTCAAAGCTTCGGTCGTGGGGCCGGGAATTGTTTCCGCCAGTTTGAAGAGCTGAATGTCTTCGGTTTGGCAGAAGTATTGCGACCGGAAAAGCTCTTGAAGGCAAATGATCTGCGCCCCGCGTTTGGCCGCGTCGTTGATTCCTTCAATCGCTTTTTTTAGGTTCTTTTCCGGCTCCGGCACGCACGACATCTGCACTAATCCCACGGTTGTTACATTACTGGCGCGGCTTTTTTTCGGCATGGCGCGAGTATAGCAAAGGGCCGCCTTTTGGACATTGCAGTTTCGACTTGAGTAAGATGTCCGGTCATTTTTAGCACCCTAATGAAAAGAGTAGTGAAATGATTGATTTTGAACTGACTGAAGATCACAAGGCGTTGGTGCAAACCGTGCGGGAGTTTGCGCAGAAGGAAGTCGCGCCGTTTATCAAGGAGTGGGACGAGAAACAGGAATACCAGCCTTCCATTTTGCGAAAGATGGCCGAGCTC
>DATEHX010000324.1:0-7108 GCA_035279345.1 Pyrinomonadaceae bacterium | reverse complement strand
ACTACGTTGAGTGCTCGCACCTTGCCTGCGTACGGCGCAAGCATTTTTTCAACCGCGTCGTCGTCGGGAATAGTTGAATCGACGACGGTTTGTGAGCTGTGCACGCCGGTCTTCACCGGCGCACTGGCACTCGGCTTGGCCGTCGATGGAGTCGCTTCACACGGTTGAATCGTAGTTGATTGTGCGCTTGCCGAAACGGCGAACGAAGCAAGCGCGATAACGAGAAGCAGTGTGCGCATTAGATTGTTAGGGCGACGACGCATTGACCTTAAGGAAGAGCTTGCATAGTATGTCGCACCACGCGTCACACAGGCAAACGTCTTAAATTAATCCCAGCAGTTTGAGAAGGAGAAACGAGTTGGCTACTTCTTCAGCACATATCTCTTCTGAGTTCAGCAATCCTAATCTTGACGTCTTACTGTCGGAGGAACAGATCCGCGCGCGCATCGCGGATCTGGGCGCGCAGATCACACGCGATTATGCAGGTCTCAACCCGTTGTTGATTGGCGTTTTGAAAGGCGCGTTGTTTTTTCTCAGCGATCTGATGCGCGCGATCGATACGCGGTTGAGTCTCGAGTTCATGGCGATCTCGAGCTACGGCTCGTCGACGCGGACTTCAGGTGAGGTTCGCATCATGAAAGATCTCGACGTGCCGATCGAAGGGCGTCACATTCTCGTCGTCGAAGACATTGTCGATACAGGTCTCACGCTTTCGTACCTGATGGCAAACTTGCAATCGCGCGGTGCGGCGAGTGTGAAGCTGGCGGCGCTGCTTGATAAATTCGAGCGGCGGCAAAAGGAAGTGAAGATCGATTATCTCGGTTTTCAGATTCCTGACGAGTTTGTTGTTGGTTATGGTTTGGACTTTGCGGAACGTTATCGCAACTTGCCGTTCATCGCGGTGCTGAAAAACCCGGAGGCTTAATGGTTATGAAACTTGCGCTGGTCGCTTTATTACTGTTCGTTACAGTTCCCGTTCACAAAAAGCATCGTCAGGAACCTGATTGGTCCAAGGTTCAAATCAAGTCGACGAAGATTGCGGGAAACGTTTACATGCTCGAGGGCGCTGGGGGAAACATCGGCGTGTCGGTTGGGGCCGACGGCATTCTGATCGTCGACGATCAGTTTGCGCCGCTGGCTGACAAGATCAGAGCGTCGTTGAAGACGTTGGGACAGGGTAAGCTGCGTTTCATTCTCAACACTCACTGGCACGGCGATCATACTGGCAGTAACGCCGCGTTTGGACCAGAGGCGACGATCGTTGCACACGACAACGTGCGCAAGCGTATGTCGAGCGAACAGCGCTCCGAGTTTTTCAAATCAACTACGCCGGCTTCGCCGAAAGAAGCGCTGCCTGTGATCACGTTTGACCAGTCGTTGACAGTCCACTTCAACGGCGAAGAGATACGCGCGATTCACTTTCCGAACGGACACACCGACGGCGACAGCGTCATCTTCTTCACCAGTTCAAAGGTGGTGCATCTCGGCGATGATTTCTTCGCGGGGCGTTTTCCGTTTGTCGATCTGGAGAGCGGCGGCAGTGTTGAAGGTTTGACGAAGAACATCGGCGAGTTGATCACCAGGATTCCCGCGGACGCGAAACTGATCCCCGGCCACGGTCCAATCTCGTCCCTCGACGATCTCAAGGCTTACCACCGGATGCTCGTCGAAACGACCGCGATCGTCCGCGACAAGATCGCCGCGAAGAAAACTCTGGACCAAATCAAGAGCGAAGGTCTTCCAGCCGAATGGAACTCCTGGGGCACCGGCTTCATCAAAACCGACCTCTGGCTCGAAATCGTCTACCGCAGTTTGACGGCGAAGAAGTAGGGCCACAGATTTAATCTGTGGCTTTTATATCTGCCAAAAAACTCTCGCCTGCGGCTAAACGCAGGTCGAAGTTCTCGGCGATGGTTTGGCCGATGTCCGCAAGAGAAGCACGGGTGCCGAGGTTGATGCCAGGAAGGGCGGATTTGCCGAAGACGAGTAGAGGCGCGTACTCGCGTGTGTGATCGGTGCCGGGGAAAGTGGGGTCGTTTCCGTGATCGGCTGTGATCATCATCAGGTCGTCTTCACGCATCGCGGCTTCGATTTCCGGTAAGCGAGTGTCGAAGTGTTCGAGTGCTTTCGCGTAGCCCTCGGTGTCGCGACGGTGACCGTAGAGCATGTCGAAGTCGACGAGGTTGGAGAAGACTAAGCCGCGCGCCGGATCGCCAAGCGCTTTGATAGTTTGATCGATCGACTGCTCGTTGTTCTTCGCGGTTAGATCTCGCGTCACGCCCATCGAATCGTAGATCGACGCAATCTTTCCGATACAAACCACATCGAGATCCGCATCAGCCAACGCCGGTAACAAATTCTCACGCGGCGGCGGCACCGCGTAATCGTGCCGATTCTCCGTGCGATAAAACCCGCCTGGCTCACCTAGGAAAGGGCGCGCAATCACGCGGCCGACTTTGTGCTGACCATCGAGGATGCGTCGCGCGATCTCGCACATCTCATAAAGACGTTCGAGCGGAATCACCTCTTCATGCGCGGCGATCTGAAAAACAGAATCCGCGGACGTGTAGACGATCGGTTTACGCGTGTTGACGTGCTCTTCACCGAGCACCTTGATGATCTCAGTGCCGGATGCGGGAACGTTTCCAAGTATGCCGGGCACATCAGCTTCCCTCACAAAACGATCGATGACTGCGGCGGGAAAGCCGTCAGGATACGTCGGAAACGCGCGTTCGAGAATTATTCCCGCCATCTCCCAATGACCGGTCGTCGTGTCTTTGCCGTTTGAACGCAATGCGCAGCGTCCGTACGAACCAACGGGCTTATCGATCGCCGGCAAATTCGCGAGCGGCCGTATGTTGCCGAGACCGTAGCGCTGCAAATTCGGCAAACGCACTGCGCGCGATTCGAGAATGTGACCAAACGTGTCGGAACCAGCGTCGCCCCATTCGGGCGCGTCAGGCATGGCGCCGATGCCGGCGCCGTCGAGCACGACTAATAAGATTCGGTTGAAAGGCTTTGCCATATTGTTGATTTTTGATTTTTGATTGCAAAGCAGGTCTAAGAACCAGCAAATCACCAATCGAAAATCAAAAATGCCTTCACTGCTTCGGTGCGTAGTATCCGTCGCGGGCGCGAATCTGTGCTTTCTCTTTCACTCCCTTGACCTCAAGCTTAATGGTGCGAAACTTTCCGTCGCGCGCTTTGTTAGTCGGGTAATAACCGAGACTGTATTGCGTGCCGATGTCAGCGGCCACACGCGCAAACGCAGCCCGCGCATCGGCCAGCGTCGCCGCTTGAAAACTTCGTCCACCTGAAACACGCGAGAGGTCGTCCATTTCGCGTCGCGCAAGGTTGTAAAGCTCGCGGCTGATCGACATGCGTTCAAACGGGCCCATGCGGCAAAATTGGTTGAAGTCTTCAGCCTTCGCGGCGGGCACAAAGATGCGGCGATAACGCTCGATCTGTTTTTGCGAAAGCGAAAGCTGGCCGTCGTCCTGACAGTCTTTCATCAGACGATCTTCGACGAAGTCTTCCGTGTTGATCTGTACGAAATAACAAGCGACGCCCGCGCGCGAAAGCAGCAGTTTCGCCGTGCCAAAATCTGACTTACTCGAGGAGTCAACGCCATCCGTCAGCGCAACAACCGCACGCCGGCCGCGCATATCCTCGCCAGGCGGGTCGCGAAAGATCGACTGCACGACACTTTCGAGCGCGTCGTAGTAAGGCGTGCCGCTGCTCGAGCCGAGATTCTCGATAGCTTTGCGCAACTCGCCGCGATCGCCGGTAAGAGTGGAAAGCACTTCAACCGCCGCAGTCGTGTTGTTAGCAGTTTGCGCTGTATTGAAGGAAACGATCCCAACGCGATCTCCCGGCCGCAACGCTTCGATAAAACTGTTCGCGGCTGAACGGATCAACGCGACGTCGTCGCGAGTTGAGCCGGAAGTGTCGAGCAGCAACGCGATCTCAAACGGCGTTTGCGTGGTGCCGAAATTGGTGATCGTCTGCGGCTGGCCGTCTTCGACGAGCCGGAAGTTCTCGGGCTTCAAGCCTGACAAGGGCCGGCCCGAAGCATCGGTTACGACCGCGGGAACAGAGACGAGTTGTGTATCGACTCTTACGACGTCGCCTTCGTCAACTTCATCGGACGCGTCGGTTTTCTTGGTCCCGTTTGTTTGAGTTTGTTCCGTGCCGTTCGTGACACGGCGCGGACGTTGAGCTTGTTGCGGAGAGATTTCAACAACCCAGATCCCGATCAGCAAAACGCTTGCGATAAGCAAACGACTACGGTGAAAAACGTGTATAGACATGGCTAAAATCCGGATGGGCTCTCGTTGAGAGAATATAAACCGCCCACGGCGCAAACTACAACCGTTTGTGCCTTTTGTGGCTAAGCTTGACACTCCACAGCGCGTCGCTTAGCATGGCGAACCGCTGCGGTTCATCGCTGTTTGAGACGGCGTGCCCTGCTTGAGTTGCATGGGTCATCGTTGATAAGAAAAGACCGGCGACAGGGCTGGTCTGATGAAGGCACGTACGTCAATGGTAGACGGCTTCCCTTACAAGGAAGAGGTTGGGGGTTCGAGTCCCTCCGTGCCTACCACACCTCAGCACAATTTGGATTCTTTGCGGAGTCGTAGTTCAGTTGGTTAGAACGCCGGCCTGTCACGTCGGAGGTCGCGGGTTCGAGTCCCGTCGGCTCCGCCACTTTATCAGCGGTATTCCGCTAACAAGCAGCCATCCTTCAGGGTGGCTGTTCGTGTTTTCAACAAGGGAAAACCCTGAGAGCGGGCAAATAATTCCCGGCCGCTATTGACCCGGCGTATTTTTTGACTACAATTCAGTTCAACGGTGAATGTGGTTGCCGGGGTGAGGACGGTGACCAATCGAGGCTGAATGCCTCCGCCAACCTTGAGAGGCCGGTCCAAAACCGGCCTTTCGGTTTTTGGGCCACGGATTTACACGGACAGACACTGACCTGAAAATGATCTCGGTCGCTGAAGCCATTCAAATCGTCAGGCAACAAACTCGCTCGCTGCCGGCCGAACGAGTCAAACTCGAACACGTTCTCAATCGTGTACTCGCCGAAGACGTCATCGCCGATTCGGATCTGCCGCCGTTCGATCGTTCACAGATGGATGGCTACGCCGTGCGCGCTGACGAGACAAACGGCGCGCCGGTACGTTTGCGCATCGCCGGCGAGTCAGCCGCGGGCCGGGGTTGGCATCACGAACTGAAAGAAGGCGAAGCAGTGCGGATCATGACCGGCGCGCCTGTTCCCACCGGAGCTGACAGCGTGCAGCAGGTCGAACTCACGCACGAATTAAAAGACGGCACTGTCGTTGAGCTGTTAGAGAGCGTCGAACTCGGAAAGTCGATCGTCAAACGCGGTTCGGAAATTCAGGCAGGTGAAACTGTCTTGCAGAGCGGCACGATCATCAACGCGCCGATGATGGCCGTGCTCGCGGCGTTTGGTTATGCGGAAGTCGCGGTGGCCGGGCGGCCTCGCGTCGGCGTACTCGCAACCGGAACCGAACTCGTCTCAGTCAACGAAAAACCCGGACAGGATCAGATTCGCGATTCCAACAACTACTCGATTACCGCGTACGCACAACTCACCGGTGCGTTAGTCGAACGCCTGCCACTCGCGCGTGATGAAACGTCAGTGCTGGCAAACCAGATCGCGCAAGCAATTGAAAAATGCGACGTGGTGGTAACTTCCGGCGGCGTCTCGATGGGTGTTTACGACGTCACGAAATCAGCGCTGCACGAACTCGGCGCCGAGATCTTTTTCGAACGCGTGGCACTTCGTCCGGGCAAACCAACGGTCTTTGCCCGACTGCCAAACGGCACGCTCGTTTTCGGCCTGCCCGGCAATCCCGTTTCAGTTGCGGTGACGTTCAATCTCTTCGCGCGCACTGCACTGCTCGCGATGCAAGGCGCGAGCGAGCCCGCACTCAAACACGAAAGTGCGTTGCTCGCTCGCAGTGTGAAAGGAAATGTAGATCGCGCGAGTTATCTGCCGGCCCAATTAACTACGAACGACGACGGAGAACTGATCGCGTTTCCGCTCAAATGGGGCGGATCGTCTGACTTCGTCGCCTTCGCACTCACGACCGCGCTCGTGATCGTTCCCGCCGGAACGAAAACGCTCGAGGCAAACTCGCTCGTTAAGGTGTTAAGGCTACCAGGAAGCTGACGGATTGAATTCCCGCAAGGCGCAAAGACGCAAAGTAAGACTTGGTTTTCCTTTGCGTCTTTGCGCCTTTGCGGGAGACCTTTACGCTTGCACGATTGGCGCGATTCGCTCGGTAAGTCCCTTAAACCCAAGAAATCCCGGCAGACGTTCGATACGGCTCCCGATCTTCTGATCGAACAACTCCAAACCTTCTTTGCCGGGAAATAGCGTCGCCATCACGTAGTTCGCTTCCGACTCACGCTTCGCGCCCTGGCCCACCGGCGACCAGAACTGGCCGATGATGAACCGCGCCAGATCGCGTGAAAACTTCGCCTCCGCCAGTTTCACGCGTGCTACGTTCCAATAAAAACTTCCGTGAATCGACTCCTCCTGCACGATGCCGATCAACAACTCTTTCAGCACCGGATGACCGGCGAGATCCGACAAGCGGCGATACGCCTGCATCGCCGTGATCTCGTTGATCGCCCCCCACACCATGTGCGCGCCGTGGAAGTATTTGCCAAACGGTCGCGTCGCGTGGTCTATCAAGTAACTCCCGATCGTATACAGCTTCGGTATCTTACGCGTTGCTTCGTGGCGCCAGTCGTTACCGCTCGGATAACCCGCCTCTTCTAAAAAACGGTTCAGCAGATTCGCGTGATGCAGCTCTTCAATGCTCCAGCGGTCCATGAACTTGCGGATGATCGGATCTTTACCGGTCGGTGTGCGCCGCAGTTCCTGGTAGTACATGTCAGTGAAGTATTCGATGTCGCGCATGTAGATCAGCACGGGCACAAACGCCGGATTTACGGGATGATTCTTGATCTCGTTCCAGCGAATGTTATTGACGTACTCTTTTGATAACGCGCGCGGCTGACGCTCGTACCAGTCAAGCACTTCTTTGTCCGTTTCAAACACAGGTAACCTCCA
>DATEHX010000323.1:0-12946 GCA_035279345.1 Pyrinomonadaceae bacterium | reverse complement strand
AGTCGTATGAAGCTGATTGTCAGAACCCTGGCGTTCGTGCTGGCGTTTTCATCAGTGTGTGCCGCGCAGCAAGTCGTCGACAAGATGGTCGCGACGGTAAACGCGGGCGTGCGAACGGAGTTGATTACTTATTCGGACCTGCTGTGGCAACTGGCGTTGCAACCCAACACGCAGTTGGATAATCCCACGTCTGACGAGTTGAATCGCACGCTTCGTTTGTTGATCGACCAGCGGTTGATACTTCAGGAGGCTGAGAAGCTCCCGACGATCGTGCCGACGCAGAAGGAGATCGCCGACGCGCGGGCTGAGTTGGCGCGTAACTTTGCTTCGGAACCTGCGTTTCGCGAACGCTTGCTGCGGGTCGGATTGACGAGTGAAAAGCTTGACGAGATCATCGAACAGCGGTTAAAGATGGAAAAGTACCTCGATTTCCGTTTTCGTAATTTCGTGGTGATCAGTCAGAAAGAGATTGCTGATTATTATCGCGACGTTTACGTATCGCGTTTCCGCTCACGTTTCCCGGGACGCATTGTACCCACGCTGGAACAGTCTCGTGCCGAGATCGAACAAACGTTGACGGAATCAAAGATCGAATCTGACATCGATGCGTTTTTGGACACGGCTCGCGAACGGGCTGAGATTGTGATGTTGAGTCAGGTGTAAATTTCATGGCCGTTAATCGTCCCACCATCGGCCTTGCACTTTCCGGTGGCGCCGCACGCGGCATTGCACACGTCGGTGCGATACGCGCCCTCACGGAAAACAAGATTCCAATAGATTTTGTAGCGGGCACGTCCGCGGGATCGCTCGTCGGCGGCGCGTTGGCGTCGGGCATGTCTTTGGACGAGATCGAAGATCTCGGCCGCAAATTGCGCTGGCGCAACGTTGGGCGGCCGACGATTTCGCGACTGGGCGTGCAGAGTAACGATCGACTCGAACAATACCTTCGCGATCATTTGCCGCTGACGCGGTTCGAGGAACTACCGATACCGTTTGCGGCGGTAGCGACGGATTTGAAATCCGGCGCGGCGGTGGTGATGCGCGAGCGAGGCGATGTGCCGTTTGCGATTCGTGCGAGTTGTGCGATTCCGGGTTGGTATGTGCCGGTGACAGACGAACAGGGACGCCAATTGGTCGACGGCGGGTTGGTGGCGGTTATTCCGGTGTCGGTCGCGCGCTCGTTTGGCGCGGACATCGTGATCGCGGTCGACGTGAATGCTGCCGGCGCGACTTTTCTCGGTTCGACCAGTTCGGTGATCGGGATCGTTTTGCAATCGATGCTGGTGGTCCAAAAGACCGCCTCGCATCATCAACTTTCGATGGCTGACCACGTGATTCGGCCGCAGATCGGGCACATCCGTTGGGACGAAATGGGCCGTGGTGAAGAAATGATTGCCGCCGGATACAAGGCGGGACTCGAAGCTGTGCCCGAGATTCTCGCGCTGATCGACTTTTCTAAAAATCCTCACGCGTTAAGCGTTTAAACCAAACATACAAAACTGAGAAGCACTGAAGGGTTGCGAGGATAGGTGGCAATCGAGGTTACATCCGTGCCCGACGCGCGTGCGCTCGATAGGCTGGCGCACGTGTCACGAGGTCTCATCCGGTTCAGCGTCCTCGTGATCGTTGTGGGGATTGCGCTGGGCGGTGTCGCACTCACCCGTTCTTACAAATTCTACTCACAAATCATCGATGCGCGGCTTGCAAGTGGTTATCTGACGAGTAGACCGGGCTTGTACGCGGCTCCACGTGTGTTGCAGGTCGGGCAGAAACTGTCGCGCGAAAAGTTGATCGTTGGGCTGAGGCGTGCGGGTTATTTGGAGAGTGGCGCCAGCAACGTTTGGAGTGGGAGTTTTGTTGTTAGCGAATCAGCGATCGAGATTCGGCCAGGCCGCGGCAGTCGACGCCAACCGGACGTTGTGCGCGTTGGTTTTGCGGGAGATGAGATTGTTGAGTTAACCGGAGACGGTGTCACGCTGGATTCGTTCACGCTCGAACCGGAAGTGTTGTCCAACGATCTTTCAGCAAAGGGCGGCAAGCGCGAGGCGCTCGGGTACAACGAGATTCCGGCCGTGCTCGTGCAGGCGATCCTGGCGATCGAAGACCGGCGTTTCTTCGATCATTCGGGTGTGGACGTTAATGGTCTTGCGCGAGCGTTGCTGCGAAATGCGGGAGATGAAAGGTTGGGCCAGGGCGGTTCGACGATCACTCAGCAACTCGTGAAGAACACGTATCTTTCGCCGGAGAAGACGCTGCAACGGAAGTATGCTGAGGCGATGTTGTCGCTCGCGCTCGAACGCCGGCTTTCTAAGAAAGACATCTTTGCGCTGTATTGCAATGAGATCTATTTGGGACAACGTGGCGCTGTGGCAGTGCGTGGTGTGAAGGAAGCCGCCGTGGTGTTTTTTGGTAAGGAACTGCGCGAACTCACGCTCGCGGAAACGGCGACGCTTGCGGGAATGATTCAGAGTCCGGCGCACTACTCGCCTTTGCATAATCCGGCAGCCGCGCGGGCGCGCAGAGATATCGTGCTTGCTGCGATGCAAGAGAACGGCGCGATTACGCGAGAGCAGAAGGAAGCGGCGTCCGCGGAGGCAATTAACGTTACGTCGCGTGTCGACGCGAACAATTCACTCGCGCCGTACTTTGTTGACTACGTGAATCGCGTAACGGGCACGGACGAGGGCCGACGAGTCTACACGACGATCGATCTTGAGCTACAGGATCTCGCCGAGCAAGCACTGAAGAAACAGTTAGAGCGTTTCAAAGATCAGGACAAGAAACCACAGGCGGCACTAGTTGCGCTGGACCCGCACACCGGCAACGTGCTCGCGATGGTTGGCGGGCGCGACTATGCGAGTTCGCAGTTGAACCGTGCGACTGACGCTCGCCGTCAACCGGGTTCGACGTTCAAACCATTCGTTTATGCTGCTGCGGTTGAAGACGGTATGTCGCCGGTGCAACTCTTCATGGATGCTCCGCGTGAGTTTGTCTACGACCGCACTCGCACGTATCGGCCCGCGAATTACGGCGGCGGCTATTCGATGGGTGAAGTGACGATGCGTACCGGCCTCGTCAAATCACTCAACGTCGTGACTGTCGACGTCGCGCTGCAAGCCGGTCTCGCGCGCATTGCGAATCTCGCCGCGGCGTTCGGTCTGCCGAAACCGGAACGTTATCCCGCGCTTGCGTTGGGCACCGAAGAAGTAACGCCGCTCCAACTCGCTTCCGCGTATGCGGCTTTTGTTAACGAAGGGCGGCGTGTCGATCCGAAAGTGATCGCGAGCATTGACGAGCCGCCGGCCGCGCACGCGCCGGAAAACAACATGCCGCAGGTAGTCAGTCCGCAAACGGCTTACGTCATCACTAACATGCTTGCGGGCGTGATCGAGCGTGGCACTGCGCGCAAAGCTCGTGGCGCGATACCGGGAACGGCGATCGCGGGAAAGACGGGCACGTCGCGCGATGGTTGGTTTGTCGGTTACTCGCCGAATCTTGTTTGCGTTGTTTGGATTGGTTATGACGACAACGCGCAACTCGGTTTGACTGGGGCTGAAGCAGCATTGCCCGCGTGGGTGGAATTTATGAAAGGCGCGATTGCGATGCGGCCTGATTTAGGCGGTGAGAATTTTGAGTGTCCGGAAGGAATCAAGTTTGTCGAGATCGATACCGCGACGGGTTTGCTGTCGACGTTGAGTTGTCCGTTGCGCGAGTTGATTGCGGTGACTGAAGGGGAAGCGCCGCATCTCGAGTGTTATTTACATGGGAATTTGCCGGTGCAGAGTAGTCCGTTTGCGAAAAGCATCGAGCGTAGAGAGACGAAGACGGAAGAATTTAACAGCCACGGAAGAACACGGACGGACACGGATCGGACAGGCAGGAAAACCCTTGTGAATGAAGTCAACGTTCTAAGATGACTTGCGCGATGGCGTGTTCGCTTGTGTGTGAGAGAGAAAGGTGTGCTGCGGTGGCGTTGAATTTTTTGAAAACCTTCAGCACCTCGCCGGTGAAGATCAGGTAAGGCGCGCCGCTGTCGCGTGCTGAAACCTCGACGTCCTGCCAACTAATTCCACCTCGCCAGCCCGTTTGCAGTGCTTTCAAAGCCGCTTCTTTGGCGGCAAAGCGCGCGGCATAATGCTGCGCGGCCACGACGCCGCGACTGTCGCAATATTCGCGTTCGGCCCGCGTGAAAACGCGGTCGGTGAATCGCGGCGTGCGCAGCAGCACTTCGCGAATTCGGGCAACTTCGATAATGTCTATGCCGATGGAAACGATCACGAGTGACGAACAACTAACCCAAGCTGGATTTTACTGGCGCGAGCTCAACGGTCTGCGCGCGCTTGTTTGCGGTCCGCTGGAACAGGACGGTTTTGTAAACGGTTTCTCGACGCGTCTCGGCGGCGTCAGCGCGATGCCGCACGATTCGCTTAGTCTGGCCGGCTTTCACGACGACGCGGCGGAGAACATTCTGGAGAATCGCCGCCGCTTTCTCAAGCTTTTTCCTGGCCAGTGGTCCCTCGCGGGTTGTTGGCAGGTCCACGGCGCGGACGTGCGCGTGGTTAACTCGGTCGCTGAAGCGAAGCCTGCCGAAGATCAACTGGGCGAAACGATCTATTGCGATGTGATCGTGAGTAATGCCGATGGCGTGTTGGCGGGTGTAAAGACTGCTGATTGCGTGCCGATTTTGATTGGCGATTCGCGGACGCGTTCGTTTGCGGCGGTGCATGCGGGTTGGCGCGGAACGCTGGAAACGGCGGCGATCGCAGGCGTAAGACGTTTGATGGACGAATATGGCGCGCGGACGAAAGATTTGCGCGTGGCGATTGGCGCGTCTGCCGGACCATGTTGTTATGAAGTCGGTGCTGATGTGATCGATGCGTTTACGAGCCGGTTTCCGTATGGCGCTGATCTCTTTACTCCGACGCGTCCCGGTCATGCACTCGTTGATCTATTAAAAGCCAATCGAAACCAACTTGAGTCAATCGGTGTGCAGCCAGATCGGATTCACATCGCGCCGCTTTGCACGATGTGCCGCACGGATCTCTTCTTCTCTTATCGCCAGGAAAAGAAGTTGCACGGAAAAGTCGGGCGGCTGATGGCGGTGATTGGCCGCGCCGAAGTCAACTCTCGGGTCACTCCACGTTGAGCCACATCTTCACTTCGCGAGTCACCGGCGGGAAGCACGACTCATCGTTGCACGCCTGAAAACGCAACTTGCCTTTGATCTCGCCGGATGAGCCGCTGTAGTTTGCGGGCACCGTCAAGTTGAAACGGATCGTTGCGCGGCCTTCGTAAACAGCCACTGCGCCTTTCGAAAATTTGAGGTTGCGCATGACTGCGCGCGGATACGAGATTGGTCCAACTTTCATTCCCGACGGAGTTTCGACGTCGAGTTTGGTGGCGATGAGGTATTTGTCGAGTGGTTTGCTCGATTGCACGTGCAGGCCCGAAGGAATTTCCATTACGACGCTGCCTTTCACGACGCGGCCCTTTTTGATTTTGTCAGGGGCGAATGAGCCGTTGACTTTCACGTCCTCCGACGATTGTGCATAAAGAGCTGCGGGTAACACGAGGAGAAGTAAGAGTGCGGAAAAGAGTTTTGCGTGGTTAAGCATTAGTTCAGGGCTCCGATGGAAGTGATCTCTTTGCAAGTGTTAAGTGTTTCCTGGCGCGCTGCCAGTTGCCCGCAGGCGGCGAAAATGTCGCGGCCGCGCGGGCGCCGCACGTAAGCGTGAATCCCTTTCGACTCCAGAATTTTCTTGAAGCTTGTGACTGTATCTTCCGCGGAGGGCCGATACGGAAGCGGTTCGGCCGGATTGTGCGGAATCAGGTTCACTTTCGCTTTCAGGCCGTGACGGTTTAGCAGATTTGCGAGTTGCCGCGCGTGTTCTTCTGAATCGTTGACACTAGCGAGCATGACGTATTCGAAAGTGAACAGCTCGCCCGGCTTCAACGTCTTCTCAAACACTTTGCAAGCTTTGAGCAACTCTTCGAGGGGCCAACGCTTGTTGATGGGCATCAGTTCGTTGCGTAGCTCATCGGTCGGCGCCGCCAGCGAAATCGCGAGATGCGGCCGATCCGAAACCTGAGCCAGCTCGAGAATCTTGGGAACGATCCCCGCGGTCGAGATCGTGACGCGATTCGGCACGATGTAGAGGCCGTTACGATCGGCCATGACGCGCAGCGCTTTAAGCAGCGAGTCGAAATTGAGAAACGGTTCACCGGCGCCCATGCCAACGAGGTTCGTGCCTCGTGGTGGTTTTATGCTGACACCGTAAGCGTCGTTGAGTGCAATCAAGATCTGCTCGACGATCTCGCCCGGCGTTAATGACCGCAACAAGCCGAGTTGGGCCGTGAGACAAAACGTGCATTGCAGCGGGCATCCTGATTGTGACGAGAAACAGATCGTGTCGCGGTGTTCTTCGGGAATGAAAACCGTCTCGACCGGAAGACCGTCGTGGGTCTTCATCAGGTAGCGCCGCGTGCCGTCGGAAGAGATGTAGCGCGATTCGACTTTGAGAGTCGAAGCCTGTCCGACTTCATTCAGCCGCGCGCGCAGTTCCTTCGGCAGGTCCGTCATCTCGTCAAAACCGCGCAGGCGCCGGTGCTGAAGCGCGGCAAATACCTGGCGACCGCGATACGCCGGTTCTCCCAAACCCTCGACAAATTCGACCAGTTCGGGCTGGGAGAGTCCGATTAATTCGACACGCTGTTTCATTGCAAATTTATCTTAGCACTTGAGGCCGTTTCGTACGTATTGGTAGCAGTATCGTATGCGCCGGTTGTTTATCTCGCGTGAATCTCTTATTGGAGCGGCCGTTGCGCTGCTGTTTGGCGGTGGCGCTTTCGTGTATGGCTTGCGTTGGTTGGAGTCGGCGATGACTTTTCATCCGGTGCGACTCACGGCGGACCAGCGAATTGCACCGCCAAACGGCGCCGAGGAGGTGTGGTTTACCGCAAAGGATGGAACCCGTCTGCATGGCTGGTATTTCGCGAGTCAGATTCAAACTGCCACCATCATTTATTTCCACGGAAACGGCGGGAATATCACCAACATTGGGTGGTTAGGCGAGAGTCTCGCGAAACGAGGGTTCGGCGTCCTGTTGTTTGATTACCGTGGTTATGGCTTGAGTGGTGGAGCGACGGTCGACGAGGCTGACCTTTATCTCGATGGCGAAGCCGCATGGGATTTTGTCGTAAATGAGAAGAAGGTTGCTCCTGAAACAGTGGTTCTCTACGGTCAGTCGTTGGGAACGGCGATCGCTGCCGAAACTGCGACGCGTCGGAGATCCGGGGCGTTAATACTCGAGTCGGGATTCAGTTCGGCGAGTTCGTTGGCGGAAACCGCGTTGCCGTGGCTGCCGACGTGGTTACATGGTTTAGGAAGGAATCGATTTGAGTCTGCTCAGAAGCTGAGAACGGTGAGAGTTCCCGTTCTGATCAGTCATGGAGATCCTGATGAGATCATTCCATCGAGCGAAGGCCGCGCCCTCTTCGCAGCGGCCAACGAACCGAAGCAGCTTTTAATCGTGCCCGGTGCCGGCCACAACGTTTTCGGCTCCGCCGGAACGGCCTATCTGGACCAACTCGAAGTATTCATTCGCCGCGCTACTGAATCACGCTGAACTTCTGCGACGGCGAAAGCGACTGCCCGGTGACACGGTCGCGGATGCGGATGGCGACTTCGTAATCGCCGGTGGCGAGTTGGCGCGTGTCGATCAGACGAGCGAGCGTCAGGCGCTGGCCGGAATCGCTCAATCCCTTCCAATCTTCGGATTGCTTGCCGACCTCCTTGCCGTCTTTCATTAGCGCGTATTCGACGTCGACTGACGGGCGCAGCGTCGTTTGATCGATACCGGCGTTGTAAATCTGAAGATAGACGCCGACCGCCTGGCCACGATGATAGACGCCCGAGACGTTTGGAATAACTTTCGTCGTGCCGATGACGAACTGGCCCACCGCCGGCTGGTCCACTAGGCTCTCCAGTTTCGCGGCGAGAATCATCGTCGAAGTGGAGAGTTTTTCCTGATCGTAACGGGGGACAGTGAAACCGAGTTGTTTCAAGCCAGTCGCGCCGGAAGCGACGTCGCGCACGATCACGTCAACTTTATACGTGCCTGGCGCGAGTGGAACTGCTTTCTGATATGCGGACTTTCGATCTCTCGCGTCAGTCAGTTCTTCAGCAGTCGCGGTCGTGATGACTGGATCCTCAAAGATGCCGACTCGGCGGCCGGCGACTGAGGTGATGCGCGCGAAGATGTTCATGCGCGCCTGCTGTAGACCACCGCTATCCTGAAAAACGAGATCTTTGTTCTCGGCTTGAATCGTGAACGCGGTGATCACGCGCTCGTCTGACTGGCGGAAGAAGTCGATTCGCAGATCGAAGTTGAGCGGATTTTCTTCGACGACGCCGGTGTTAACTGCCGTGGCGAGATCGTTGAACTTCACTTGCGGCGGACGGCTCAAATCCGCAAGCAGTTGCAACCGTGAAAACGGGCTGTCCTGTTCGCGTTGGTAACTCATGTTGCCGACGCCGCCGATACCGGCAATGCGGTCAGCTTTGCTGCTCAAGCCGAGTTGTTCGGACAACGTTAGACCCGCGCCCGGAACCATCAGCATCGCGTCTTTTTCGTTTGGATTTCGGGCGATGCGATACTCGCCGCTGCCCGTCGGATCGACGAATTCGATCTCGACGCCCGAGCCGACCCCGGCGATATAGCGATAGAACCAAATCTCAAATGGGTAAGTGGTCGTGTTACCGCCGCCTTCCCACGAGGGACGTTCGTAAGAACCGCCCATCGGGTGGGTTTCGCGTTCGTCGGGCTTGCCGTACATGATGTAGATACGGCCGCGGTCGGTTTTCCAACCGGGAATGCCGGAGCTGAAATGCTCGTTCGCGTAGGCGATGCGCTCGTAATACTCTTCCTTGAATTCGTTTTCGTCAGTGTCCGGATCTGGATCGCGACGGCGCCAGAATTCTTCGATGAAGCGCTCGCGCTCGTCGTCGGTGGCGAGTTTCTTAAACGCTTTCCGCTCTTCGTCGGTGATGATGTAAGTAACGTCTTTGTCGAGCCAGTCTTTGTAAGCTTTCTTGAGTTCTGGTTTGACGTTCCGGGGCTTGTTGGTCGGATCCTGCTGCTCTTGTGTCAAAACTGCGGGGCTGGCTATGAACGCTGACGCGGTAATCAGAGCCAGACGCAGAGCAACTTTCTGGTAAGACATTACGAAACTCCTATGTTGACGATCGAGCTATACGGACTGCTGCCGGACACCGGTTGAAGACTCAGGATTCTAAGCTTGCGCTGAGAACAGAGTCAAGGATGCGGTCATGGTCGAGGTAAGTTGCCCGAAAGTGGGCAAAACCGATGCAATTGTTGAGTTTTTGACGATTACCTCAGGTTGCTGTACGGGGTTTGTTGAAGATCCACGCGACGAAGATCGAGACCACGTAAAGTACGATCATCGGCGCGGCAAACAGCATCATGTTTGGAATGTCGTTGGTCGGGGACAGCACCGCCGCGGCGATCATGATCACGATCAGCGCGGTTTTCCAAATCTTCACCAGAAATCCAGCCGTGACCAGGCCGATTCGTGCCAGAACGTACGTAATCGCCGGCATCTGGAAAACGACACCCATACCGAGCATCACGATGATGATGAAGTCGAAATACTCATCAGCCTTGAGCAACAGGCGGAAGTCGCTGCCCAACCCGAGCAGGTACGTGGCGGCGGGCGGAAAGATGACGTAGTAAGCAAACGCGGCGCCCAAAACAAACGAGATCGACGACAAAAGAATAAAAGGCGTCACGTAAGCGCGTTCGTGCGGATACAGACCGGGCGAGACAAAGGCCCAAATCTGAAACAGCAGAAACGGCACGGAAACGCAGATCGCCGCATAAAGCGAGACTTTAATGTAGAGCGAAAATGGCTCGAGCGCGGTCGTGACGATGAGTTTATCGTTGACACCGGAAAACGCTTCGACTGCCGAGCCGAGTTCGATTGGTAAACGCACGCCCTTGGGAATGACAGCGTTGCCGGAATAGAGCGCTTCGTCGGTGTACAACGAAAGCTTGCCTTGCCCGTCTTTCATCACTCGTGACATCACAGAAGCGCCTGCCGGGATCAAGCTGCTGCCGAGTTTGGTTTCCTCGGAGAAGACGTAACGACCGGCGTCGTTTTCCTTCAACGACGTCATGGCTGCGATCGTTTCGCTACCTGTGTAACCGCTGATGGGAACCTGGAGGCGTTGGGCTTCGGCTAACGCTCGATTCACCGGCGCGGCCAGAAACCGATAAATCGGCCCGGAAAAGAACCACGAAATCGTGGCCGCGAGGAAGACGAAGATAAACGAACGGACCAGGCGGCGGCGCAACTCGTCGAGATGCTCCAGAAAGGACATCTGGCCGCCGAGTAATCCTTCGTCACTATCTCTGCTGGTTGATAAGGCTTTTAGGAATGCTGACATTGCCGATGACTTAGATCCATTCTTGTTTTCGGAGTGTCTCGGGTGCTGCTGGTTCAGCGGTGGCGGCTAGCGGCTCTGCGGCAGTTAACGGCTCGGCTGTTTGAGACAGTGGTTCGGGTTGCGGTTCACTACCGCGAGCTACGACCAACTCCGGATCTGCTGATTGCACCAACGGTTCCGCCATGGCCTCTGGATCCAGGAAAGACGTTTCGGCTGGCGGCAAAATGGCATTCTCAGTATCCATGTCCAGCTTGGCAGCTTCGAGGGCCACTTCGCGCTCCCACGTGCGTTTGAAGTCGTCGGATGCTTTACGAAACTCGGCGAGCCCCTTTCCCATCGAGCGAGCGAGTTGCGGCAACTTGCGTGGGCCAAAAAATATTAGTGCGATGACGAGTATGAACAGTAATTCAGTACTACTGAGAGACTCAAGAATGAGGGCAAACACGGCTGTTTCACCTTCCTAAAGATCTCGATCTGTCTTTAAGTAAGCCTGCGGGGTGTTGGCTTGCTCTTTGACGCTAATAGATGTTGCTAGGATCACTTAAAATGCGGAAAGCTGCAAGTGGTCCTTCGGGGTCGAGCATCTTACCAGAGCTATGGGCGAAGAGAAGAGCGAAATTGATAGTTTCATTGACGCGGCGGGAACGCTTCAGGCTTTTGCCGAGTGTGCCGAGGCGGTTGCTGCAACAACCAAGAAGCTACAGAAGGCGGCAATACTCGGCGACTATCTCAAGACGCTGTCAGATCCCGATCTCACTCGTGCGGCCCGGTATTTTGCCGGTCAACAGTTCGCTCTCAACGATGCGCGCACGACGAATGTCGGCGGCAGCATCATCGGGGCGGCGTTGGCCGAGGCGACTGGTTTTAGCCCCGAAGATCTTTCTCCGCGTTGGGTGCGGCTTGGCGATCCGGGTGAAGTTGCTGCCGAGATCGTGAAAGAAGCCCGCCACAGTTCTCAACCGACAATCACGTTGGCCGAGACTGAGTCGCTGATCGGGCGGCTTAGTGAAACCCGCGGCATCAAGAATAAAACCGCATTACTGACGGCTGTTCTTCAGCACGCGACGCCGCTGGAGGCTAAGTATTTGGTCAAGCTGTTGGCCGGCGACCTGCGGATCGGTTTGCGTGAGGGACTGGTCGAGGATGCGATTGCGCGCGTGTTTGGGCAATCGCTGGCTGATGTGGCGTACGCAAATATGCTTTTGGGCGATATTGGTGAAACCGCGGCGCGTGCCAGGCGTGCAGACTTACGCGACGTAAACATGCGTCTGTTTCATCCGATTAAGTTCATGTTGGCGACGCCGGCCGCCGACCTGACGGATATCGCGAGGACGATGCCGGAGGAGTTTCTGGTTGAAGACAAGTTCGACGGGATTCGCGCGCAGGCGCACCTTGAAAATGGCCGCGTGGCGATCTATTCGCGAACGATGGACGAGATCACGCACCGGTTTCCGGAGTTGGTCGAGCCGCTGCGTTCCTTGCCGTCCGACGCGATCATTGATGGTGAGATCGTGCCGGCGAGTGATGACGCGATTCTGCCGTTTAGTGAGTTGCAGAAGCGTCTGGGCCGGAAGACAGTTGGAACTCAACTGCTGATTGCCGTGCCGGTTGTTTTAGTGGCGTACGATCTTTTGTATGCGAGCGGCAAAATTTTGATTGACGAGCCACTGGTCGCACGGCGAAGAGTGTTGGAACAATTGGTCCCTGACAGCGGTCCAATACGTCTCTCGGAGGGCAAACTGTTCACCGAGGCGAGTTTGCTCGATGAAGAATTCGATCGGGCTCGGGCGCGTGGCAATGAAGGGTTGATGATCAAAAGTCCGGGTTCTTCGTACAAGCCGGGGCGACGGGGCCGCGAATGGTTGAAGTTGAAACGGGCGATTGCGACGCTGGACGTGGCGGTGACGGCGGTTGAGGTTGGGCATGGGAAGCGTCGTCATCTGCTGTCGGATTACACGTTTGCCGTTCGGCGTTCAAGTGAGGAAGACGAGCTGTTGAATATCGGTAAGGCTTACTCGGGTTTGACGGACCAGGAGTTGATGGACCTGACGGAGTGGTTCAAAGCGCACACGCTTCAGGAATTTGGGCATGGGCGGGTTCGCATCGTTGAGCCGAGTATTATCATCGAAGTAACGTTTGATAGGATTCAACCATCGAGGCGGCACAAGAGTGGATACGCGCTTCGGTTCCCGAGGATTTTGCGGCTACGGCCGGACAAAACGGCGGAGGAGATTGACACGCTGGAGACCGTGAAGCGGCTGGTTGAAGGCACAGAAATACCCCAGGACGGGCGGATCCTTGAAAAAAGTGACTATGAAACCGGGGGTGGCGACTGAAAACCCGCCCTCATTGGCCGTGTAAAAGTGAAAGTTCCTATTGCTTCAACGGCCAGATGGGGGTAGGATGCAACGCGTCACCGCCTCCCAGTCAGGTATTTCGAACGTTATCGGTGAGCCCGGACACACAGAACGCAGGCCGCGA
>DATEHX010000322.1:0-17138 GCA_035279345.1 Pyrinomonadaceae bacterium | reverse complement strand
AAGTGGACGCCAAAGGGCCACTGGAAAAACGATTGATTTGTTTGGGAAAAGAAGTTTGCGACTGAGCGTGCGTCTACTCGCCCGCAGATTACTGCAAGCGAATGGACTCAACTCCAGCCGCGAAGAAGCGCGGAGGAGTTAAGCTCGGAATTCCCAGACGGGTCTGGTTTTGAGGAGGAGAATCTTTTTCATCCTAAATCACCTGTGCCCTGCAGACTAGCGGAAGAGTCCGGATTTGGCAAGTAGGTATTTGTATAGATCACCAACGGTGAAGCGTGATTAGTGGGAGCACACGCCGTAGAGGCAGTCGGTAGAACATTGTATGCCCACATGCGCGCAGACGCCGAAAGGAAGACCTTGCGCATGACAATCATTAATAATCTGCTCGCACCTGGCGTTGCACTCCTCACACGTCTCCTGGGCAGCCTGCTGCGTCGGACCAATCGCTGCGACGAAGACCGTCAACAGCAATAGCATCGCCGCCATAAGCAAACGTCGGTAGATTTTCTGAGTCATTGTTCTTCTCCGTTAGACTAACAGGTGGATGTCTGTGAGCGTCGGGTTGTACGCGCGAACAATACGGCGGGGCGTAAAAGATGTCAAATATTTTTGAATCATATTTTTGAATCTGCCTCAACGCCGGCCGTGGGCGATCTTCACCGCTTCAGGAAGACCACGCAGACGCAACATCGCAAGAACGCCCAGGAATGGACCAGGCGCGAGGATCATGAAGGCGTAACGCCAACTAAAAATCTCAACCACCTTCGGAATCAGCTCGATCGAGACTGTCGTCAACAAAAAGCCAACACACATTTGCAACGTCAACGCCGTGCCGATGTACTGCGGATCGCCGAGCTCAGTGACACATGAAGAGAATTGCGCCGAATCAGCAACAACACTCGCGCCCCAAATCACCGCCACCATCAACAACGGCCACGCACTACCACCATACAAGAACCCAACCAGCAAACAACAACTGCCACTGATCGCCATGGCCCACGACGTAACCACGGTCCTTCCAACGCGATCGGCAACCAGCCCAGCAACCACACACCCAATCGCGCCCGCCCCTATAACCAAAAACGATCCCACTTCAGCTAAGATCGGATTTCCCCTTTGGGCTGTAACGCTCGCGCGAATCATCACGGGAATCCAAATCCACATCGCGTACAGTTCCCACATGTGTCCGAAGTAACCGAAGCTCGCGAGCCGCACGCCGCGATTCCTGAACACCTTCACGATCTGCGTGAGATCGAAAGACGCGGGCGGCAACGCGTGTGGACCATCAGAAACAAACAGCAACACGATCAAGCCACCAACGATCGCCAGCAACGAAACAAACAGCACGTTCATGCGCCAGTTTGCACTGCCGATCGCGTTTACAAGATAAGGCGTCGCCTTGCCCATCGTAAGCGCGCCGACCAAAACACCGAGCGCCATACCGCGACGCTCGCGAAACCACGTCGCCATCAGTTTCATTCCCGGCGGATAAACACCGGCGAGGCAAACACCGGTTAGAAACCGAAGCACGATCGCTGTTTCAGGTTGATGAGCGTAGAGACCAAAGAAGGCGTTGGTGAGCGCGCCGAGTAATGCTGAAACGGCGAACAGGTGTCGCGTGGTGATGATGTCGGAGAGATTGAGCGTCGCGCTGAGCAACGTGCCCGCGACAAAACCGAATTGGACCGCATTCGCGAGCCAACTGACCTGACTACTCGAAAGGTTCCATTCGTGCGAAAGCGCGGGCACGACCGCGGAACCGGTGAACCACAGCGCCATGCCAAACAATTCCGCGATGGAGAGTAGAGCTAATGCACGCCAGCGAAGGGGACTTGGAAGAGTCATCAGTTGTTCAAAGTTGAAACTCTACCATACAGCAAACCGCTGACGCGTCCTGAATCTGGAATCGCAATCTGCGCTCTGGACAATCTGAGAGTCGTCGAGCGCGCAAACCTCAAATTTGCACCGCTCGCAGCAACGATGCTCAACGGCTTGTAATTTGCTCAAACGACTTCTCGTCACACTCACGCGACGAGAGTCTCTCTCCTTACCAGCAAGCGAGTCCGATTCCCGCCACTTTAATCACGCCAGGGAGGGACAAAAATGGAAACTCGTAGTTTGAAGTTAATCTTCGCAAGCTTGTGTTTAATGCTGTTCTCCACGACCGCCTTTGCTGACGGCGTGATGATCGGACCGTGCGGTACATTCGTTGTTGTGGGCGAGGTCACCAACCTGGGTACAGCCGGCGAGTGTAAGCTGGACGGTGGTGGATTGGTGGTTCACGGCGGACGAACAATCTCCGGTCAAAACCACTTCCTCACTCACCATATGCAAGCATTCATTGACAGCGAAAGCGGCCAACACAACGTGTTCGTGGTGACGATCATTACAACGCCAAACTGGACGGTTGCTGGTCCCGTGCTTACACGGTTGGCGTTAAATGGCACGATAGACATTCTCGAGCCGGGAGCGACAGTCGATGTTGTTTTCACCGGCGCGCTTGGCGGTCCACCACTGGTCATCGAGCGGCACTTTACGGAAAGCGGCAGCTTCTCCGTCGAGATATTTGGAATGCAGGCGATAAACAATCTGGCTACTTCAACGCTTACAATAACCGTTAACGGTTTCGCTTCCTTCTCTGCCGCGGGACCGGGCCGCGAATTCGAGGGGGTGGCTATTCCGGAACCGGCCAGCTTGTTGCTACTCGGTTTCGGTTTGTTAGGAACTGCCGCGAGGCTGCGCAAGCGGCGCAAAAAGTAGGCAGGTCAAACTCACGCGAGATCAAACAACAACACTTCCGCGTCTTCGTGCGCGCGAATGAGCAAACTCGATTCACCAACGGCGATCACACCATCGCCGTGGTCTGCCTTTTGGCCGTTGACCTCAACCGCGCCGCGCGCCACTTGAATCCACGCGTAGCGCAGCGGATCGATCGGGTGCGAAACTTCCTGTCCGGCCGGCAGCACTGAAGCGAATAAACTCACGTCCTGATGCACCACTACCGAACCTTCGCGGCCGTCTTCAGAAGCGGTCAAGCGTAACTGCCCGCGGCGTTCGTCTTCGCTGAAAGCCTTCTGTTCGTAACCCGGTTCGAGCCCGACCGTGTGCGGGAGAATCCAGATCTGCAACAGGTGCACACGCTCCTGGAGCGACGCGTTCTGCTCGCTGTGTCTGACACCGGTGCCCGCACTCATGCGCTGCACGTCGCCCGGACGAATGATCGAGCCATTGCCCATGCTGTCTTCGTGTTTCAACGCGCCTTCGAGAATGTAGGTGATGATTTCCATGTCGCTGTGGCCGTGCTTCGGAAAACCACGGCCGGCCGCGACAAAGTCTTCATTGATCACGCGCAACGTGCGAAAGCCCATGTAACGCGGATCGTAATACTGATCGAACGAGAACGTGTGATACGTGTTTAGCCACCCATGGTCGAAATGCCCGCGCTCGTTTGAACGTCTAACCGTGATCATTGATCAATCCTTCTTCGTGCCCGACAAAAACCGTCACCAGTTCGTTCAAACCTTCCGCATCCTGATCGTCAAACCTGCCGATCTGTGGACTGTCGAGATCGAGCACCCCAAGCAACCGTTCGCCGTCAAAAAGCGGCACGACGATCTCGGAATTTGAAGCAACGTCGCAAGCGATGTGTCCCGGAAACTCGTGCACGTTCGGCACGATGATCGTCTCGCATTGCCGCGCCGCCACACCGCAAACACCTTTGCCCATCGGAATACGCACACATGCAGGATTCCCCTGAAATGGACCAAGCACCAACTCTTCGCCTTTCAAGAAATAGAATCCAGCCCAGTTCACGTTCGGCAACGAGTTGAACAACAGCGCACTGAAGTTCGCGGCGTTGGCGGTGAAGTCGTATTCACCCTTCAACAAACTCATTAGTTGTACTACCAGACTCGCGTAAAGCTTGCTTTTCTGAGTTTGCGCCGAAGTCTGCTTTTTTGCGGCGCGTTTTGTCTTCTGCTTTGTCGAGGAGCGTTTTGCAACAGGTTTTCGCTTGGTCAAAGTAGAACTCATGGATCGTTAGATTCCTCCGTGACAGAATTCCCCCTAATGGTAATCACCACTGATTTCGAAGCAGGCGTGTTGCTCTTTTCAGCCACGCTGCCTACAGGAACTAAAAGATTCGCTTCCGGAAAATAGGTCGCGGCGCAACCTCGCGGAATATCGTACGGCACGATTGTAAACTTCGGCGCAACTCGTTCCTCGCCATTGAAATGACTGACAAGATCGACCGGCTGCTGCGCTTTTAGACCCGCGGCCGCGATGTCTTCCTGATTCAGGAAAATCACGCGCCGGTTGTTACTGATGCCGCGATAACGATCGTTTTCCGTGTAAACCGAAGTATTAAACTGATCGTGACTGCGAATCGTCATCATCAAAAACTGTCCGGGCTCGAGCTTGAGATCCGGCAGCGAATGAACCGTAAACACAGCCTTGCCCGACGGCGTCTTGAACACGCGCTCGCGCGGCCCGTTTGGCAGATAAAAACCGCCCGGCTCGCGGACCCGCGCGTTGTAGTTTTCAAATCCGGGCACGACGCGTTCGATAGCATCACGGACGAGATCGTAGTTTGCCGCAAGCTGCTCCCAATCAATAGTCGTGCGATGCTCGAACGTTGCTCTCGCCAGGCGCGCGACGATCCGCGGTTCGCTCAGCAACTCCGAAGAAGCAGGCTCGAGCGAACCTTGCGACCTCTGGACAACGCCCATCGAGTTTTCCGTCGTCACGAACTGCAAGCCACTCTCTTGCGTGTCAACTTCAGTCCGTCCTAGACACGGAAGAATCAGCGCGCGATCTCCCGTGGTCAAGTGCGAACGATTCAACTTCGTGGAGACGTGAGCCGTCAAGCGGCAACGGCGCAGTGCAGCCGCGGTGAACTCCGTGTCGGGCGTCGCAGACAAAAAGTTTCCGCCAAGCGCGAAGAAGACTTTCGCCTGTCCGTCGTGCATCGCCTGAATCGCTTTAACGGTATCAAAGCCGTGATTGCGTGGCGGCTCAAAACCAAATTCTTCTCCCAATTTGTCTAAGAATCCCGCCGTAGGCCGCTCCCAGATGCCAACCGTGCGATCGCCCTGCACGTTGCTGTGTCCACGCACCGGACAAACTCCCGCGCCCGGCTTTCCAATCTGACCACGCAGCAGCATCAAGTTAACGATCTCCTGAATATTCGCGACCGCATTGCGATGCTGCGTCAAGCCCATCGCCCAACAGAAGATCGTGCGCTCTGACGAAACAAAAATATCCGCCGCTTTTTCAATCAAGTCCTGCGCTACACCCGCTTGGGAAACAATTTCGTCCCACGAAACTTCCTGTAGCGCACTCACGAACTCCTCGAACCCCGTCGTATAACTGTCGATGAACTCGCGATCCAACGCATCACGCGCCAACACTGCCTTCATGATTCCTTTGAGCAGCGCCACGTCACCATTGATCCGCACTTGCAGAAACAAGTCCGCGAGCTCAGTACCCGATCCCAACAACCCAAACACTTGCTGCGGATGTTTGAAGCGAATCATCCCGACTTCCGGCAGCGGATTGATATGCACCAGCTTGCAGCCATTCCGTTTCGCACGTTGAAGCGCACTCAACATGCGCGGATGATTAGTCCCGGGGTTCTGACCAATCACAAAGATCGCTTCCGCGCGATCGAAGTCTTCGAGCGTGACGGTTCCCTTCCCAATCCCAATCGTTTCGTTGAGCGCAGTGCCGCTCGACTCGTGACACATGTTCGAGCAATCAGGCAGGTTGTTCGTCCCAAACTGCCGCACAAACAGTTGATAAAGAAAAGCCGCTTCGTTACTCGCGCGTCCGGACGTGTAAAAGATCGCCTGGTCGGGATAGTTCAACGAATTCAACTCCGCCGCGAGCAGTTCAAACGCACTGTCCCAACTGACCACTTCATAGTGCGTCGCGCCGCGCCGGAGCAACATCGGATGCGTAATTCGCCCCTGTGCTCCCAGCCACTGATCCGATTGCAACGCCAAATCCGCCACACTCCATTGTTGAAAGAACTCGGGCGTGACACGTTTCGTCGTCGCTTCGTCAGCAATATGCTTCGCGCCGTTTTCACAGAACTCAAAATGCGACCGCTCACGGTCGGGCTCCGGCCACGCGCAACCAGGACAGTCAACACCGCCCAATTGATTGACCTTTAACAACGTGCGCGCGCCCCGAACAAGTCCCATCTCCGACGAGACAACCTTGAGCGTCTCGACGATCGCGGGCACGCCGCCGGCAGCTTTACTCTTCTTAATCCTCTCGGACATCTTTCACAGATTACACGGTTGACTTCGCTGTTCCCAATAGCTTAAAAGCCTGAAGAGCCTAAAGCCTACCGAGGAAAAACCAATATGACCTTTTCGCGCCCTTTCCGGTCGCTTTTTCTTTCCGTTATTTTCCTGACAACTCTCGGAACCATCGCGAATGCCCAGGTCAAACCGGGCCGCGATCCCAATCAGCCCATCGACCAGGAATACACCAACAAGATTCGCGAGTATACAACCGCGCCCTACTTCAACTCGCCCCTGACCGACTACTTGCCTGCTTCGCCCGACGTGCCGACGCCGAAAGCCGTCCTCGGCGACGTCTCGGGCGCACCCGGAAAATTGCCGTATGCGGAAGACGTTTACAAGTACATGCGGATGCTGGAGCGCGCCAGTCCGCGCGTGAAGGTCTATTCGATCGGCACCACGGAAGAAGGCCGCGAGATGATCGCCGTCGCCGTCGGGTCGGAACAACTGATCAACAAACTCGAAGAAAATCGCGCGCGACTCACGAAGCTCGCCGATCCTCGATCGATAAATATGAATGACGACGAAGCGGATAGACTCGTCGCTGATTCATTTCCGGTTTACTACATCACCGGCACTATCCACTCGACGGAAACCGGTTCGCCGACGGCGTTGATGGAGCTCGCTTACCGTCTCGTGGTCGACAACAGTCCTTACGTGAAATACATTCGCGACAACGTGCTTACGCTGATCACGCCGGTCGTCGAAGTCGACGGCCGCAACCGCATGGTCGACGTTTACAACTGGCACCTCGCAAACCCGAACCAAAACTGGCCGCCGCTGATCTACTGGGGCAAGTACGTCGCGCACGACAACAATCGCGACGCGATTGGTTTGTCGTTGAAACTCACGCGCAACGTGATGAACACATATCTCTCGTGGAAGCCGCAAGTGCTGCACGACCTGCACGAGTCAGTTCCGTATCTTTACGACAACACGATCGGCGATGGTCCTTACAACGCGTGGGTCGATCCGATCCTGACCGACGAATGGCAGATGATCGGCTGGAACAACGTTTCGGAGATGACGAAGTTTGGCATGCCCGGCGTGTTCGCGCACGGCAACTTCGATACGTGGTCGCCGGGTTATCTGATGTTCATCGCCGCGACTCACAACGGCATCAGCCGTTTGTACGAAACGTTTGGCAACGCCGGCGCCGATACAGTGGAGCGCACGTTGTCGCCGAGCGAGTATCAGCGCACGTGGTTCCGGCAGAACCCGCCCCTGCCGAAAGCGAAGTGGTCGCAGAGAAACAATAACAACTACCAGCAGACCGCGTTGCTGACGTCGCTTCATTACTTCGGCGCGAACAGCAAACTGTTTCTCAAAAACTTTTATTTGAAGAGCAAACGTTCGATCGAGAAGCCGAAGAATGAAGGCCCGGCGGCTTACGTTCTGCCCGGTGACGAGATGCGCGCCGGTAATCAGGCTGAGTTGCTCCGAACTTTACAAGCTCAAGGCGTCGAGATTAGCAAAGCGACCGCGCCATTCACGGTTTCAGTACGCAAGAAACACGGTGCTACCCCCACTGCACGTCCATCCGCATCCGCGTCCCCAAGTCCCGCTTCGAAGACTGAAGATCGCACGTTCCCAGCGGGCAGCTACATCGTGCGCATGGACCAGCCGTACAGCCGCATCGCCGATGCACTGCTCGATTATCAATATTGGGCGCCAAACGATCCCCAACAGGACATTTACGACGACACGGCCTGGACCATGGGCGAACTCGCAAACGTAGAAGTCGTGCGCGTCGTCGATGGAAAGGTGTTGACGGCGCCGATGGATCGCGTCACCGGCGAGGTTCGTTCACCCGGTGGTATCGCCAGCGCCGGCTCGGTCTTTTTGATCAATCACAACGCCGACAACGCGCTCATCACGTTGCGCTATCGACTCAAAGACGTCGAAATGGACGCGGCTGAAGAACCGTTCGACGCCGCGGGACGGAAGTTCAATCGCGGTTCGTTCATCATCCGGCGCGCCAACGGCGACGACCTGCGACGCGTGGCAAACGAACTCGGCATTCAGGTTTACGCCGTTAACGATGCGCCGTCAGTCAAGACACATCCGATTCGTGCGCCGCGCATCGCGATGATGCACACGTGGCTGAACACGCAGGACGAGGGCTGGTATCGCCTCGGGCTCGATCACTTGCAGGTGCCGTTTACATACATCAGCACGCAGGACGTTTCGCGCGATCCGAATCTGAAGTCAAAATACGACGTGATTCTGTTCGCGCCGATCGGAGGACGCGGCTCACAGGCGATCATCAATGGCATGCCGATGTACGGTAATCCGTTGCCGTGGAAGAAGACGCAACTGACGCCGAATCTCGGTAACATTGACGATACTGACGACATGCGTCCGGGCTTGGGTTGGAGCGGCTTGCAGAACTTGCAGAAGTTTGTGAAGGACGGCGGCGTGTTTATTACTGTCGACGATACGTCGGACTTCGCCGTGAACTATGGTTTCACCGCGGGTGTTAGTGTTACTCGTTCATCACGTCTGCGCGCGGTGGGCGCGATTCTACGTACGAAGACTGTCGATTCGGCGAGTCCGATCGCTTACGGCTATGGCGATTCGCTGGCGATGTATTGTTCGAACGGTCCGATCTACAACATCAACAACGGCGTTGGTGGCCGTGGTCCACGTAATCAACCACGTGCGACCGGCCGTGGCACGCCTGACGATCCCGACGTGCCGCAGGGACGTCCACCGGCAGAACTTCCGGAACCGCCGCCGCGCGTTGAAGCGTGGGAAGCGCCGCCTGTTGCTCCCGAACAACTTCGCAACGCGATCGGTCTGATTCCACCGAGCCAGCGCCCGCGAGTCGTGCTGCGTTATGCCGACAACCGCGAACTATTTGTCTCGGGTTTGCTTGACGGCGGCGACGAGATCGCACAACGCGCAGCGATCATCGACGTGCCTTCAGGGAATGGTCACGTGCTGCTTTTCTCGACCAATCCCTTCTGGCGCGGCCAAACAAAAGGCAGTTACTTCCTGGTCTTCAACGCCATCCTGAACTGGGACAACCTGAACGCCGGTAGAAAACTCGCCGACAAGTAAAACCATCCACAGATTACGCGGACCTCTGTGTAATCTGTGGATTGCTCCTAACGTTCCCACTCTTTCAAACCTTCGACGAGGCGCAGCACTTCGCTGCGCTTCTTTTCGAAGACCGCAAACATGAAGATGATCGTGGCGCCCGTCACGATTCCAGCCACGTACCACAACCACGTCCAACCCAGGTTCGCGGACGCATACCAGATCATCGTGACGATCGACAGCAACAGAAACACGGTGCCCAACAGCAACAAGCCACGAATCCGGAAGACGATTCCCGCGAAGACACCAGCCAGCGAGAACGCGCCGAGTATCAATGGCAGCCAGGGTGAATTAGCGACGCCGTTGATGAATATGTCGGCCGTCGACGAGACGTAGATCGTGACGAGCGACAAGTACCTGATGCCGGCCATTTGATCGTCGCTGAGGTCTTTTTCATTGAGATAGGCAGCGAGCAGCGCGGAAAGCGCGATCGGAATCAGCCACAACTGCGGATGTTGGAGAAACCGGTAGTCGTCCGTGCGATGAAGTATGTACCAGAGTCCGCCGTTGCCCGCGATAGCAGCCAGCAGTCCAAAGCCAAACGAGCGCCGCAGGATCGAGAGCAGTCCATAAAGACCTCCGATCACAAACAGCAGTAAGGAGAAGTCGACTTCCGACGAAGCGAGCCAGAAACCCAGCACCGGCAGTAACGGCAGGAACACGCCGGTTCGTTCCAGCGGTTGGGCCAGGACCAGCAATTTGCGCCGCCGGAACGATTCGCTCGTCACCACGCCGAAGTAAGCAATCGCCATCACGGCCAGCGGCCAGTAACGTTCGATGAAACCGGTGAACAGCCACGGCAGCGTCAGACGGATGTGCAGAAAGAGCAACGCGAGCATGACTTCCGCTGCGTAGACGTACTTCATACGCCCGCGCTCGGAAAGACTGAGTGGATCGTGTTGCGGTGAGAGCGCGAACAAGATCGGGATTACGACTGCTGCTACCAAGGTAAGGCCGATAGCCGTTAGCGCAACCGGATGAATTCTGACTACGCCGAAGTTGAGTTGATATGTGATCTCCGTTCCCAAACAGAAGAACAAAGCGATCGTGCCTGCGATCAAGAGTGCCGGCACGCAACTCTGCGCCGCACTCGCCCATTCGGGCGCGCGTGCTTTGACCGCCTTTAGTAACCAGCCGTAAAACGCCGTCAGGCCGAAGGCAAGCAACATCAAAATCACGCTGCGATTCAACCAGGTGCCTGTGATCCACGGCGTCAACCACGACCAACCTAAGAAGATCAATCCAACAACAAGCAACAAGATCGCGAGTTGTTGCCACTGCCGCTTCAACTTTCCTTCGGCAAACAGCGCGAAGGTCACAAACTGTGCGACGACCGCCAGCGCAGCCGTGGCGCGCAGCCCGAACTGCTGCAAGTTCAGAGTAAGCCAGTAAGCGAAAACAACCACTACACTCGTAACCGCTATCGTGAAAACCCAGAGCCAGGTGAGTTGCGCCGCATCTGGCGCGAGCCGGCGCGGCACGCCGTAATGTTCCGCGAACGTGATAACGCGCTCGCGCCAGTGCCAAACGATGGCTGACGCCAGCAGATAAATCGCTAAGAAGATGAGGGTGGACCACCGTAGCGTATTTCGCGGGAGGTCGAGTTGAAACAAGGCCATCCCCGCTGCCAGCAAGCCGAGGATGTAGAGTCCGGCAACAGCATATTTCGCATGTTTGTCCCAGAGAACAGCGACCATCAACGCCACCGTCGCGCCCCACGCCACCCAGTGCAGCAGGGGCGTTGCCGTTACGGGTGAATATGACCGCGGAATAGCGGGACCGAGCACAACTAACAATACAAGGAGCAACGGCCAACCGATCGCGCTCAGATTGTGAAACGACAAAACCGTCGAACGCGGGTTTTCCGGACCGCGTAACCGGCGCGCTCGCAGCTCCAGCCACAACAAGCCGATCGCCGCCAAACAGCTCGCGGTGATGATGATCGCGAAAATTCCCTCCGTGAAGTCGCCCGGCAAAAAACGTATGCACCAGATCAAGGCTGCGAAGGGAACGAGGATTCCTGACGCGTAGATGTATCTGCGGCGCAGAGTCTGCCAGTTCAAGATCGCATACAACACGCTCAGCGCGAGCAATGGTCCAATCGACCACCAACCACTCACGTCTCCATGAACAGCCGTCCGCAGACACAGAAACGCTGCTATTGCGCCCATGAAACCTGCGAGTGGACGCCCGTGCCCGCGCCAGTCTGCGTATTGATTAGCTGCCAGCAACATCAGCCACGCCGACACCGTGATGCACACCGTGAGAACGTGCAGCCCGAGCCACCCGTTGATGTCAGCAACTGTGAAAGCAATCAAACAACTAACCGCCATCAACCCGCACGCGAGCTTCTCCGCCGAAGGACGTTGTGCACGCACTCGAGCCAGCCACACAACCGCGATCACCGTTGTTGCGAACGCCAACCAGCCAAGCAATGTGCCGGTCGCGATAGTTCCGATGCCTGGCGGTTCGGGTTCAACGATCAACCCGAGCGCGACCGGAACGATCAAAAGCGCGTTCAGACCGATAGCTAACCAGACTTGCAGCTTGAGCAGCTCGTCGGCGAGTTTCTGTCCGCCTTGATCGAGTTTCTTTTGCCACAACCGTCGCGTGCTCAACCAAGGCAACGCATAAACCGCGAACGTGATCGCGTTGAGTTGGAACAAACGCACCAACACGACGCGGTTCATCAGACCCTTTCCGCTAACCACAGCGAGCATGAACGCCAGTGTCACGGTCAAGTTGATCAAAAACCCGCCGTAGACGCTGTACTCAGGTTTTCGCTCACGGAGGGCGTAACCGATCATCACCAACGCGACGATCACGAGTGGTCCACCGTACAAAACGTCGTCACTGAACCACGCGAAGATTCCACCCGTTGGACTCTGCACCGGCAGGTAGTAGATCGCTCGCAGCGCGGGAACGAACGTGAACAGCAAGAGCGGCGCGACAGTCAGTGCGATGAGCAGCAAACGCATTCGTTCCGACAGATCGCGCCGGTACCACAGCACGATCGAGCCGCCCAACAAAAACACCGCCGCCAGCCAGCGCCACGCGGCCGCCGTCGCCATCTGCGATTCAAACCTTCCGGCGAGCAGTGGTATTGCAGCCGAAAGCACCACCACCGCGGCGAGCAGATATTCCTCGCGGCGCTTTTCCGCGAAGTTTGCCAACATCAAAACGGTCAACAAGCCAAGCAGGATCCACGAGCCGAGCGCGATCGCTTCCTGGTGTGGGAATCCGGCGATGTTGTGACCTGAAAAGCCGCTGCCGAGTGCGAAGAGTTCGCGTGTAAGACCCGAAAGCGAACCGTAAACCGCGAATAGAACAAACGCACCGAGCAACGCCCACGAGAGCAGTCGATCTGTGGAGTAGTCCGTATCGAGCAGACGCGAGGCATCGTGCAGCCAATCGTTCTGCGGCGCATCACCGTTCTTCGCCATAGCCCGTTTCACAACGAAACGCAAACCAATCCACGCGAGGCAAAACAGCACGAGAACGGTGCCGTAGATCTGAAGCGCAGCCGGACGCAGGAATGCGTGCGGCATGTACGAGTACCACTCAAACTCCTGCAACGAAGCTTTGACCGTCAGCACGATCGCGCAGAGCAACGCAATCTCAAACGCGTTGAAGAGCAGACGGCGGCGATTCAGCCACAGCAGCAGCAACAGGATTCCCGCGATCCAGAACACGCGTTGAGCCTGCATCGCTGTGACTTCCCACGTGTTCGCCTGGAATAGCGACACGACACCAAGCACAAGTGTGATCAGCGCGGTCTGGTTAAGCGTTTTTGAAAAGATTCGCGGGCCGAAGACAGCGACAGCGGCGCAGATGGTCGCGTGGAAAAGCAGGGCCACCTGCCAGGGGAAAGAGATATTGAGGGATCTGGAAAACAGATCGGCGAACGCGAAAAGCAACAGCGCCGATCCGATCCAGGCAAACGCCTGCTGGTTTCGCCGCCACGTGATCCAGAAGCCGCCTAGCGAATAGATCGCCAGTACGATCCACAGCCAGTTATTCGCAGTGGTCCACAAACCGAAGAGTGACAACAACGCGAGACTGATCACCGCGACTTCGCACGCAGCCACCAGGTAGTAATAACTGTCGCGTGCTCGTTTCTTCCTGCCGAGCCATTCGTCCGCGATTAGGAATGCGACAAACGCACCCGCGAGTGCCTGGGCGCTCTGAGCCGAGAGAACCACCTCGAGCAGCGACCTGACGCGGAGGTTCTGCCACGCGACGCGTCCCGCTGAAACGTGAAACGCAACGAGATAACCCAACGCCAGACAGTTGGCCGCGATGAGATGAGCGACTGGCAGTTCGAGTGCAATGGCGAGTGCGGTGAAAATCGCGAAGTTGAATAACGCTGCCGGAATGATGCTCGCCGGGTTGGGCCAAGCCAGAATCATGCCCGCGAGCACCACCGCGACACCGAGAAGTCCGAGCGCCGTTCCCGTCGTGCGTGAAGCGACCAGTTCCTTGTTCTTGATGCGCCGCCACAACACGGTGCCGGTCGCGAGCAAGGGCAGGCCCCACAGCGTGACGATCGGCGCGAGGTACATCATCGTCAAACTCAGCGGTCCGGATTTGTAGAGCAAGAGTCCAAACGGCAACAGCGCCGCAAAACTCATCGTGCCCAAAACAGTGAAAACCGTGCCCGTTTCGGTGGCATCGATCTCGTGGTCGGTAAGCACAAGCCGAAGCGCGAAGCCGACAGTGACGATGTAACAGACGACGGGAAACGCGGCCAGCAGGATCAAAAGCGTCGGTGATGAATCGCTCGAAGCGAAATGGCGTACGAGGAGCTGTCCGATTGACGAGCCGAGCACACCGGCGGCGAGAATGTGCGCGCATCCGGGCGTGATCACACGTCCGGCGAAATAGACCAGGCAGAGAAAGATCGCCGGCGCCGCCAATTCGCTGCCCATCGCGAGCGCGCCTGGCGTGTTGCTCGCCGACACTGCGGCGATCGCTAGGAAGTTCAACGGCACGAGTAGCGTCGCAATCGTCAGAATGCCGCGGCTGGTCGTGGGAAGTTTCCAGCGATGCTCGGTGTAAAGACCGACGCCAAAAAGAATCGCGGTAACAGTGGTGAAGATCAAAAACTTCAATACTGGAATCTGCGAGATCTGGGCCCACAGGCTTACAACGAGTGCGGTCGAACAACCGATGATCAGCAGGCCGCCGATGATCTCGCCCCAGCGGATGTTGCTCTCTTCCATGAAGGAGTTGAGCACTTCGCTGAAAGGACGCCGCGGAGCGCGCGGTGGGGGCGGCGGCGGCGGTGGTGGTTGTGGTGGTGGCGTTGGGCGCTGCGTTGTTACAGGCGGTTCCCTGCGCGGTATTCCGGCCACGGGTGGCGCGGGCTGAACAACCTTTTCTTCAACGACAACTTTTTTAACTCGGTCCGCGTAACCCGTGGTTTCTGTGGCCCGTTCAGTCCGAATGCGAGCCATGAGTTGCTCGTAGATTTCATCGTTGATCTTGCCGTCTTGATAGAAGCGGATGAGTTGTCGTTCGAAAGCTGCCAGATCGTCATTCGGCCGCTCGACAACACGCGGCGAAGGAGCGGGCGGTTTCCAAACCCAGCGCGTGAGCGCCACTACGCCCAGACCAACAACCACTACGATGCCTAAGCAGAAGAACAGCAGGATCAGGAGGATTATGATTTCCATCGTGGACTCACCCTCGGACGCCGGGTGACCATGTGGGCCGGACTGGAGTATAACTTTTGCGATGAACCTGTTCGAAGCAATTTTTGCTCATGACCTTGCCGCGCCTGCAATTGACCCCGCGATCCACCCCGCGATCCACTTCGCCGGCCGGGAAATATCATATGGCGAGTTGCGCGTCCGGACCTTGCAGATGGCTGCGGCGATCACCTCACTCGGCGTCCAGCGCGGTGACCGCGTTGCGCTGCTTTTGCACGACTCTCCGGAGTTTGTTGAAGCCTTCATCGCCACATGTTCGCTCGGGGCAATCGCTGTTCCCATCAACATGGCGCTCCGGCTTGAGGAGCAGTGTTCAATCCTTCACAACTGCAGTGCAACATGGGCCCTGGTCGAACCCGAACTACGCAGCACTTTCACGACACATGCGCCGGAAAAACTGCGCGCGTTGAAAAAGGTCCTCGCCATCACGGATTTGCCACAGGCCCAAGCGCCTCAATCCGTAAAATTTCCTGCGCCTTCCGACGACGAGCCCGCTTTCATCCTCTACACTTCCGGCAGTACCGGCGAGCCGAAAGGCGCCATGCACCGGCAGGCCGACATCTTTTACACAAACCAGACTTACTGCCGCGAAGTGCTAAGTGTGAAGCTGAACGATCGACTGTTCTCTTCTTCGCGACTTCCCTTCGCTTATGGTCTGGGAAACAGTTTCACGTTTCCACTGATGAACGGCGCGACTTCCGTTCTCTGCCGCGAAAAGCCATCGCCGGATGTGATTGCGCGAACGTTTGCAGAATGCCGTCCAACGATTTTCTTCGGCGTGCCTGTGGTCTACAACCTACTGCTCGAACATCATCGTCACAAAGAACCACTCGATTGCTCGAGTTTGCGTTTGTGCGTTTCGGCTGGCGAAGCATTGCCGGGACATCTTGGCGAAGAGTGGGAGAAGACCTTCGGCGTGCAGTTGCTTGATGGCATCGGTTCGACCGAGATGCTGCACATGTTCATGTCGAATCATGAGAACGAAGTGCGCTACGGCAGCAGCGGCAAATTGCTCGATGGCTATGAAGCGCGCCTCGTAGATGAAAACGGTGAACCTACACCCGACGACGTCGAAGGCAATCTCTGGATTAAGGGTGACAGCGCGGCGCTTGGTTATTGGGAAAAGCCGGAACAAAGCGCACGCACGTTTGTCGACGGCTGGGTGCGAACAGGAGATCTATACCGGCGCGACAGTGAAGGCTTTTGGTTTCACATGGGACGTAGCGACGACTGTTTCAAGTCGAGCGGGCAATGGGTGTCGCCGGTCGAAGTCGAGGGTGTTTTGTTGCGGCATCCGCGGGTCGCGCGCGCGGCAGTGGTTGAGGACTTCGATGCCGGTGGACTACCGTGTCCGTGTGCGTTTGTCGTCGCTCAGGAGTTAGAATCCGACCCGAGCCGGTTAGAACAGGACTTGCGCGAATCGGTGGCGGCGTCGTTGCCACGTTTCAAACAACCGCGCCGGTATGTGTTTGTGTCGGAGTTGCCCTACACGGCGACGGGAAAGATTCAACGGTTCAAGTTGCGGCAATCATTGCGTAAATAATGAAAAGCATTCAGGAAACCTACGCTCCGAATCTCGCGTGTTTCGGTTGCGGTCCAGCCAATCCGAAGGGTTTGCACATTCGCAGCTTCGCTGACGGCGATGAGGTTGTCGCGGAGTGGCAGCCCAGCAAGGAATACGAAGCGTTTGAAGGAATGTTGAGCGGCGGTATCATCGGTACGCTGCTCGATTGTCATTGCAACTGGAGCGCGGCCTGGTTTCTGATGAACAAAACCGGCGCCGACAAGCCGCCATGTACCGTCACCTCAGAATATACAATCAAACTCTTGCGCCCGACGCCAACCGATCGTCCAGTGCGACTCGTTGCTCGCGTTATAGATTCAACTGAAGATCGCGCGACTGTCGAAGGCGAACTGATCGCACACGACAAAGTCACCGCAACATGTCGCGGAGTCTTCGTGGCCGTCAAGCCCGGACATCCCGCGTATCACAGATGGTAATGCAATGATTCACCGT